>JBDRMP010000060.1:0-21325 GCA_043811995.1 Planctomycetota bacterium
GATTATTACAACAATCATCGTCCGCACAGCAGTCTGGGCTATCGGGTGCCTTCGGAAGTGTACTTCGATGGGCGCGATTCGCTTTGCTCCGCTTCGGCTACGCCTCCGCTCCGCAAAGCGAAAGAGGCAGAAGAACCGTTAAGACTTACACCAAATAAAGAGGGAAAATTGGTCTTGACAATAGGTAGGGGTTAAGATAATGCCTGAGCCCAGGTATAAGAATTAGTTCCATTATTAAAAGTAGCATCTGCTAAACTTAAATTTACATCTCCTGTATATGCAATTAAATTCCAGCCTGCAACAACTGAAATATTCCTGTAAGTGCTGTATTCTGTAAGGTTTAAGGTTAAATCTGTCATCAGGGCGCCTCGTGAGAGGCGTCTGTTATCCGACGCGGATTCGAGCGTTCTCCAAAGCGCGTTACACCATCTCCTTTCTAACGCTGTAATATTAGCTGATGCCGATGGTTAAGTCAAGGTAATAATTGGGGCAGAAACTGTTTTTCTGCTGGGATTATGACTATTAGGGTCAGGCGATGCCGCCTCCCGTAAGGGACGCCTAACGGTGTGCGGGATAAAGTCGGATATCGGCAGGTGCTATGAGTTGTTGTGAGATTTCAGGCAAATAACCCGCCAAGCAGCCAATCCGCCACAAAAACGGCGGATAAACCCTTTGATTGGGAATACATTTATAGCGGTTTTCACTTTCTGACAGCTTAATGTGTCAAGCGCCTATTATCCCCGCAGGTAAACGATATTTTCCCGGTGTTCGAAGAACAGCCAAAAAGTCATATCAAAAGAGCCGCACAAAAGAGTTGACAAGGGGCGGCGACGGTGATAGTTTTGTTCGGCGTGAAAAAGACGCAGATTAACACGGTTTTTTTTAGACAAAGATTTACACTGATTAACACTGGTTTTTGCTTTTAACTTTTGTTTTTTACTTTGTAATCTCTGTGTCCTCTGTGGCTTAAAACTCTGTGGCTAAAAACGTGGAATTTATGGAGAAAAACCGTTCCGCCAGAGGCGGACAATCTGTAAGGAGGCCAAAGAATGGAGTCCTGTCTGAGATTTTCGGTGATAGTTTTAGTGGTCGGTTTAAGCGCGATTGGGTATGCGGAGCAGCCGGCAAGTTTCCCCAAACCCAATATATCTGTCAGCGAAGCGAGTGATGCGAACCTGCCCGCGATGCCGTTTCTGGCGGAGATAACGAGCAACGACGTTTACGTGCGTTCGGGGCCTGGGACGAATTACTATTTCTGCGCGAAGCTTCAAAAAGGCGACAAGATAAAGGTGGTCGGCAGCAAGTTTAGCTGGTGGCAGATAACGCCGCCGGGGGGCAGCTATGCGTGGATATCGAGACAATACGTGGAGACCGACCCGCAGAATAGCTCAACAGGAACGGTCATCGGTGAGGGAGTTCGAGTTTATGCCGGCTCGGACGAGGTCCAGCCGATGCATTCGACGACGCCGCTGGGAAAACTAAACAAAGGCGATAAAGTGGCGCTTCTGGGCGAGGAGAAGGAGGATTACTATAAGATAGCACCGCCTAAAGGGGCGTATTTATGGGTAAGCAGTCAGCATGCAAGGCCGTTAGCATCGCTTGTGCCGCCCGTTGAGCCGATGCCCATGTCGCCACCTGCCGGCGCTCCCGCTTTTCCGACACCAACCCCAAAGGCGGAGACGCAGGCAGCAACGGGAGTTGAGCCGAACGAATCTAAGCAACCATCTGTGACGGAGCAAAGGACCAAAGAACTGAACCTTCTGGAGGAGCCCTTCAAGGCCGAGCAGGCAAAACCACTGGCAGAACAAAAATACGATGAGCTTAAAAAGGCGCTGGAGGTAATTGCGAACGATAAACAATCACTGTTTACGGCCCGCAAGGCGCAATACCTGATAAAAACGATTGAACGGTATGAGCTTGCGCAGGAGATAGCAAAGAAAACCGCGGCCCAGGATGAACAGTTAGCAAAAACAAGCGAGCGTATAGAGGCGGCACGAGAGGAAAAACTTTCGCAGCTCGATGACAAAAGTATATTTGCCGTAATAGGCCTGCTTAAGGAATCGAGCATTTTTTCAGAAACGCGCGGCTTGAAATACTATCGAATCGTGGACGATGAAGGCAAGACCATCTGTTATGCCCGGCCCGCGGGTGAGGCGGCGCACAGGGACCTAAGCGCACTGATAAATAAAAAAGTCGGGCTTGTTGGAACAATCGAAGCCAGCGTCGAGCTTGGCGGCGCGTTGGTGGAGTTTACGAACATAATAGAACTTAAGTAGCCGGCCCGGCAAAATATTTATTATTTAGCAGCAGTAAGGCCCACACAGACGATAGTCAGATAGAGTAAGTCTATCCTTAGCTAACCAAATCTGAGTTGCACACAGTATAGTCAGGCGGTATTGATTTTGGTTGCAAAGGGGGGAACATTGTTTATAATTCGAGGGCTAAAAATGAGCTGGTTTACGATTTCGGAGCAATGAAATGAATTTAATGAAGTGGTTTCGCAAGCACAACCGCAAGATTATGGCTTTTGTAGTCATTGCGCTGATGATTGTATTTACAATCCAGCCGGTGATGAGTTATCTAAGCTCGCGACGGTCAGGCGGCAAGAGGGTTGTCGCTTACTACGACGACGGCAGGAAGATAAGCAACGAAGACCTTGCCTGGTCGCAAAAGCAGCTCGATATTCTCAAAACGCTCGGTATTCATTTTCTCCTTCAGCCCCGTGACCCCCGCATGGACTCTTCGCAGGACCTGCGGCAAATTTTACTCGGTGAGCTGCTGTTTTCGGAGAGAGGCACAGCGGCGGAATCAATAAGCTTAATCAGACAAATAATCAACAGGAACGGCTATCGCATAAGTGACGAGCAGATAAACGATATCTACGCAAAGGCGTATCCGCCGAACATGTACTGGCTGCTGCTGACGAAGGAGGCGCAACAAGCCGGGATTCGGACGGCGACGGAAACGGCAAAGGAACAGCTTTCGGCGATTATCCCGCGACTACATCAGGGGGCAACGTATTCACAGGTTATAGGCATAATTGTTGAGAAACAGGGCCTATCCGAACAGCAGGTTCTGGAGACCTTCGCGGACCTGTTGGGGACCATCGAATTCTGCAGGATAATGAGTTCGGCTCAAGACACGACCTCTTTGCAACTGTTGCAGGAAACAGTATTGCGTGAGGAGACCATAGACGCCGAATATGTTCTGTTCGGGGCGGATACCTTTACGAGTAAGGCGCCACAGCCCGACGAGGAAAAAACAATCGGCCAATTTGAGAAGTACAAGAGTTTTTTCGCGGATGAAGTCAGCAAGGACAATCCATACGGTTTCGGCTACAAGCTGCCTGACCGCGTAAAGCTTGAGTATATCGCGGTTCGTCTGGATGACACGGCCGCAACGGTGCAGCGTCCCACGCAGCAGGAGATGGAAGAGTATTATCAGCAGCATTTGACGCAGCGGCCCATTGCATATACGGCCCCATCAGACTCAAACGACCCCAATTCGCAGATAGTTTGGAAAACACGAAGTTACGCGGAGGTGGCGGCTTTATTATCGAGGGGTCTTTACCAGCAAAGGGTGGATGCAAAAGCGGAGCAGATATTGCTTGATGCCAAGTCGATTACCGAAGTCAACCTGATGGGGATAGACAGGGAGCGAACTAAACTGACCGGCGAGGAAGTCAGGAAGCTGGCGGTGGACTACGAGAAGACGGCCAAAGAGCTTTCGGAGAAATACAAACTGAAGGTCTATACAGGCAAGACCGGATTGTTGGATGCGGCCGATGTCGAAAACGACAAATATCTCGGTCCGCTTTATGTCGGAGGCACGGGTTTTTTGAACACATCTTTGTCTCGGGTAGTTTTCGCGGTCGAGCCGTTGAAGGCAAGCGTTCTTGGGCCGTACGACATTCAGCCAGCCCTGCTTTACGAGAATATTGGTCCGCTGAAGGACAGACGTGAGGCGATGCTGGGCTACAGCGGAAGCACTATGATGCTGGTGCGAGTCATCGAGGCCGAAAAGGCAGCCGAACCACAAAGTATAAATGAGAAAATAAACAAACAGACCGTGGTATTTGACCAGCAGCCGCAAGCCGAAGAAAATGTCAATACGATCAGAGATATTGTAGTCGAAGACCTGAAGCGGTATGAGGCGAGGGACATAGCAGGGGAAAAAGCCCGTGAATTCGTTCGAGAGGCAAATGAAGCGGGCTGGGACGCCGCCATTGAGAAGTTTAACGACCTTTACCGCAAGACCGTCAAAGGGACAGAGGAAGACACAAATTCCGTAGAAAAACCATTCCGGCTCCAAAAACGGACGGGGCTTCGCAGAATTTCTGACGAACAGCTTGCCGCACTGGCCACCCGCTATGAAGGCGACCCAATGAGCAGGAAGCTGCTCGCCAGGGCCGATAGAGAACGTATTCTTATGAATGAGCTTTACGCACTTGTTCCGGAGGATGCCAATACGTTGGCCGAAGCCGGCACAATCCTGGAATTCAAGCCGGAAATGAACTACTATTGTGCGAAGAGCATCATTATTCATCGACTTTCTGAAGATGAATACGACAAGATTAAGGCGGTAAACGCCGTCGAAGACGCGTTCAGGGAGGCAGAATCGCTGGCGGCGGTGTATTTCGACCCGAAGAACATCGTAAGCAGAATGAATTTCCGCGTAATAAAAGAACAGCAGGAAACGGCGCCAACAAGCTCACCGAACGATGTCAACACTGTGCCGGAAGCCGCTGACAAATATTGAACGAAAGGATTAACAGTGTCACGCAGGCAATCACAGGAAAATCCGCTGCCATTTTTGTTCCTTGTGGGTTTGGCGGGATGGGTTGTCCCTGGCGGGGGATATTTCCTGCTGAAGGAAACGAAACGAGCGCTGATAATATTTGTTATGATAGCCCTTACTTTTGGTCTGGGAGTTTACATCGGCTCGATAGGGGTTGTTGACCCCATCGGTTCCCGGCTGTGGTACTTTGTTCAGCTAATGAATTCGCCTCTTGTAGCTGTAATCGGGCGAATGACTGCCGGCGGCGGTTTCCCCGTTTACGGCCGGCCGAACGAAATGGGCCAGATATACACCAGCATAGCGGGCCTTCTTAACCTTCTTTGCATAGTAAATTCGGTGTACCTGGCACATCTGCGCAGAATATCGCCAATGGAGCAGTGATATGCTTGATTTCGCGTCTTATGTAATGGCCGGCTTTACCTCTCCTGAGGATATAGGGACAACCGCCCAATCGCTGCTTTTGCTTCTACCTCTTGTAGCGGCAATAGCGATTGTTTATAAGGCGACAAAAGTGCCTCGTGTTTCTGCGGGCAACTTCATCAAAGAGTCGGTGCTGCTGTTCGGCTCGATAGTACTCTTTATGGTAATTACGGCGCTGGTGCTGTCAGCCGTGGCGTGGTTTGTTACAAGCTGAGTGCTGCTCAAGTATTTTCGGTGTCTTCACAATCGTCCTTGATTACACCAAGCTCGACGAGGGCATTGAGCGCGGCTTTCTGCTCGGCCTCTTTTTTATTGGTCCCCCAGGCACTCGGAAAATGACGTTCATTTATGACCGCCTGAACCTCGAAGCATTTATTATGGTCCGGTCCTTTTTCGTCGAGCAGCTCATAAGCGGGGGTAGTATTCAGGTGCTGCTGGGCATACTGCTGCAAAAGTGACTTGAAGTTTCCCTGGTTCTGCTCCATATCGGCTTTTTGAATTAAAGCGTCGAACTGGCGTAGAATGAAGTCGCGTGCCGGCTCAAGGCCGCCGTCGATATAAATAGCGGCGATAAGCGCCTCGAGCAAACCCGCCGCCAGTGAATGTGAAAGTGACTGACTGCCTGCCATACCCTTGCCAATTTTAAGCAGCTTGTGCAGGCCGAGCTGTCGCGCCACATGGGCGCAGGTGGTGCGGGAGACGAGCATACTTTTCATTTTAGTCAGGTCACCTTCGAGATAATCAGGGGAGCGTTGGAAAATCGCCTGGCATATCACGAGGGAAAGGACCGAGTCGCCGAGAAACTCCTGCCGTTCGTTGCTCAATGCCCGGTTATCGACCGCGGAGGCATGTGTAAAGGCCTCAACCAACAGGTTGCGGTTGGAAAACCTGTAACCGATAATCTGCTCGATTTGCTGCAGGACTTCCTGTTCCATTAAAATAGTTCCTGTATTTCAGTCGCGAGCAGATTACGAATACCGCCGGCTTCGGCGGCCTTCGTAGCCGGCTCAACGACAATTAGTATATATGCTACGAAATATACGATGAGCTGTCAAGTTTTTCATTGGGTCAATTGGCGGCCTTAATGATGTTTTTTGCTTGCGTTATCGGCTGGGTTGTGTAGATTTTAAGCCAGAAAAACCGTAGTATTAGAATTAGAGGAGACGTGAATATGATAGGTAAAAAGATACGTCTGGAGAGGATAATCGACCGCAACAGCGGAAAGACGGTGATAATCCCGATGGACCACGGCGTAACGGTAGGGCCGATTGCGGGACTGGAGGATATGCGAGAGACGATAAGCAAGGTCGTCGCAGGCGGCGCAAACGCGATTTTGATGCACAAGGGCATCGTCGGTGCAGGCCACCGCGGCACAGGCAGGGACGTGGGGCTGATTATTCACCTTTCAGGCGGCTCTACGCTTAGCCCGGACCCTAACGCCAAAGAGCTTGTCTGCACCGTGGAAGAGGCGATAAAACTCGGAGCAGACGCTGTATCTGTTCATATCAACCTTGGCGCAGAAACCGACAAGGAAATGTTAGGCCAACTGGGCTTTGTAAGCGAGAGATGTCTCGAATGGCAGATGCCGCTTGTGGCGATGATGTACACACGCGGGGCGAAGATTAAAAATGAATTCGACGTCGCATACGTCAAGCACGCGGCTCGGGTCGGGGCGGAACTCGGCGCTGATATAGTTAAAGTTCCTTATACCGGCAGCGTCGCCAGTTTCAAGGAGGTCGTCAACGGCTGTCCAGTTCCGGTAGTGATAGCAGGGGGGCCTAAGATGGGAAGTGACGAAGATATATTCAAAATGGCCGAAGGGGCGCTTAAAGCAGGTGCTGCGGGATTATCAATCGGCAGAAACGCCTTCCAGCACAAAAATCCTGAAAAAATGGTCGCCGCACTTTGCAAAATGGTCCACCGTGGGGCAAGCGTCAAAGACGCAATGGAAATGTTGCAGACAAAATCGAAATAAACCGGTCAGGTTGATTGTTCTTCACTCTTAATTAAGTCATATTCGAGAACTTTGAGTAATTCAAAGAAAGGGCTTTGAGGGTACTGTTCAACGAACGGTTTTATCAAGTAGATTCCTTCCCGCAAGGCACCGACGGATTGTGCGATTTTACCGTCTTGACGTAATACTCTGCCCGTTACTCCCAAACTTCTCGCCAGGTCCGGCTCGTATTCGGCTGGATTTGCCTTTGCAAGCCGTCTATAGATTTCCACAGTTTCGAGGATGGCTTCGAGGGCGCCTTTTTTGTCGCCGATTTGGGCGAGGTCGGTGGAGAGATTATTTAGTAATCGAGAACACTTGTAAACATCGTCGGTAACGCTAAGGAGCGTCTTCCATACCATTATAGAAGCGTCGAGTAAGGTCATCGGCAGAATCTTTGAAAAATACTCATCTAAAATTTCGCAGCGGTCTATGTGTCCTTTGAGTGCAGTGGCGAAGTATCTGCTTATACGGTTTTGGTACATACCAAGGAGAATCTCGGCATCATAAGATATGCGGGTGATCCGTTCTATGCCTGCTTCAACATCTTCGATCAGGCAAGTCCAAATCAATTCAGGTGCGGTCTTAGGATTTTGTGCAAAAACCTTGACCGTAAAGGCGGCGGCTACAATATCCGGTTCTGGTGGATGCACTAAGCCGTCGGACAAAAGCATCGTTTCGTTCAGCATTTCTATCAGATAGTCTCCCTTCGGCAGACCGAGATGAAGTTCTTGCATTGCAGCAAGTTCGGATATCCGTTCCGGGGCAAGCTCGCCAGCTATCGCGGCCATTGCGAGCAAACGAGCCAGCGAGTTTTTGTCTTTGATGCGATGGGTATCCGCGACGCCTCGAAGGCGGTCAATCTCGCGTTCAACCAGGGCATCGATTACCTCGGGGCCCGTATAGCCGAAGACATCTTCCTCAGGATGTAGCGAGCTTTGAACTGCTGCCGCGACGATGAACAGCGCCCTTTGGTTCTTCTCGGCTTGGTTTACCCATTCGATCAGGTCGGATTCGGAGACCGGAAGAGGCGTGGTATTAAAAATTTCGGCGGTTTTTTCCTGTGCAGAGCAGAATATGTCATAGGCGGGTCGCTCATACATACCGCCAATCGCCACTGGCGACGTATCCAGCAGAGTGAGCGAGTTGGCGTGACGGAATACTTCCCGCCAGCATTGCAGCGGCTCACGGCTGAGGAACAGCACTCTCAATTTAATTTGTTCTGACTGCTCCAGTGTTGCAAGGTCGCAGAGCAGTTCCTGGACGCCACTTGGATTTTGTTCCGGGTAGTCAACAATCAGTAAAGAGCCATCCTTGTTCAAGGGGAATTTTACAGCTTTGCGTAAATTGACAAAGCCGGCAGCCCAATCCTTTTTGCGTAATTCGTTTGCGAAGTGGGCGGCGAGCCGGCTCTTGCCAACGCCGCCGTCTCCTGTGAGAAACTTTATTGAGACGGGATGGTTGCTCGTGACCCAGCGGTAAAGCTCGGATATTTCTTCGTCGCGTCCCGCAAAATCGGCCATGGTCGTGTGCCAACTCAATAGAGCGAAAACCGTTGGATTCTCTGTCGGATTTTGCCACGGGATAGATAACTCCGTGAGTTCTGCAGCAGGTGGGGAACCTTTGGGGGTAATAACCCCAATAGATGGCCCAATTCGCATCCCTGTATAAGAAATCAGATTGAAGCTGATTCCAAACATCTATTTGTCCTCCCATCAATAAACACTAACATTTTATTATACTCATTCCGCACAGATACACACTAAAAATAAGGATTTTTGTTGTGCAGTAGCTACTCATTCCACAAAAACTTAAACCGCTTGACAGAACGCCGAATTTACCGTTAAATCTTCCTCGGTTGCAAAAGGATACTGTAAAATGAAAATACTCTGGGTCAATGCGTCGCCTTACGATAAGAATCTTATTACTGCTGCGCTGGAAAGCGGGGCGGATGCGGTGGTGGTGCCTGACGGCAGCAGCGAAAAAGTGCACCAATTGGGCAGGATAAAAATCGTCGCAAAGGACGGCGATATAAGGCCCGGCATCGATGTTGTATTTGTGGATGTGGCGGGAAAGCAGGACGAGGACAAGGCGGCAGGAATCGCCCCTGGAAAAATAGTCGTGCTGCGTATGCTGGACTGGACGATTATCCCGATTGAAAACCTGCTTGCCAGAAGAGGCAAAAATATAATGGTGCAGGTTACCGACAGCGGGCAGGCGAAGTTAATGGTTGAGATACTCGAAAAGGGTGTTGACGGCGTTCTTTTGAACAGCAACGACGTCAATGAGATTAAAAAGACGGCAGAGATATTACAGGGGATAGGCGACAAGATTGAGCTTGTTGAGGCGACAGTAACGGGCGTCAAACAGCTCGGTATGGGCGACAGGGCCTGTATGGATACCTGCACACAGATGTCGCCGGGCGAGGGAATGCTTATAGGCAATACGGCTTCGGGGTTTTTCTTAGTGCATTCGGAATCTATAGAGAATCCTTACGTGGCGGCCAGACCCTTTCGCGTCAACGCAGGGGCCGTCCACGCATATACGCTTGGGCCGGGGGGCAATACGAAGTACCTGGCGGACCTTAAGGCAGGCGACGAAGTGATGATTGTCGATTTCAAAGGCAAATGTCAGCTTGGATATTTAGGCAGAAACAAGATTGAAAAACGGCCGATGATGCTTGTCGAAGCCGAAGCTGGCGGTGTACCCATCAGCTTGGTTATGCAAAACGCCGAGACGATTCGCCTCGTCGCCCCGGATGGCAAACCAATTTCCATTACCACACTGAAAACCGGCGACAAGGTTCTTGCCCGTGTAGAAAAGGGCGGCAGGCACTTCGGGATGCAGGTCGATGAAACGCTCATAGAGAGGTAGCTATGGACTGGCACAGCGATATAATCGCAATATTACTGGCGGTGGCCTGCGGGGCCGCCGTAGGGCTTGAGCGCCAAATCAAACATAAGCCGGCTGGTCTGCGCACAAACGTTCTGATTTGTCTCGGTGCGGCGGTATTTACATTAATCTCCGTGAAAATGGCCGGGGATAAGGATTCGATTACGAGAATTGCCGCGCAAATTGTTACGGGCGTTGGCTTTCTCGGTGCGGGCGCAGTCATTCAGGACAGGGGCGGCGTCCACGGGCTAACGACGGCAGCGACGATATGGCTCGTTGCCAGTATCGGGATGGCATGCGGGGCCGGGCTTTATTACCTGGCGTTGATAACAACAGTTCTGGCGATAGTTGTTCTTCTTGGTCTGGCGCAGGTTGACAAACACATCGGGGCAGGCCGCCGCGATGAAAAGTTAAACAGGCCTGACCAACAGCCGGAGTTATGACCCGGGTGACGGGGTTGCGGCGGTCCAGTTGTTGGGGTCGTTGCCGTATAATGATTCATTAATTCGTTTCAAGGACTTACCCAAACCATCAGCGTCCATCGGCCAGGGGTCAGTTGGGTCGTTGCTTGGATGCGAGCCGTCGGAGTAATTTACTCTATCGACTCGAATATACTGGCGAACGCTGAATTCATCTACATCGCCGGGTTTACCCAGTTCAAGCTGTTCGCCGTCATTTGCCAGCCAGCCGCTATAAGGTCCATAGGTAATGCCCGACAGACCCGGATAACGCAAGTTGAAAGCCGATGTATTCCTGACGACTAAGATTCTGCCTCCTGCGGGGATAGTGACGGCACTTGGCGGAGAAGCAAAAGTGTAGCTGATGCCGTCGGTAAATTTCCAGGGAACGCCTTCGGCTGAATCATATAGTGTGACAGGTGAGCCGGAGGTGTTGCGAAGCTCGACATATTCATATTCGTCGTTGGCGTAATTGCCGGTCGCGGGCCAGTCAGGGTGATACATAATCTCGGTAATAACAACGGGGCCGACCTTAGGATAGGCATTTGCAGAGCCCTGAGTGACGGTGGCCATCGGGACGAAGTTGTAGCTGTCGGTGCTGGCCTTATAGTATCTGCCGAAGGTTACGCCCGTCTCTGAGGCGCCAAAATCCTCTTTTTCGCGATAGCCGGTAAGGAAGCTATTGGCATCGAGCGCCGAGGCCAGGCATACCATCTCTCCGTTCTCACTTAACGCAAAGGGAATCAGCCGGCCCGGGTCTGAAGCAGCATCGCCGAAATTGACGTCCTCACGGACAACGATATAGCCATTGGCAGGAATGGTTGTGCCGGTTGCGAATCGATATTTCATCAGGTTGCTGTCGTTGTCGCTGAGGAACCAGCCGCCGATATTTATGGGAGAGGCGGTGGTATTATAAAGCTCAATCCAGTCAGGATTGCTCGCGTGCGAATGGCTCATAACTTCGTTAATAGCGATTGCGCCGGGATTGGGGATAAAGCCCGAATCGTCCCAGCCGGGTGAGCCCTCTATATATGCGCTTGCCCTCCAGCCGTCGTTGTGCGCCCAGCTATTGGGGTCCGGATTGGCAGGATTGATTATAGTAAGCGAGTAACCGTCGCCATCGACGATGGAACGCCAGCCGTCTTTATAATTGAAGTCGAGAATGGTTGTTCCGGCCGCGTCAAGTAATCGGACTCTCTCGCCGCCATTATTTAGTGAGCCGGAGTACTCGCCTGCGATGTAGTAACCTGTGCCGTATTTGGTCTGGAAGGCGTTTATATCCTTGGCGACGAGGATATACTGGCCTGCGGCGAGAGTGTTGGGGCCAAAGGTGAAGTCGATGCCTTTGTCGAAATTGACTAAGTTGAGGTTAATCGGTGAGCCGCTGATGTTCTTGAGCTCGATATACTCTGTGTCCTCATCGTTCGGCTCGCCGGTATCTTTGGGATTGTACATAAGCTCGGTGATTCGCAGGGAATTTTTGACGTTGCCGACTTCATAAACCGCCTCGTTAATCGGGCTCCATTCACTTGTGCTGCTCTTATAAATCCGTGACCTGAGATTCGTGCTCTTGTTGAGATTGAAACCGCCGGTGTATTGAATTGCCGAAGGAGAGATATCAGGAGGTGTTACGGTACCAATCAGTTCTGTGGAAATCAGGAAATCCGAGCTTGTTGTCGATGTATTCAAACCGTGAATGGCCAAAATATTAGTGCCGGCGTGCAGGTTTCCAGCGTATGCCGAGATATCGTAAGAATCGAAGACGGAGGAGGCCTCGTGCCCGGAGCTGGCCAATGAGTTCCATACCGGAGTGGTCGGTGCGTTAACACGTTTTACTTCCGTTCCGTTGATATATGCGACGAAGCCGTCGTCATATTGCATATTCAAAGTAAGCGAAGTGATATTGCCGACATCGCCTGCATCGACATTGAATGGTATGCGAATGTAGCAGGTGCCGTTGTTGCTATACATAGCTGACTCGACGTCAATATCGATGTATGGTTCATAGCCCGTGTCTCTTTCGTAGCCGACGCCGCCAGAGCCGCTTGTCCAGCCGGTCTCATTATATGGCTCGCTGCCGCCACGCCAGGTAGTTCCTATATCTCCCGTCGGAACCAGCACTTTCTTCGAGGCGTCCTCAATCACAAATGTTATTGGCTGGCCGCCTGCCTGAGGTCTGGGGTCACTGCCGTCGGTGGTGTAATAAATGGTGCCGCCTGAGCTACAGGGGTCGGTAATCGTAAAGGTATCGCTTGTTGAGACGTAACCGCCGAACTTATAGACACTGTTTACATAGAAGACCGGTGCTCCGAAGGCGCGGTTGAACAAGCCATTCGTCTCGAACGCGGCTAAGACATAGGGTTCCCGCTTAGGCAGGAATATATTCGGCACGTATGTGATTTGATATGGAAGGACGCTTGATACCTCATTTTGCACCTCCCACCACTTGTTAATCAGATGCGTCAGGGTTAAAACGCCGCCGTTTCTGAAATGCTTGTGTATTCTATCAGCAAAGAGCTGTCTGAAATTGGGATTTGCCTTGAGGGCACGATAAATTTGTGAAGTAGGGTCCCAGGATAGATTGTTCAAGCCGGTAGGACTCGTCCAGTTGGGGAAATCCTCGAACGCTGTCAAGTAGCACGACTCGCAGTTATTGCCAAAAATCCACGATTCAGCAATGCCATCGGCATCCCATATGCTGAACCTGAATATACCGGTATCTGACCCCTCACGGTGAGCGGTCCAGTTGTTGCCGGGCCAGTCAAAGTTGCCTGAATGAATTTCAAGAATTAGATAATCTATGAATGTGACGATGTCGAACTTATCGGCGAAATAATTATAATTGTTAGCATTGGAAAGGTCGTTGTTGTTTGCATAATTAATAAGATTATTCCATGCAGTAGTGTCGCCGTCCCTGAGACCGCTGTTGGTAATGACGTCGAAGTCATAGTCGGAGCCATACCATTCCTGGAAGAATTCCTCATCTTCGCGGGCGATGGGATTGTAGTAATACTTATAAGCGCCGTTGATATAGAGGTTAACGAATGTTCCTGTAACCTGGACTCCCCCCATTTCCTTGAACAGCCGTCTGGTCCATTCGTCTTTGACAAACGGTGCACAAAGGTCATTGTGGCCCCCTCGCAGGGCTATGCTTTGATAGCGGTCAACCTCCGGCGTAAATGGGAAGAATGAGTACTCAAATCGGTTGTCGCCGTAACTGCTGCGGAAAAAGAGATTAAAGCTGATTTTATTGTTACCGATCCAGCAGGTAACCCAGTCGTCTCCGCGGGTGAAGCGAGGCCGGGTATAATCGCTGCCGTGAACGCGGATACCGCAGTTCTCCTGGTAATTGCCGTCGGCTGATGAATTGATAATTTCGAAGGAAACAGGCCTCTCGTAAGCAATTCCCCGGTGAATAGGATTGTTATAAGCACTTGGGTCGCCGCCCGATGTCCATACTCCGCCGTCATAGTAGCCTCCGACGATTGCCATAATCCCGTTCGGCTCATAGAGTGTCTGGTTGGGGTCACCGACAAGAGAAACGGCAGGCATAGCTTTGATAGCGCTGCTGGCCCCATATATATAGGTATTAGCCGCTATCTGTGTAGGCATCCAGCCGGCCTTTATCGCCGCAGCCCGGATGTATTTTGTGGAGCTTACAGGTATCTGCGAAGTATAGAGTGTGCTTGTCGGGGCGGGCGCCTCGCCGACAATCGGGTCGCGTCCGTCGGTAGTATAGTAGATATTCGCGCCAGGCGTTACACAGGCCAGAGTAAGGTTAAACGATGTGCTGTAGAACCCGCGTTCATGGCTGAATTCGACTTTTTCAATTTCGCCTGAGTATGCGCCGTTATTGTCCGCAGCGGGAGTGGGGGTAGAAAAGAACCGCAAGTTGTCTGTCGCATCGGGATATCGGCCGTAAGAGATATTTGCTGTCTGGTCTCCGAAAGCTATGCCGTCGATGAGTAAACCATTGGCATCGAACAGGCCTATTTCCTCGCCGCCTGCCGAGAGCTTGAAATCCGCGTGCAGGGGACCGTCGGCCGTCTCCTCATCCGCCCAGAATACCACAAAGCCGTCAGCCGGCACTGTCGTCTGTGATGAGTAACCGGAAGGAATCTGCCATTTTGTGGGGTTACCGAAGTTATCCGTTAGATACATCCCGTTAAGGTCTATAGGGGTATCGCCATAATTGTAAATCTCAATCCAGTCGTCGAAATCGCCTTGTGGGTCGGAGATGCCGCTGTCGCTGCTGTTGGAAGCCATAAACTCATTAATTACCAGCGAAGGGCCGAAGGCCCGCCAAAAATCAATCAGGAACGAGAAGTCGAGGAAATCGACGCCATTTAAGCCGTCGAAATTTGCACAGGATTCCTCGCCTTCGCACTCACCCGGGTCCAGCCACTGGTCCACAAATATATCCAAGTCGTCCAAATTGACCCGGCAATCGGCGTTTAGGTCAGCAGGCGGGCACAACCCGGCATTTGCGGAGCCGGCTAATATGAAGGCCACCTCGAAAAACTACATTGGCAAGGCAAACGAGCCTTGTTTTTGGCTTAAAAATAAGATTTTCCTTCATGAAATTATAGTTTTTAGAGGTGCCCTGAAGATTAAGACAGAAAAACAAAAACGATATCCCTTCCCTTTGGCTTTCATTTCATCGACCCTTTATTAGACCCCAATCGGGTGTATTTTTTCATTATAGCAGTTTCAAGGGTAAGAAGCAATAACTATGCCCTTGACTCTCGAAATTGCCGTAAGAACGGGGGTTTTGGCGGTTTCAGATGTCCCAGTCGGAAGGTGATTTTGCGCCTCGATTTGGAACCTGTGAACGCCGGATTTGACGCAATAGGTCATCGCGACGGCGGGTGCGGAGGCAGTCGGCGATTACTTTTAAGTTTCGGGACTGATAATACTGGAGCAGGGCGGTCTGGAGGCGTTTTTCGCCCCTGCCTCGTGGGACGTAAATTTCTTTACTACGAGCGTTCTGTCCGCTGACGAACATCGCCGTTGAGAGTGTCAATGGCACAGGAACGAAATCCTGCACCTGTCTCGGCCGCCATTGCCGCTTCACAAGATAGTCGGTCAACTGAATAGCATCATCTGTGCTGCAGCCGGGATGTGCGCTTATGAAGTAAGGCACTAAGTATTGTTCTTTGCCTGCTTTTCGGCTTGCCTCGGTGAAGCGTGCCTCAAATTCCTCGAAGACCTCGAAGGCGGATTTGCCCATTAACTCAAGCACAAGCGGGCAATAATGCTCGGGCGCTACTTTCAAATGTCCGCCAACGAAATGTTTTGTGAGCATATCGAGATATTCCTTACTTTGAAGAGCCAAGTCGTGGCGGATGCCTGAGGCGACGAATACGTTTGTTTTTTTGGGTCCGGCTGTCTTCCATTTCAGGAACGCATCAAACATCTTTAGTTGCGAACTGTAATCGACCCGCATATTTTTGCAAATAGACGGGAAAATGCAGCTTGGCTTGCTGCAACTTCCTGCCTTTGAGCATTTCATCCCGAACATATTTGCGGTAGGGCCGCCGACGTCGAATATCGTGCCGCGAAAATCGTTATGCGAGCGCAGGCGGTCGGCCTCGGCAATAAGAGATTCAATCGAACGTGAGGAAATGTCTTTGCCCTGATGAAAATATATTGAGCAAAATGAGCAGCCGCCAAAACAGCCGCGATGAGTTGTTATCGAAAACTGCACGGATTTCAAAGCGGGCACACCTCCAGCCGAATCGTATTTCGGATGCCAGCACCGCGTAAACGGCAGTTCGTATAAGCCGTCCAACCTGTCCGGCTCAATTGGTTTGGCAGGAGGCAATACTGCGATTCTGCCGGGGTTCTGTTCTTGGATTACGGCTCGACCTGCCGGGTGTGCTTGCATTTGATATTCTAATTGAACCGACATAACGAGCGCCTTGTCCGCCTGCTGGTCTGCAAGCGACGAAAGGGGGATGAGATTATCCGGCAGGGGGGTATTGCTTTTTACCGGATAGGCCGTACCGGGTATATCGGTCAGTTTATCGATTAGCTCGCCGTTGGCCAAACGCCGGGCGATTTCCACGATTTGCAGTTCAGCCATCCCGTGAACCAACAGGTCGGCCTTGGCGTCGATAAGCACTGAGCGTTTGAGCTTGTCTTCGATATAGTCGTAATGCACTAACCTGCGAAGCGACGCCTCAAGGCCGCCCAAAACAATGGGCACATCGGGATATGCCTCGCGTGCCCTTGCCGAATAAACGAGCAGGGGCCTGTCAGGGCGTAAGCCCAGTCGTCCGCCGGGGCTGTAAACGTCCTCTTTACGTCGATTACCAAGCGAGGCGTAGTGGTTCAGTCGGGAGTCGATACAGCCGCTGGTTATCCCCCAGAAAAGGCGTGGCTTACCTAATGCTCTAAACGGCTCGACGCTTCGCCAATCCGGCTGGGCCAGTATCGCGACGCGATATCCCATGCTTTCCAAAAGCCGGCCAATCAGCGCAAGGCCGAACGACGGGTGGTCAACATAGGCATCGCCCGTAATCAGAATGACATCCGGCTGTCCCCATCCGAGCCGCCGTAGCTCATCCGCTGTGGTCGTCAGGAATAAATTCTCAATTTGTGAGTTGCTCATAATGTTATCTTACCATTTCTTAAGATTTTCTGTTCACGATTTACAAGGGGAAAGCCGGTCACTGAAGGTTATTGGACTTAAAGGGGTTGCCTAAATTACCTGACTTTCGCGGTCTTGTTGACCGCTACGGGTATCTATTGCCTAATTCAAAAAGTTGGTAAAAAACTCAAGAGAAACTAAAGCAAATGTCGATTGAAAGCGGTGTTGAAAAGTTGAAAATAAGTGGCTCTGAAAAATGACCAATTCGGCCATAATTAGCCAGGCCTTACTGGCCCAACACGCAAAAGCATACAAGTCTGATGGTGATTTGGGCTACAGCAAGCAATCGGCTAAAACAAAAAGGCAAGAGCCACACGAATAATGGGAGAGCATACACTGCTCTCCCATTCCTTTTTGCGCTAATCGCAGGTGTGTTACTGATGTCCGGGATAGCCGTTGATGTAGTTTTGCTGCCTGAGGAGGCGATGGTGGATTTAGCAATCACCGCGAATACCGAGCTTGTTAAGGAGTCCGGCAGTAAAATCGTCCTCAATAAAAACGATTGTTTGCCTCATATTTCACTTGCAATGGGTTGTATAGACAGCAGAGATGTTGCCCGCATCGGCGAATCGCTCCGGCCGATAGTTGACATTGCTCCCAGGCGGCTCAAACTTGCCGGCATTCAAAAATCGACGAATATTTCCGGCGAAATCGTATCGGTCTTTCAGGTCGAACGAACGGAACAGCTTCAAATATTTCACGAAAGAATCTATAACATACTCAAGCCCTTTTTCACGCAGGATATCGCCGAAGATATGATAGCAGGGGGGCAAGCAAGTGCGTCAACACTCGAATGGATAAGGAATTATTTTGTCAAATCCGGCTACTCTAATTTTTCACCTCATATAACCGCAGGTTACGGCGACCTTAGTGACCTGCCTTTACCCCGTGACTTCGCCGTCGAAAATCTGGCAATATATCATCTTGGCAACCACTGCACCTGTGCGAAAATCCTCTGGTCTGCTGAAATTTGAATTGCCCGCGTGTGCACATAATAAAAAGGAGGCAAGAACTCAGCTTTTCATCATTGACCCTACCGTCGGTCTCGATTTATTTTTATCTGACTCGCCTCCCTTGCTTTCACCACTCCATCGGTCCGCTATGCTGAACCGTAACAGACGCTACTTATTAATTATACCCTCTTCAACGCCATCGGAGGACAAAAAAAGCGAAAAAGGGACTTTTTGCTGCCGGGCTCGAAATACAATGCTTAAAAACCTGTTGCAATACTCGCCTGAAGAGGTTAGGATTGTCGTCGCTGGTCAGGCATAAGGCGTTTTTTATGGTTCGGCACTACGTCGTGCAGGGACAAACAGGCAGGTTGGCCTCAATGGCTGAAAAAACCCAAAACAAGACGGGCAAAGGCGCTACCAAACAGGATGTCAGCGATTATGTCAAGACGCTGAGCGAAGAGTACAGGATGCTTGTAGTTCTCAAACATCAGTTGTACGGGGGCGCCTGGGAGCCGATGCTCGATGACCTTCGCAACCGGCTGGCAGGCAAACCATATATATTCAAACTCGCCAACAGGATTCAGGACGACATCGAACGTATCGAGCAGATGCGACAATTCGAGCAGGACCATAATGTTGACCTTGCGGATTACGTGCAAATGGAATAGTCCCGGTGTGCCGGGACAGTAACTATCGTCGGGCTGTGAATCAGCCGGCGTAGGAGGTGATGAATTATGTTGAAAACCATTCGTGTTTTATCTGCCCTCATTTTTTTCTTTGTCTTTGCAAACCTGCTGTGGGCAGCAGACGATTCCCGCTGGCTGGTCCCGCAAAGCAAGCTTGACCCAGCGGAGCTTAAAATCGTGTGGCAGTACAACCTGCCGCTTGCTGAGCGTGAGGCGCTCGACCAGGTGCGTGTTTTTGGTAATCGCCTTTACGCACTATCCAGCCGCAATTACCTGTCCTGCCTCAACAGGGCCGACGGCAACGTGATGTTCAGCAATTTCGTCGCGCCCGCGGGGCTGCCGTTGACGGGGCTCGAATTCCACGAGGGGGAGCTAATTACCATAGTAGGAAGCAAACTCATCGAAATCAGCGCCGACGCCGGCACCGAGCAGACATCCACTAATATCACCAGCGGTGTAACCTGCCCCGTAGTCCGTAATGATTCATTTTTCTATGTTGCCGGCGGCGACAAGCGCCTTCACGCGCTGCGTGCCGACGACAAGGTCCAGCTTTTTGAGGTGGCCGCGGAAAGCGATTCCACTATAACCGCAGTTCTGGCCGATGAGGAATTCGTTATCTTCGCCACCGTAAAGGGCAACGTAATATGTATCAAACCCGACAAACCCGTTAAGCTCTGGCAGTTCGATGCGCCAGGCGCTATCGCCGGTATAGCCCGAGATTCCACGTCCTTGTATGTCGCCTGCAGCGACACCAATATCTATCGTCTCGATTTGACCTCGGGCAAACTGCTGTGGAAATATCAGACACAGGCAATCCTCGATGCGTCGCCTATATCGGGCGACAAAGTAGTTTACCAGCATATTCCCAACTCAGGCCTGATTGCATTAGACAAGCAAACCGGCAAGCTTCTGTGGCAGCTTCCCGATGGTCTGGGGCTGTTAGCTGAATCCGGCGATAAGGCGTTTGTCATTACCGAGACGGGGCTGCTTGCAGCGATGGACAACGTAAAGGCGAAAAAGCTTTATTCGGTCGATATTGGTCAGGCAGTCAAATACACGACCAATACGGCCGACTCGAAAATTTATATCGCCGACGCACAAGGTCGGCTGGCGTGTCTGGAACCCGTTCGATAACCCGACGAAAGGACATTTCAAATGGACGTCAAAATCCGAACCGCTCTGATTAGTGTTTCTGATAAAACCCGCATTGTCGATTTCGCCCGGGACCTCGCCGAAATGGGCGTCAAAATCATAAGCACGGGCGGCACCGCAAAGACGCTTGCCGAGGCGGAAATCGACGTTACCCCTATCGAAAACGTTACCGGCTTTCCCGAAATGATGGATGGACGCGTCAAGACGCTCCACCCCAAAATCCACGGGGGGCTATTGGCGCTGCGGGACAAAGCCGAGCATAAAGCCGCTATGCAGAAGCACGGAATCGACCCCATCGACCTGGCCTGCGTAAATCTTTACCCGTTCGAGCAGACCGTCGCCAGGCCGGGATGCACATTGGAGCAGGCGATTGAGAATATCGATATAGGCGGGCCGAGTATGATTCGCTCCGCCGCCAAGAACCACAAATACGTCGTCGTCGTTACAAGCCCAAGTCAGTATGAGATGGTCATTGAGCAAATGAATAAAAACAATGGGGCCATCAGCGAGCAGCTTCGAGGCGACCTTGCTAAGGCCGCTTTTGCCCTTACCGCCGCTTACGACGCCGCAATCACACAGTATTTGAACAGCAAAGCCGGCGTCGAATACCCTGAAAAATTGTCTATCACGCTTACAAAGGAAAAATCGCTGCGTTACGGCGAAAATCCCCATCAAAGCGCCGCTTTCTATAAACTCCCCGCCACAAGTGAAACGAGCATTGGAACCGGAAAAATCATCGAGGGCGACACCACAATCAGCTTTAATAATCTGATGGATTCCAACGCCGCCTTTGAAATGGTCAAGGAGTTCGATGAGCCGGCGGCGGTCATCGTAAAGCATCTAAATCCCTGTGGTTGTGCCGTTGACGATGATATATGTGTGGCCTATCGCAAGGCATACGAATGCGACGTGATAAGCGCATTCGGCGGCATCGTCGCCGTCAACAGGATGGTCAACGTCGAGCTGGCGCAGACCATTATGGAATCATACAGCAGATTCGGCAAAGCCCTCGGCGCGGGGGGTTTTTTCGCCGAGGTAATTATTGCCCCGCAGTTCGATGCTGACGCCATTGACATAATCCGTAAGCTAAAAAGCTGGGGCAGTCGAGTCCGCCTTATCGAGACAGGCCCGATAGACAGGACCAAAGTCGACAGCGGCGAATATGACCTTCGCTGCATAGTAGGGGGGATGCTGCTACAAAAGCGAGACCTCATTGGCTGGGAACCGAAGGCATTAACCGTCCCTACAACAACAAAACCCACTGAGAAGCAGCTCGTGGACCTCCGCATCGCGTGGCTGGCCGCCAAACACACGAAAAGCAA
>JBDRMP010000061.1:0-14926 GCA_043811995.1 Planctomycetota bacterium
AGGGGGGATGCTGCTACAAAAGCGAGACCTCATTGGCTGGGAACCGAAGGCATTAACCGTCCCTACAACAACAAAACCCACTGAGAAGCAGCTCGTGGACCTCCGCATCGCGTGGCTGGCCGCCAAACACACGAAAAGCAATACCATCGTGCTTGTTAAAAACCGAAAAGTCATCGGAGTCGGCGCGGGCCAGATGAACCGCGTGCAGTCGGGCCAGATTGCAATCAAACAGGCGGGCGACCAGGCGAAGGGGTCGGTTATGGCCTCCGATGCCTTTTTCCCGTTCCCTGATAATGTTGAGAATGCTGCCGCTGCCGGCATAGCGGCAATCGTTCAGCCGGGTGGCTCGAAGAAGGATAACGAGGTTATCGCCGCCGCCGATAAACACGGCATAGTTATGGTCTTCACCGGCAAACGACATTTCAAACATTAAGAGCAAATAATTTTTTCATAAACATGTTTTTAGGAGGTTTACTGATGCGCCCACTAACTTTTTTAGTGGCGATCATGACGGGGCAGGTTCTTTTTGCGGCGGCCGGCCCCAACGAACAGCCGGACCCGACCCGTTTTAGGGCTGAAATTAAAGTGTTTGAGCAGTGGGACAACAAAAACAGCTTCCCATCAAATGCGGTGCTGTTTGTAGGCAGTTCGAGTATTCGCATGTGGCAGACACATAAGAGTTTTCCAAGCTTTCCCGTAATCAATCGCGGTTTCGGCGGCTCGCATATTTCAGATATAAATTTTTATTTCAAACAGGTGGTTATGCCTTATGAGCCGCAGTTGATTGTTTTTTATGCCGGCGACAACGACATTGCATCTGGTAAAAGCGCACAGCAGGTTCTCGAAGATTTCAGAAGATTTGTGGAAATGGTCAGGGAGAAACTGCCTCGAACGTCAATAATTTTCATCAGCATCAAGCAAAGCGAAAGCCGTTGGAATTTTTGGCCGGTAATACAGCAGGCCAATGACGCGATTCGTCAGTTCTGTGATAATGACAATAAGCTGTTCTTCGTTGATACGGGTTCGGTATTATTGAATAATGAACTCAAACCGGACAATACTTTTTTTCTCAAAGACAAGCTCCATTTGAATGAGAAGGGGTGTCAAAAATGGACTCAGGTGCTGGGGCCTGTCATTGAAAGAGAATACAAACACAAAAACAATTAACATTTTGTGACAAATCTAATATTGGCAATTCAGAAAAAAAGCCCGACGAAGTGTCGGGCTTTTTATGTTTTATGTACTGGGTGTTATTTCAATCCCGCGGCTTTGCGGAGTTTGGCGACCATATCGGTTTTTTCCCAGGTAAATTCCGGGAGGTTTCGGCCGAAGTGTCCGCCGTAACTGGTCTTCGAGTAAATTGGCCTTGCGAGCTTGAGATGTGTAATCATTCCTTTGGGGGTAAGGGGGAAGAGCTTGCGAACAATCCGGCTTAGCTTGCTCTCGCTGATTTTCCCCGTGCCTTTGGTATCGACGAGGACCGAGAGGGGGTCGGCGTAGCCGATGACGTAAGACAGTTGAATCTCACAGACATCCGCCAGACCTGCTGCGACGATGTTTTTTGCAATATAACGTGCCATATAGCTCGCAGTCCTGTCAACTTTTGTCGGGTCTTTTCCGCTGAAGCAGCCGCCGCCGTGCCTGCCCATGCCGCCGTATGTATCGACGATAATCTTCCTACCCGTGACCCCGCAGTCGCCTGCAGGCCCACCAACGACGAATTTCCCGGTGGCGTTGATGTGGAATACCGTGCGCTTATCGACTAATTTTTTCGGTAAAACCGGCAGAACGACTTTTTCTATTATCTGCTTGCGTAACTGCTTATAAGGAATATCCGGCTTGTGCTGTGTAGCTACGACCACTACCGGAATATGTGAAGGTTTGCCGTTAGTGTATTCAACAGTCACCTGGCTTTTGCCGTCCGGGCGAAGCCAAGGCAGTTTCTTTGTCCGGCGCATTTGCTCGAGGCGGGTCGTTATCGCGTGGGCCAATTGAATCGGCATCGGCATCAATTCCGGTGTCTCACGGCAGGCATATCCGAACATCAGTCCCTGGTCACCGGCGCCCTGTTCCTTATGCAGACCCTTTCCCTCCGTTACGCCCTGTGATATGTCCGGGCTTTGCCGGCCTATCGAGACCAGAACTGCGCAGTTTTCGTAATGAAAACCAGCTTCGGGTTCGTCGTAGCCAATATCTTTAATCGTCTGGCGGACAACCGCGGGTATGTCGAACAGTGCTTTGGTCGTAATTTCACCCGCCACGACGGCCATATCGTTTTTAACAAGTGTCTCGCAGGCCACTCTGCTTTTCGCATCCTGCGACAAGCAGGCATCCAGTATGGCATCCGATATTCGGTCGGCCACCTTGTCGGGATGCCCCATAGTTACCGATTCGCTGGTGAAGAGGTATTTTTCCATTGTCATCGTGATATATCCTTTCGTTTATGTGTCTGGTCTGTTAGCTGGAACGGTCGTTAAGCGTCCAATCGTATCCCATAAACTTCACTGTATAATTGCCCGTTTCAAGAAAATCTACGTCCTGAGGCGGAAGATAAAATGTCAGAAAGTTCAGCACCGCCCGAATTTCCGGCGTCTGCTGTTTGAATTTAAGGTCAGTTCCATATTTCGAAACGAACTGCCGGCCGTACCAGGTATCCTTGAATATCGCCGACAGGAGCACGGTCTGATTCTCACGCTCTATTCTGAATACTTTTCCGCTGGCCAGGTTACTCATCACCTGCTCGTCAAGCTGATTAGAAAGGTCCTGTCCGCAATACGCCCCGTTTCGCAGGGTCGGTCCCGAAACAGAACCATAGCAAATCGCGAAAAATACCCGCGGGTCGACGAACTCTTTTCGGAAAAATCGGTCGTCTATTTCCTGCAGTGTAAATTCTTCGTCCATTATGATAAACTTATGCTGGTCCCACAGCCCTTTTATATGCTGGATACTGTTCGGCGGCCAGAACAGTCGAAGCACTCTCGATGACTCTATGGGGTAATTATCGAGGATTATTTTGATGAACTCCAGATTATACGCGTTTATCCAAAAGGCGAGCTTGTCTTCTTTCGATAATGACTTGTACCGGTCACGGTCAAAATCCCTGAATATATCCAGCACATCGAGCAATTCCAGCTTCTTGCGTGAAAGGCTTCTGTAATCCACCATTCCCTGCCGGTCCACATAAGTGCTGAGAATCTGTGTGCACTTATCACACAACTGGGCCACAGGACTCGGTTCTGTGGGAGCGGCCTGGATTTGCGGCTCGTTTACCTCCGTCGGCTGTTCAGGGGAGGGCTCGACTGGCGGTGTTTGAGGCAGGTTGGGTTCCGGCTGCTCGACTGCCTGCTCGGGTTTAACCTGCTGCGATTCTGCGGCTGTGACAGGGGGTGGCATAACAACCTTTGCCTGCTCCTTCTCACAACCCAGACCCATCAACAATATTCCCGTTAATATTGTGGTCAGAACAATATGCCTGTTCATTTTTATGCCTTCCATTTTACTATAAAAGCATTTTGGTCATATTTTCGTAAAACCTTAAATGCTAAGAGATTTGTCGGAAAAAAGCAATGTTTTAAAGTTGTTTTTTAAGGGGGTTTACCTGTTTTCCACATTTGTGTTTCAGCTATCTCAAGGGTTTTTCTGTTACTTTGCTTTGAGTTAATTGGCTTGACAGCAAAATACTTTTGCGTTACTCTATTATCCGATGTATAAAGAAGTTGTAAATCTTTGGAGACGGTGACGGATGACTCAAAAAATCCTGTTGGTTACAGTTGCAATCATATCATTTTTAGTTTTTTCAGCGTTTGCTGTGGCGGTTGACACCCGTGATATTGAGGCCGTCCGTGCCAAAAAGGTCCTCGACAACGCTGACCTTGAAACTATCGATAAATTCGTCAGTCATGCCGTAAGCGAAATTCTCACAGCCGAAGATTTCTCCTCAATTTCAAATGTCCGCTCTATAATTCTGGCAAACAGCGGAAGTAACGAGCCGGGTCAGGCGCAGTATGAGCAGCAGTTCTCCGAGTCAGCCCAAAAACACATCAGCAACGCCTTGCAGCAGGCAGAAGGGCTAACCCCGTCCAGCCGGCGTTTTAGGGTAATCACCAACCTGCTGATGCTACTTGACGACCTCGCCAATCCGCGTCTTATTGACCTGCCGTTTAAGTACGTGGACAGCAATAACGCCGTCATAAGCTATTGGGCCGTCCATTGCCTAACCAATCCAAAAGTAACCTCAAAGCTGGAACTTGACACTGTCCGACGAGTTGCCGGCCGCCTTGAATCGATTGTTGAGACGAGTAGTCCGGAGGTCCTCAGATTTATCGCATCCTTTGCGGGGTCGGTGAATATCCCCGAAGGTGATGACCTTCTGCTTAAAGTTGCCGACCGTCGAATTGCCTCTTACGCCGACTGGTCCGTCCGCTGCGAGCTTGTAGACGCTGACATACTCAAGCTGCTCGCCGACAAAATGGCCTCTTCCGGCCCCGGCAGGGCGGCAGCCGGGAGAAGATTCGGTCAATTGCTCTCTTATGTCTTCCAGCGATATATAAAAGGCGCCGAGGTGCTTAAACAATCGCAGAAAGAGCAGCTTGTCTCTGTTCTTGTCGAAACCGAACGAACCTGCCTCCCCAAACTAACGGGCAAACCATCCTTCGGCATCAAAAGGGCAATTGAATCCGGGGATTTCACGGTTTTGCTTGAGGAGCATAATAACCTTCTCGGGGACTCGACCAAACAGGGGCAACTTCCTGCTCAAATAAATTTCGATTACGGCAAAGACAGCGGCGGAGCCGCGTCCACGCAACCATTGCAGCTTACCTTACCACAACCGACGCCGGAAACAAAACCTGATAGTGCCTCATAAAAACGTTGTTTTGAAGTCGTTTGCTGCCTGAAAGAGAAATCGCCAGACATTGGAGGTTTGGCCCGAAAATGAGCCATCGAACAAACGCCGCGGGATTTTTCATCTTCGTTCTTCTTGCCTTTATCATTTGCCTTCAGATTCTCTCGATGCTCCAGTCGGACCGGCTATACGTTGCCCTCAATAAAATTGAAGCCGGTATTGAGGGAACCGCATCGAGAACTGCGTCCGATGCCGAAACTAATTTAACGTCTAAATACCGCGGCGAAGACGGCGACTGGCTTATCTGGGCATTCAGGGTCGAGCCGAAGACGCTGAATCAAATCAACGTGGATAACGATATTTACTCTCGCTGGATTACCGTTCAGAACATTTTCGAACCGCTGATGGTTTATGATTTCGATGAGATAAAACTAAAGCCCAATCTTGCCAAAAGCTATGAGATATCCAACGACGGCCTTGAGATAACTTTTCACCTCCGGGACAATATCCACTTCTCCGACGGCGTTCCCGTTACTGCCGACGACGTCATATTTACCTATCAGACCGTAACAGACCCGAATATCGATGCCGCGAATCTTGCCAATATGTATGTTGACGTGGACAGGGTAGAAAAAGTCGGCGACCGCATCGTCAAGTTCTATATGAAGCGTCCTTATTTCAAGGCCCTTGAAGTTCTTTCGTTCTGGGACATAGGCATTTATCCTAAACATATCTACGAGTACAAAGATGCCAAAGAGTTCAATCGTAGGGTCTCTAATCCCATCGGCAGCGGCCCGTACATCTTTGAACGCTGGGACACAGGCTCGCAGGTTGTTCTTCGCAGGAATGAAAATTACTGGGGGCCAAAGCCACGTATAAAAAAAGTCATCTATAAGTTCATAACAAATCCTATCGCTGCCGTGCAGGCGTTAAAATCGCATCAGGTTGACCTGATTATCCCTGAGCCGGACCAGTATGCAGACCTTGTTAAAGACAGCGATTTCAACAAGGAATTTAACTGTTTGGATTATTGGAGCCCCGGCGACCCGTTTTATTATATCGGCTGGAACGAGGACACACCGTTTTTTTCAGACGTCCGGGTTCGGCTGGCGATGACGCTGAGTATCGATAGAGAACAGATCGTATCTGAACTGCTAAAGGGTTATGGCGAGATAGTCAGCGGCCCGTTTTACATCAAGGGCACACAAAACGACGCGACTATAAAGCCCTGGCCATACGACCCCGAAATGGCGAAGAAATTGTTGGATGAGGCCGGCTGGATTGACCGCGATGGCGACGGAATACGCGATAAAAACGGCGTTCCGTTCCGTTTCAAATTCCTTTACTCAGTCGAAAGCGATACATACACGCGCTTAGCGTCGCTGCTTAAAGATGAATTAGCCAAAGTCAGTGTCGAGTTTATCCCCGACCCTTACGAGTGGTCAGTGCTGATACCCAAATTATCCGACAGGCAGTTCGAGGCAATGGTAATGGGCTGGGGCGGAGACATCGTCGAGGACCACTATCAGATTTTCCATTCGTCACAGGTCGGCAATCGCGGCTCAAATTACGTCGGGTTCAGGAATACAGAAGCCGACGCTTTGATGGAGCAAATCAGGGTCACAATCGACCTTGCTGAATCCGATGCCCTTTGCCATCATCTTCATCGGCTGATTCACGAGCAGCAGCCCTATACCTTCCTTTTTACCCGGCCTACTTTTCGCGCCGTTGATAAACGTTTCCAAAACGTTAACATTCATAAGCTGGGCCTGAATTACCTTGAGTGGTATGTGCCAAAGGAAAAGCAAAGATACAAATAACCATTGGAATGGTTAAAAGATGTCATTTCGAGCGAGCCGCAGGCGAGTCGAGAAATCTGTTTTTAATAGATTTCTCCGCTCCGTCCCGATGAATCGGGACTTCGGTCGAAATGACGGTTTATTTTTCTTCAGAGCAGAATAAAAAGGATTATTTTATGAACGGACGGTCAGGCATATTCAAATTCTTTCTGTTTTTGTTTCTCGGCGTAATAATACTCTTCCAGATTCTCTCGATGATTCAGGCCAACCGCCTTTATGAGCATCTCAATATTCTCATCGGCCGCATAGAAAGCCAATCCTATGCTCCGGCACGACCGGAAGAAAAACCAGCCACATCTGCTTCTCCGGCTCTCGAAGAATATCCCGGCGATGAAGGCGACTGGCTGGTCTATTGTCTTACTGCTGAGCCGGCCACCCTGAACTACTTTATCGAGGCGGCGTCCTGGGCCACACGCTGGATTGACTCGGATAACATATTCGAGTCCTTAATCGAGTACGAGCCGGATGCGTTCAAATTCAGAGGCAAGCTCGCAGAAACATTCTCAATCTCCGAAGACGGATTGGAAATCTATTTCAAACTAAGAGATGATATATGGTTTTCCGACGGTCAGCCGGTCACGACCGACGATGTTATCTTTACTTTTAAGACAATCACAGACCCGAACATTGACGCAGCAAGCTACGCCAATTATTTCCGCGACGTGGACCACTATGAAATAATCGACGACAAAGAAATAAAGTTCTATATGAAGAAGGCATATTTCCTCTCGCTGGCGTATCTCGGCGGCATTCCCATACATCCCAAACATATTTATGAGTATAAAAACGCCCGCGAGTTCAATGAGCGAAGAAGCAATCCCGTCGGCACCGGCCCGTATGTCTTTGAAAAATGGGACGTCGGCAGGCAGGTTGTGCTGAGACGCAATAACAATTACTGGGGACCAAAACCAAAGATAAAAAAACTGGTCTTTCCATTTATCACCAACGACATCGCCGCATTGCAGGCGCTTATGGCAGGGCAGATTGATTATATAAGGCCCTTACCCGACCAGTTTGCCGAAAAATGCAATGAGGATGATTTCAAGATAAAATTCTACTGCTTGTCTTATTGGGACGCAGGCAACACCGGTTATTTCTGGATTGGCTGGAACCAGGCAAGGCCTTTTTTTGCCGATAGAAAGGTTCGTCTTGCTATGACCCATCTGGTTGACAGAGTCGCCATCAAAGAGCATATCCTGAGAAATCCGGAGGCCCAAATCCCCACGGGGCCATTTTACATCTATGGGCCGCAAAATGACCCCAACATACAACCCTGGCCTTACGACCCCGAAAAGGCAAGGCAGTTGCTTGACGAATCCGGCTGGGTTGACCATGACGGCGACGGCATACGCGATAAAAACGGCGTCCCGTTTCGTTTCAGATATATGATTGTTGCAGACCAGGCCCTGCATGAGCAGATTGCCAAATTAGTCAAGGATTCCGCCGCTCGAGTTGGCATCGAGGTCGAACTTGACCCTTATGAATGGTCAGTTTTTACGCAGAAAGTTCAGAACAGAGATTTTGACGCAGTAAGTATGGCCTGGGGGGGCAGCGCTGAAAGCGACCCGTATCAGATTTGGCATTCGTCCCAGAGGCAAAGAGGTTCCAACTACATCGACTTCAGTAACTCCGACGCCGACGTGCTAATTGAACAGGCAAGACAAACCCTCGACCCGGATAAGCGAAATGCACTTTATCACAAGTTTCATCGCGTATTGCACAATGAACAACCATA
The DNA here is from genome assembly GCA_043811995.1 of Planctomycetota bacterium. GTDB lineage: Bacteria > Planctomycetota > Phycisphaerae > Sedimentisphaerales > Anaerobacaceae > Fen-1362. Next base: position 8,438 of record JBDRMP010000061.1, read on the forward strand.
TACTTTTATTTATACCCGTCCTGAGCAGCGATTTCTGGACAGGCGTTTCAAAAACGTCGTAATACACAAACTCGGAATCAACGAACGCGAATGGTATGTCCCCGCGCAGCTTCAAAAATATAAATGACCACGTATATAATTAGACGTTTATTTCTGATGATACCCACGTTGCTGGGTATCACCATTGTTGTTTTTGCCATAAGCCGGCTGGCGCCGGGCGACCCGGTAAGCTTGGCTATGGGGCCGGGCGGTATGATGGACGCCCAGAGGGCAGCCGACGTCCGCGCCGCTCGAATGCGCCTTTACGGCCTCGATAAGCCGGTTCACGTGCAATACGCTATCTGGCTCGGGCGCGTCGCACGCCTCGATTTCGGCGATTCAATCAAACATCATCGGCCCGTCATCGACCTCATCAAAGAACGTCTGCCGATTACGCTTACTCTGAACCTCATATCCTTTGTCATTATTTACGCCGTATCAATCCCGATGGGCATCCTCTCGGCGGTAGGGCGCAAAAGGTTCCTCGACCGCGCCGGCTCCGTAATGCTTTTGATGCTGTGGTCGCTGCCTTCGATGTGGGTGGGGCAGATGCTCATCGGCTATCTGTGCGGCCCGCCGTTGAACTGGTTTCCGCCTGCGGGTTTGTCCAACAACTATGCCGAGCAGCTTCCGTTTTTCCCCTGGCTTGCAGACCGGCTGTGGCACCTTGTTCTGCCGGTTTTCTGTCTCACATACGCAGGTTTTGCGTATCTGACTAAACAGGTCAGGGCCGGTATGCTCGATAACCTCCGCTCCGATTACGTCCGAACCGCAAGGGCAAAAGGGCTTTCCAACTGGGCAGTTATATTCCACCACGCCTTTCGAAACAGCGTTATCCCTGTCATCACGATTATGGCGACGCTGCTGCCCGCGATGTTCGGCGGCTCGGTCATCATCGAGCGAATCTTCAGCATCCCCGGTATGGGGCTGCTTGCCTTCGAGGCCGTAACTACACGCGATTACAACGTCGTTATGGGCGTTGCTACTATCGCCGGTTTCCTAAACCTGTTCGGATTACTGCTCGCAGACCTGGCTTATGCTGCGGTTGACCCGAGAATCAGTTTTGAGGCAGTAGAGTGATTTTCGCTATGGCTAAACCAAATCAAAGGCAAAAAGAATGGGGCACTTCATACGGCGAAATGGTCTGGCGGGAATTCGCCAAGAATAAATTCGCAATTGCCTGGCTGGTTATCATAGTTTTTCTTTTTTTAATCGCCATCTTAGCGCCATTTCTTGCCAACGATAAACCTTTTGTCATCAGAATCGACGGCCAAATTCGATTCCCGCTTTTCAGGAATCTCACAGCAAGCGAATACAGTATTTTTCTGGCGGCCGGCGTCGCTATGGTTCAGTTTCTGCTTGTCCTTCGCAACCAAAAGCGAATCGACCCCTCGATTCGCGCAGGCGTCCTCTGGCGGCAGATTTCCATTAACACCCTTGTCATCCTTATCGGCACCATACTCCTTTATATCTTTATACCTTACCGACTTGATGCCACTGACTATAAGACGATGATTGCTTCCGGCAAAGCCGCTAATGCCATATTTGCGCCTGTGCCTTACGGCTATGGCAGGACCGATTTGAAGGTCCGTGAGCAGCCGCCGAATAAACAGCACTGGCTCGGCACTGACGACGTCGGCTCGGACGTCCTCTGCCGGCTCATTCACGGCAGCAGAATATCGCTGTCCGTCGGGTTTGTCGCAGTGGGCATATCGAGCATCATCGGCATCGTAATCGGGGCGATGCTCGGCTATTTCGGCGGAAAGCTCGACTTTCTCGGTATGCGCCTCGTTGAGATTATGATGGCCGTGCCCGTCTTCTTCCTCATCATTACCATTGTCGCCTTTTTCCCACGCAGCTTGTTCAATATAATGCTGATAATCGGCCTGACAACCTGGACTGAAAACGCCCGCTTTGTCCGCGCAGAGTTTTTCAAGCTCCGCAAACAGGATTTCGTCCAGGCGGCCGTATCGCTTGGGCTACCCCTGCGAAGTATTCTCTTCAGGCACATGCTGCCCAACGCAATCGCGCCGGTCCTCGTAAACGCCACTTTCGGAATCGCAGGCGCGATATTCATCGAGGCGGCTCTGAGCTTTCTCGGCTTCGGCGTCGCACCGCCTACGCCGAGCTGGGGGCAAATACTCAGTTTAGGCGTCAGCACAACAGGAAGATTCCTATGGTGGCTTACCTTGTTCCCCGGGCTGGCGATATTTTTCACCGTTCTGGCTTATAACCTCGTGGGCGAGGCACTGCGAGATGCGATTGACCCCCGATTGAGGGTAATGACGTGAGCATCAACGACGTTTTGTTAAATGTCAAAGGGCTTTGTGTGAATTTCTTCACCGAGCAGGGCATCGTCCGCGCGGTCCAGGACGTCAACTTTTCGGTAAAGAGGGGGCAAACCTTCGCAATAGTCGGTGAAAGCGGCTGCGGCAAGAGCGTCACAGCGTTATCCATTATGCGGCTCATTCCCGACCCTCCGGGCAAAATCGCCGCCGGCGAAATCCTATTCAACGGGCGCAATCTTCTCGAATTCTCAGAACGCCGTATGCGAGCCGTCCGCGGAAATCGCATCGCTATGATTTTTCAGGAGCCGATGACCAGTTTGAACCCGGTTTACACGGTTGGTGAGCAGATTGTCGAGGCCATTGTGCTCCACCAGAAGAAAACCGAGGACGAGGCCTGGAAGCTTGCCGCCGAGATGCTGCAAAAGGTCCGTATTCCAGACCCAGACCAGCGCATTACAGAATATCCCCATCAAATGTCAGGCGGGATGCGTCAGCGGGTTATGATTGCTATGGCGATATCCTGTAAACCGGCTTTATTAATCGCCGACGAGCCAACCACCGCTCTCGACGTCACTATTCAGGCACAAATACTTGACCTTCTGGATGAGTTACAGAAACAAAACCAGATGAGTATCCTGCTGATAACCCACGACCTCGGCATCGTCGAAGAACGCGCCAACGACATCGCCGTGATGTATGCCTCCAAAATAGCCGAGATTTCCGATTGTCGGTCTTTATTTGACCAGCCGCTGCATCCCTACACCCAGGGCCTGTTAAGGTCCCTGCCTCGATTAGGTTTCACAGGCAAACGTCTCCACACCATCTCCGGCATCGTTCCCGACCCGCTGCATTTCCCAGCGGGCTGTAAATTTCATCCCCGTTGTCCTGTCGGCTGTAACGACAAAAGATGTCAGACAATAGAACCCGAATTGCGACACGTCGCCGGCAGCAGGGGGGTCGCCTGCTGGTATGCACCCGGCTATGAAAGGCCCGACGACCCGAAATTATGAATTCGAATATTTCAAATAATAACGGCTTGCCACGGCTTAGCGAAGCGGAGCCGGGTTCCCTGCTCAGGGTCGAAGACCTCAAGACCTATTTTCCAATCAGGAAGGGCCTGCTTCGCCGGACGGTCGGATATGTAAAAGCCGTCGATGGCGTCTCGTTTTCTGTCAAACGCGCAGCCACCTTCGGTCTCGTCGGCGAAAGCGGCTGCGGCAAAACCACCGTCGCAAGAAGCATCCTGCGATTAATACCCGCTACATCCGGCAAAGTTACTTTCGACAATATCGACGTTCTCGCCGCCGCCGACTCCCGGCTTCGCATCCTGCGCAGCAATATCAGCTTGATTTTCCAGGACCCCTTCAGCTCGCTTAATCCGAGAATGACCGTCGGAGGCATCATCGGCGAGCCGCTAAAGGTCCATAAAAAGATAACAGGGGCCGACCTCGCGGAACACGTCTGCCTGATATTATCCAAAGTGGGCCTTCCTCCGGACGCTTTTAACCGCTACCCCCATGAGTTCTCAGGCGGCCAGCGCCAGCGTATCGGTATCGCCCGGGCGCTGGTTTTACAGCCGAAACTGGTCATCTGCGACGAACCCGTAAGCGCACTCGACGTTTCAATCCAGTCCCAAATCCTTAACCTCCTCAAAGACCTGCAGCAGGAGTTTTCCCTTACTTATTTGTTCATTGCACACGACCTTGCCGTCGTGCAGTTTTCCTGCGATGTCGTAGCAGTGATGTATATGGGCAGAATCGTAGAACAGGCCACCGTTACCGAGCTTTATGAGACCCCCCTCCATCCCTATACCATCGCCCTGATGTCGGCTATACCGAGGATTAAGGCCCCTCAGCGGACTTTTATGAAGCCGCTCACAGGCGAGGTGCCCAGTATTCTAAACCCGCCTTCCGGCTGCCCCTTCAACCCGAGATGCCCCTTTGCTGATAGCCGCTGCCTGACCCAAAACCCGCTCCTGTCGCCTGTTCCCGGCAATCCTGAGCATCTGCTGGCGTGCTGGAAAGGTCAAAAAAACAAATTGTTTGCAATTGAAGGTTGAAATTCTTGCCGAAATAAAGGAATATTTACTTTGATTATGAACAATGCTGGTCTTGGAAAGTAATTAGGATTAATATGAGCGAGGAAATCATTGGCCAAATCTCGAGCGAAGGCGACACCGCCATAGTTGCCTTCAGGAAAAGCTCTATAAGCAGCGTCGAGGACATTACAACCGCCGCCGAGCACATCGCTACATTCATCGACGCCAATCACCCCAAAAAGGTCATCTTTGATTTCAACGGCGTGAAGTTTTTCTCTTCTCAGGTCCTCGGCCTGCTTCTCGAGACGCGAGCCAGCTTATCCTCATACGATGGCCAGGTCTATATAAGCTCAATTAATCCACAGCTTCACAGGATTTTTAAAATCACGAATCTTGACCAGGTGTTCAGGTTTTTTCCTGATACCCAAAATGCTCTCGATACATTACGTTGCGGTTAATCGACCGTTTTATAGGAGATGATACTATGTATGTTACTACTCAGTTTTCGGTCTTTATGGTCAACAAACCTGGCGTCCTCGCTCACATCCTCGGCGAATTCGCCGGAGTAAAAATCAACATCCTCGCTATGACCGTGATGGACTCCGTCGAGCACGGTGTGCTGCGGGTCGTCTTCGATAATTCCGAAAAGGCCGAAAAAATCATAGCAAAATCCGGTATGCCCTTCAACAAAACGGACATCCTGTGCATTACACTCGATAACAGGGCCGGCGCCCTCGCAGGCGTCGCCGAGCGGCTTGCCGCCAACCATATCAATATATCCTACGCCTACTGCACCGCTGGTGCCAAAGGCGGCCGCACAACAGGCATTCTCAAGGTCGCCGATGTAAAAAAGGCAATGAAAATCCTCCAGCAGAATCCCAAGCGTCTGCCCAAATCTCAGCCGATACTCAGGCCTCCGCGGTCTGCCGGGAGAATATAAAACCGCCCCTAAAATATTTGACACACAAGGGCTTGGCAGATATATTTATCCGTTCTTCGGGGCCGTAGCTCAATTGGATAGAGCGTCGGACTGTCGATCCGAAGGTTGAGGGTTCGAGCCCCTTCGGCCTCGTTGCTGAAAAAGAAGCCGCCAATCAGGCGGCTTTTTCATTGCGTATGTTCCGAGATGGGTCAAGAACGAAAACTCAGAGCTAAACAGACAGCTGATGCTTCAGAACGCTTTTCCACCTTTTATATGCTTCCTGGTAGGCCTTTATTGCTTTCTTATTCGGCTCGATTGTCCTGACGGGTGTCAGACCCGCAAAGGCGTCCTGGGGCCCTCTGTATATGCCGGCGCCTATGCCTGCTCCTCTGGCGGCGCCCTGTGAACCGTCGGTATTATAAAGCTCAACGACGGATTTAGTTACAGTAGCAAAGGCCTGTGCAAAAAGCGGGCTTAAGAACATATTTGCACAGCCGGCCCGAATAGTTTTTACCCCGACGCCGACGTTTCGCATTATCTCAAGACCGAAATTAAGCGCAAATACGATACCTTCCTGAGAGGCCCTGAGCAAATGCGCCCTTTTGTGGATATTGAAATTCAAACCGTGAATCGAGGCGCCGATATCCTGATTTTCCAGTGTGCGTTCCGCTCCGTTGCCGTAAGGAAGAATGACAAGGCCATCTGAACCGGCAGGGGCAGTTGCCGCCAGCTCGTTCATCTCATTATAATCCATCGTGCCTGTATTGTGCTTGAGCCAGCTATTTAGAATACCGGTTCCGTTGACGCACAGGAGCACGCCGTATCTGGGCCTGTTCGCAGCGTGATTGACGTGAACAAATGTGTTAACTCTCGATTTCGGGTCGTATTTTGTCTTGTCTGTAATACCATAAACCACGCCCGAAGTGCCCGCGGTAGCCGCTATCTCCCCGGGATTAAGGACCTTCAGGGACAGTGCGTTATTCGGCTGGTCGCCAGCCCTGTATGAAACGATAGTGCCCGCCTTGAGCCCAAGCGTTTCTGCCGCCTCTTTAGTGATATTTCCCTGCACCGAAAATGAGCGAGGCATTCGCATTCTTCAGGGACACATCATTCCTCGCCTCGCTTCAGGTGCGGCTCTTCACCGAAACCGGCGAGGCAATTGCCTGGCTCAAATCCGACGGGCTGAACAAACCGTAAAATTG
>JBDRMP010000062.1:0-78677 GCA_043811995.1 Planctomycetota bacterium
GGGTAAGGCGGATTGTGTTGAACCATCTCTGTTTGTTTGATACTGTTGTCATAGGTCATTCCTTTCAATAAGGTTAGATTTGTTTTTGTGCAAAGCTCAAATCATAACCGTTGAAAGGATGACCTTCATATTATCTAAATATTTTAATTAACCCCGTCACACGCCTTCGGCGATGATGACGGGGCTAAATATCTTCGGTAAAGTTTAATCTGGCGAATTCGCCGTGGTACTTTTTCGCAGCGGCGTCATAGGCGCGGGCGGCTTCGGATTCGGATTTGAAGCGGCCGAGCCAGATGGATTTTCCATGATGGCTGATTTTAGTTGCCCAAAGGCGGGAGGATTTTTCGAGATATACGCCGATGAAGCGGGAGGAGGTTTTTTCGGAGGTTTTGGCCTTATTGAACTGGTTCTGGGAGTGCGTGGCGATGCGGAGATTGTCCCTTCGATTGTCGAGGGTGTTTCTGTTTTTGTGGTCAACGAGAAGGCCTTTTCGCGGATTCATAATTTCGCGGTGCATCGAGAGTATTTTCGGTTTTTGGCCTATGCAATTGAGGAAACGAACGGCATAGATGCAGTTACTGTTTCTTCTTGCTGACCAGTGGAAGCAGTTGAGCAGGTAATAGACATCGGGGTCAACAATGGTGAAGAGAGATTCGCCGAGGGGTATTTTGCGAAACGGCCAGCCAAAGCGAAGGCGACGGTAGAGCAAAAGCGGCCAGACGAGAATACGGTCGAGCCAGGTTGGAACTTTGATTTGAATAGTTGTCATAATCCTCTCCCCTTTCATTAAATCAAAAATTAAAAATACATATCAATCCGCTAAATGCCCCATGGTTTTACAATTTAATTGATGAATCGCGGGATGTCTATCCCTCCTACTCTTGCCCTGAACCAGAGACGGTACAGGGCCTTGCACAACTGTGCAACTTCTGCCTGCGCTGCAGGCGGGTGTATTATACCAAACGCAGGGTGTAAGTTCAATAAATATCTAATTCCCCTGTTGCCGAATGGTATGGGCGTAACCACTTACTAAAGCTGAAGTTGCGATAGTTTTTGGCAGGGGACGACAAGGGAAAAATGAAGATTTTTTAAGTTCTGGGAGATAAAAAAAGAGGGTAGATTCTGAAAATCAACCAATGAGGGGAATTTAGGGAAACGCCAACACAAGAGAGATTGCTTCGTCGCTGCGCTCCTCACAATGACAATAAGCGAGTTTCTGTGTCATTGCGAGCGAAGCGAAGCAATCTTTATTTTTTCAACATGGGCTTCGTTTAACGACCGACGGGGACGTCTTCGACGTAATTGATGGGGTCGGTGAGGCCTGCATCGCGGAAGCCCTTGAGGCGGAGCCGGCAGGAATCGCATCGGCCGCAGGACCGGCCGGCTTTGTCGGGGTCGTAGCAACTGTGTGTCAGGGCATAATCGACGCCGAGTTTAATGCCGGCGTGGATGGTTTGCGCTTTAGTCATATTTATCATAGGGGTATGAATTGTCAGGCGGCTTTTTTGCTGTGTGCCGGCGACGGTCGCGAGATTGGCGAGGTTCTCGAATGCCTGCACAAACTCGTGCCGGCAGTCGGGGTAGCCGCTGAAGTCGGTGGCGTTGAAACCGGTGAAGATGTCGAATGCGCCGAGGACCTCTGCCCAGGCGAGTGCGTAGCTGAGGAAGATGGTATTTCTTGCGGGGACGTAGGTAGTGGGGACCGAGTCGGAGTTGCCGAGGTCGGCCCTGTCTTTGGGGACCTCGATGGTCAGGTCTGTAAGAGCCGAGCCGCCGATGCCGGCCATATCAATTGGGATAATCTTGTGCTGGGCGATGCCCATCGACCTTGCGATTGTTTTTGCGGCCTCAACTTCCCGCTGGTGTCGCTGGCCGTATCTGAAGGTAAGGGCATATAGTTCGAAACCCTCGTCCCTGGCAATAGCCAATGTAGTGGCCGAATCGAGACCGCCGCTGAGCAATATAACGGCCTTATCCTTTTGTTTCGACATTTTTGGTCCTTTCTTGTGGCGGTGTGCTTTATATATTATAATAAATCGTTGATTATTTGCGAAAGTTAATAATAGAAACCACGAAGACGCAAAGACACTAAGAAATATTAAAAAATTAAAAGAAAAAAGAAAGTTTTGTATATCTTCGTGCCTTATTTGGTAAAAAAGTGATGAAAGAGAAGCCGAAAGTGGAAATGTTCGAGAATCCGTATCCGGGGAGGGATTATTGCGTTACGATAAGATGCCCTGAATTCACGAGCGTATGTCCGCGGACGGGTCAGCCGGATTTCGGGGAGATTGTTATAGAGTATAGTCCGGATAAAATGTGCATTGAGTTGAAAAGTTTGAAGTTTTATATGCAGAGCTACCGGAACAGGGGCGTTTATTATGAGGCGTTAACGAACGAGATATTAGAGGACTTGAGTTCGGCGTGCAGGCCGAGGCGTATGAAGGTGACGTCCAGATTCACACCGAGAGGCGGGATTACAACTGATGTGGCTGCTGAATACAACGCGGTAAAGAAAAAGAAACAGATGAGGTGAGGAAATGAGTATAACATTTCACTGCGAGCAATGCGGGAAGAAGATAGAGGCACCGGACGCCGCCGGGGGCAAATGGGGGAAGTGCCCGGGGTGTAAGAATAAGGTATACGTTCCGAGCGTGCAACAAGAGGAGGAAGAAGAGCTTCGGCTGGCGCCATTGGACAGCGAGGAAGAGCGGAGGAAAAGAGAGCTAATGGCGGAGACGGTCCGGCTGAGGGAGGACATACTCAGTGAGACCGAAGCGCCTGAGGATGGGCCAGGGGCCAAGAAGGAGCCGGCTAAGAGAAGGCCGGGTGCGTTGAGCGATGCGGAACTTACGACAATCATAATCGGATATCTGCGTGAAATGGGGGATGGCGACCTTGCAATGGCGGAGCAGACGGCGATGACGATAATACCCAGCGGGAGCAAGGCCGTTCGGATTCTGGAACGAATTGCGTTAAGCCAGATACCTGAGCCGGAGCTTGCGGACATTCCGCAGCAGGTTTTATCGGGCCTGGTAAAGGACCTTCGCAACCGACTTCGCTAAGACCTCATCCCTGAGAACTAACCCCCAGTATAAACCCGGGGGCTTTCGGGCTACGTATTCCTAATTTTCCTCATTTGGTCACGCGGGGGTTATTCCCTATACTTTAAGAGGAGAGGGAGTTCAAGTTCAGTCCGATTTTTCTCTTTGCGACACACCTGGAAAGGGACTTGTATGGGAAGAGGGCCAATTCTTGTTCACGTCACGCACGAGGCGGCGGCGAAGGTGGGCGGCATCGGCGCGGTTTTAGGGGGGCTATTCACCTGCCGGTCATACCTCGATGCAGTCGAGCGTTCAATCGTAATAGGGCCGTTATTTACCAGCGAGGGTTCTGTTCTGGACCGGCTGGGCGAGGGCGGAGAAGTTCTTTATTCATCGCATGACGGCCTGGTCAAGACGGGGTATGCCTCGGCGTTTCGGAAAATTGAAAATTTTTACAACGTGGGAATTGTCTATGGCAGGCGGACGTTCGTTGACAAGCGGATGGGGGTGAAAAGCTCGCCGGAGGTGGTGCTTGTCGATATCAGGCAGGCCGATACAGGGCCAGTCAACGAATTCAAAAAGCAAATGTTCGAGGGATTCGGGATTCGCAGCGACCTTTATGAGAATCTCTGGGAATACGAGCAGTATGTTCGACTGGCTCCGGCGGCGATGGCGGTGCTGCGGGCGATAGGGGCGGCAACAAACAGGACGGTCGTAATATCGCACGAGTATATGGGGATGCCGACGGCGCTGGCGGCGAAGCTCGAGCCGCACTGTGAATACAAGACGGCATTTTACGCGCACGAGGTAGCGACGATGCGGAACATCGTCGAGCATAATCCCGGGCACGATACGATGTTTTACAACGTCATCCGCAGGGCGCACGAGCAGAATCTTTACGTCAACGACGTGTTCGGAGACCAAAGCGAGTATTTCAAACACCCGTTAGTCGAGGCGTCGAAGCACTGCGACGTAATTTTCGCGGTGGGCAAGCTGGTGGCGGACGAGCTGAGGTTTCTTTCGCCGGAGTTCGAGACGGAGAACATAAGCGTGGTTTATAACGGGATACCTGCATACAGGATAACCGTTGAGGAGAAGCTCGCTTCGAGGCAAAAATTGCAGCAGTATTGTTTTAATCTTTTAGGGTACAGGCCGGATTTGATTTTTACCCACGTGACGCGGCTGGTCCGCAGCAAAGGGCTTTGGCGTGATTTGCGTGTTCTCGAACATTTAGATGAGCCGTTTCAGAGGGCAAATAAGACGGCTGTGATGTTTCTGCTTTCAACGGAGGTCTGCACGCGTCGCAGCAGCGATATTTTCGAGATGGAGGCGCGGTATAACTGGCCGGTGGCGCACCGGGAAGGGTGGCCGGACATGTCGGGAGGCGAGGCGGCGTTTTACACGGCGATACAGGAGTTCAACGCGAAGAGCAAGAACATCAAGGTCGTCTTTATCAACCAGTTCGGATTCAGCAGGAAACTTTGCGGGAACAAGATGCCGGAGGATATGGAGTTTTTCGATATTCGCAAGGGCAGCGACGTCGAGTTCGGGCAAAGCATTTATGAACCGTTCGGCATCGCACAGCTTGAGCCGCTGACGTTCGGGGGACTTTGTGTTTTCAGCAGCGTGTGCGGGTGCAGCGGTTTTGCAAGCGACGCGACGGCAGCAAGCGGACAATCGACAAATGATGGAATGAAAAACATTGTCGTAGCCGACTATACCGCCGTAAACGGTCAATTCGCTGGGGTGGGAGAGCTAATGCAAATCGACAGGAGCGTTCGGGACCAGATAGAGAGTCGCGTCAGCGGCGAGGTAGCAGATGAGATATTAATGCTATTGCCCAAGAACGAATCTGAAATTGCAGCGATGGTTGAAAGCGGTTTTAGGATAGCAGAGAATATGAGCTGGGACGTGGTTGTGAGCAAGTATCTGCTGCCGAGGTTGAAAAAGATTTTAAGCAAAAAGCAAACAGCGGCTGTCAGTGCCGCAGTTTAAAGCCTTTTGGTTATAGTTAATAGCTGTACCTATTCTTAACGTATTGAAGCCAGGTTTTCCATTTGCCTTTGAAGTCATTCTCTCGAACCCAGTTTACGAACTGTTGATGTGAAAAACTTGCAAATCCGGCTTTGCCTTTAAAAAGTCCGCCCCATCCAATCCGAAAGTCATCTATCCCAGTTGATTTTAAGCAGCTTATAAGGGCCTGGTTGTTCTGATCATACGCCACACATGAAATAACGAACTCGTAATCGCCATTTTGGGCAATACCCTCCGCCAACGACTGCTGTCTGAAGAGCTGATAGCCCGCCGTAGCAGCGGGACATTTTTTGAGTGTCCCTGTTGCATTCTCAGAAAATTTAATAAAGTCCCAGTATTTCCTGTTGGTTCGTTTACCATCGTCCCAGTCATTCATATAACATGTGTCTTTTGGGTTACCCATGACCTTTTCAATATCCAGGCACCTCTTAATATCCGGGTTGTGATACTTGGGCTTACGCCCCGAGCAAGGATAAAATGAATGTTCGGTATATTTATTTTCCGTCAGGATAAGACCCCTTCCTCCATTAACGACAAATGCAACATCTGGCGAGGTCTGATTTGCACCTCTGATCCCCTGCGGCTCACCGAGAAGCTCTGTTGGCTTCAACTTGTCATCTTCATATTCCAGTTCAATTCTATCTACAGTTCTGATTCTATCACTTACATACTTATTCAAAAAGCAGGCCAGCATTTCTTTATCATCGCGAAAAGGGAAATACAGATTTGCACAGAGCATCCAGGAACTCTTAAGGTTATGGCAGCCCGTGTGTCTCTTTATGCCTTCTTTTACGAGATATTTAGGCAGCGATTCTTTTATTCCCTCCCATAATCCGTCCTTCCAGTGATTTTCGGGTAATATCCATGGCCTTTTAAGACCGTTTTGCACACCTTGTTCCTTACATTGGACGTGCTTTGTTCGCCAATCAACTTGCTGTCTTGCCACTTCCTCGTCAAAATCCAAAGCCATTCTGTCTCCTTGTTTTATCGAAATAAAATGCAAAAACGGTAATTGTGGGACTGCGGAAAAAGACGAGATTGCTTCGTCGCTGCGCTCCTCGCAATGACAAAAATGCCACACTTGCCCTTACTATTCCTGGCATAAGGGCAAGGTACTTAAAATCAGAAATCCCGTCAACCTAAAAAGTAGAATGTCCGTGTTTTGCCACTCCCTAAAGGAAAAAAGAAAACCCCCTGCAATGCAGGGGGCTGCTATGAGGTCAGCCGTCAACGGTTATGATTTTTTTATGCCGCCAGCATAAATGCCGGGGGATAAATATTATAAGGGAACGACCTGGGGCGGATAAAACCGCAACCTGAAATTCAATACGCATCTTGACCATGCGGACGGTTATGAATAAGCTTTGGGGGATGGGTAAATCGGATGATGGGCTCATCCGTCTGCGGCGGATAAACAATAAACCGTCGCCGGACCGGCGACGGCTAAACCACACATAAGGTGGATAAAAGCTCATCCTACAAGGAGTGCAATGGGTAAATCAGACAGAAAGCCGATAATAGGACTTCTTGGGGGGATGTGCTCGGGCAAGAGCACGGCGGCGGAGGAGCTTGGGAGGATGGGCTGTGCGGTGATTGACGCCGACGAGATAGCACATCAATTGTTAGATGATGAGGACATCCGGGCGAAAATAGTGCAAATATTCGGCGAAGAGGTTCTGGATACAGAGGGAAGAGTCAGCAGGGCGGGGTTGGCAAAGACGGCGTTTAGCGATGCCGACGAACTTGCGTTGCTGACTGAGATATTGCATCCGCCTGTGCTGGTGAAGGTGGAGGAGCTGATAGGCAGGTATGAGAGTCAGCCGGAGGTGAAGGCGATTGTGCTGGATATGCCTTTGTTGTTGGAAGTTGGGTGGGAAAAAAGGTGCGATTACGTGATTTTTATTGATTGCGATGCATCCAAACGGCTTGAAAGGGCGCAAAAAACGGGGGTTTTTGACGCCGATGAGCTAAAAATCCGAGAAAATCTGCAAATTTCTCTGGACAAAAAGAAACGTATCGCCGATAATATCGTCAATAACAATTCCGACTTATCGAGCTTGTCCAAACAAATCGCGAGCATATTCTCAACAATTATGGATAAGGGATAAGCGGGATTTTAATGCAACTTGATTAACAGGGTGGTATATTGTTCACGGGCCGGAAGCCCGCGCCACAAAACGCTCGTCCCGGCGAAGACAAGATTGGCAACAAGCCGTAAGCAACAGCACCGGGCCGAGGCGAAATCCGAAAAAATCCAATCGTTCACACATACCGCAAAGTTATGGCGGGACAACATTATCATCGGCATTTAACAATTAGCTAAAGGAAACGATTATGGCCAAGGGCAGCGGAAAAGGCAGAGGAAGAAAAAGAAAAGGAACCGACGAGGCGGAATTAAAGGGTCAAGGGGGGCAGCCGGAAGCCAAGAGCGAGGCGGTAACGGTGGCTGAGGAGAAGCCGGCCGGCGTCGCGTCCTCCAGCACAGCGGTCAAACCGCAGAAGACCGAGGAGGAATCAACTCATGAAAAATACGAGCGAATAAAGAAGGGTCAGCTTTATCTTACGGACCTGCAGAAGCTGAGCGTGTCCGAATTGCACGAGATGGCCAAAAAGGACGGCATTACCGAATACACCGCGCTAAAGAAGCAGGAGCTGATATTCCGTATTTTGAAGGAGCGGATACGTCAAAACGGGCTGATGTACGGCGAGGGCGTTCTGGAGGTGCTGCCGGACGGCTACGGTTTTTTGCGGAACCCGGACTATAATTACCTGTCCAGCCCCGACGATATTTACGTATCGCCCTCGCAGATAAGGCGTTTCGGGTTACGGACGGGCAATACGGTATCAGGGCAGATTCGGCCTCCGAAGGATTCGGAGAAATACTTTGCGCTATTGCGTGTGGAGGCGATTAATTTCGAGGACCCGGACAAATTAGCAGAAAAGACGGTGTTCAGTGACCTGACGCCTCTGCATCCGCTGGAACGGATAATATTGGAGACGACCCCTGAAGAGCTTAACATGCGTATAATCGACCTTGTAACGCCGGTTGGCAAGGGTCAGCGAGGTCTGATAGTGGCGCCGCCGAGGACGGGCAAGACCGTTTTGCTGCAGAAGATGGCCAACGCGATATCGACGAACCATCCGCAGGTAAAGCTGATAGTGCTTTTGATAGACGAGCGGCCTGAGGAAGTGACGGAGATGGAGCGTAAGACCGCCTCGGACGTCGAGGTTATAAGTTCGACATTTGATGAGCCGGCTGCACGCCACTGCCAGGTTGCCGAGGTTGTCATCGAAAAGGCCAAGCGAATGGTCGAATACGGCCACGACGTTGTGATACTGCTGGATTCGATTACGCGATTGGCGAGGGCTTACAATTCCGAGATGCCGCACTCAGGCAAAATTCTCACCGGCGGAGTGGACGCCAGCGCTATGCAGATGCCGAAAAAGTTTTTCGGCGCGGCAAGAAAGGTCGAGGAAGGCGGGTCTTTGACGATTTTCGCGACTGCGCTTATCGATACCGGCTCGAAGATGGACGAAGTGATTTTCGAGGAGTTCAAGGCCACGGGTAATATGGAACTGCATTTGGACAGGAAGCTCGTTGACAGGCGGGTGTATCCTGCAATCGAGATAAGCAGAAGCGGAACGAGAAGGGAAGAATTGCTGCTTGCCCCGAAGGAGCTTGAGCTGACATATCGGCTGCGAAGGGTTTTGAGCGAAATGAACCAGGTCGAGGCCCTGGAGCTGCTGAAGAGCCGGCTGCAAAAGTGCCGCACAAACGCCGAGTTCCTGATGACGATGAACATCGATTAAGTAGTAGTTGATTATTGATGATTGATGATTGATAATTGGAGGGTGGACAAGTAATCAGTTATCGATAATCAATATTATGGGTGAAGAGCTTTCCAAGACATACGAGCCGAAGTCGACCGAGCAACAGGCCAACAGGATTTGGCTCGAGGGCAATTATTTTCACGCTGAGCCCGCCGATGGGGAAAAAGGACCGGCATATACAATCGCCATACCGCCTCCGAACGTTACGGCCCCGCTGCATTTGGGCCACGCACTGAATAATACGCTGCAGGATATCCTTATTCGCTATCACAGGATGCGGGGTTTTAATACGCTCTGGATGCCGGGGACGGACCACGCAGGTATTGCTACGCAGACGGTGGTCGAGAAGAGGATTCTGGCGAAAGAGAGTAAAAAGCGCACGGATTTCAAGCGGGAGGAGTTTGTCGGGCGTGTGCAGGCGTGGAAGGATGAATACGAGCGTAGAATCATCGAGCAACTGAAGGCGATGGGGTGCTCGTGCGACTGGCAGCGGACGCGGTTCACGATGGACGAGGTGTGCGCACGCGCGGTCAGGGCGGCCTTTTTCAAACTTTTCAAAGACGGGCTGATTTACCGGGGCAAGCGATTAGTCAACTGGGACCCGGCGACGCAGACGGTTTTGGCAGACGACGAGGTCGAGCACGAGACGGTTCAGGGAAATTTCTGGTATTTGCGATACCCGCTGGTTGAGCCGGTTGATATGGGAGGTAAAAGAGTAGAGTATGTCACCGTAGCGACGACGCGGCCAGAGACAATGTTAGGCGATACGGCAGTAGCGATGAACCCCGCGGACCCGCGGGCGAAATTCCTTGTTGGTAAAAAGGTGCGGTTGCCGATTGTGGGAAGGATTATCCCGATTATAGCAGATGAGCATGTCGTTTTGCCTGACCCCAATAGTGAAGACGAGAAGGCGAAATTCTCGACGGGCTTTTTGAAGGTGACGCCCGCACACGACCCGGATGACTGGGCGATTGGGCAGAGGAATAATCTCGAAGTCATTAACGTAATGGCGCCGGACGGCTCGATAAGCGATAAATTCGGCTGGACGGACTGGGAGAAGATAAAAAATCCCGACGTTGAAAACTTAATCGGTATGGACCGCTTCGAGGCAAGGGAGGCGATAGTCGAATGGTTCAGGGAAGAAAAGCTGCTCGAAGAGGTAAGGCCTTACAGCCATGAGGTCGGGCACAGTTATCGAAGCCACGTTCCCATCGAGCCATATTTGTCGGACCAGTGGTATATCGCGGTGAAGAAACCAATTACAAATTTGCGATTGCCGATTGTCGATTGTCGATTTGAGACCGAAAAACACGACGGAGTAACATATATCAAGGGAACGGATGTCCCGGTTAACTCATTAGCCGGTCTGGCATTGGGGCCGTTGTTAGATGGCCGATTGCGATTTATTCCGGAACGTTACGCAAAGACATATCAGGCGTGGCTTGAGAACCTGCGTGACTGGCCTATAAGCAGACAGCTCTGGTGGGGGCATCGAATACCAATATGGTATTGTCAAAAATGTGGTCAACACAGTTCAGGGCTTGAAGACCCGGTGCGATGCGAGAAATGCGGCAGCGATGAACTGGTGCAGGATACCGATGTTCTCGACACGTGGTTCAGTTCGGCGTTGTGGCCTTTCAGCACGCTGGGTTGGCCGGAGGAATCGCCGGAATTGAAGACGTTTTATCCGGGCGACGTTCTTTGCACGGCCCGCGAGATTATCACGCTATGGGTATCGCGAATGGTGATGATGGGGCAGTATTGCGTCGGCGATATTCCGTTCAAGGACGTGTATATCCACGCGATGATACAGGACGGCGAAGGGCGGAAGATGAGCAAGAGCTTGGGTAACGGTATCGACCCGCTTGTTGCCATCAACAGCCACGGCGCGGATGCGATGCGGTTTACTTTGGCGAGTATGACGACCGACACGCAGGACATTCGGATGCCGGTTGAACAGGTGACGCTGCCTGACGGCAGGGTAGAGAATACGTCGCCGAAGTTCGACGTCGGGCGAAATTTCTGCAACAAGCTGTGGAACGCGTCGCGGTTTGCGATGATGAATCTCGAAGGCGTCAATCCCGACGAATTCGACAAATCCAAACTGGCAATAACGGACAAGTGGATTCTATCTCGCCTTGCGAGAACCATCGCAGAGGTTACAAAAGGGCTTGATGAGTTCAAATATAATGAGCCGATGAACGCGATTTACAAATTCTTCTGGAATGATTTCTGCGACTGGTATCTGGAGTGGGCCAAGCCGAGAATGGCCGATGCGGCGCAAAAGCCGATAGCGCAAAACGTCCTTGCCTTTGCACTGGACCAGGTGCTTCGGCTGTTGCATCCGTTTGTGCCTTTTATCACTGAAGGGATATTCCAGAAACTAAACGAGATTTCGCCTGCGCGAAAACTAAAAGGATTGGCCGAACCGAAGCCGTCAACGGCATTAGTTATTGCCCAATGGCCGCAAAAACTCGACCATTTGATTGATGTGGAAGCAGAAAGAAGAGTGCCCAGAGGACAAGACATAATCCGAGGAATACGGGACATCAGAAGCAAATATAACATCAGCCCTTCGGTTGTATTAGGAACGTCGGTCAGAGCTCCTGCTGATATAGCTGAGGATTTGAACAGGGACGCTGAATGGATTAGCTTTATCGCCAAAATCAAAGAAAAGTGTGCGGCTGGTCCCCAAGTTAAAAAACCGAAGAATGCTGCTGTAGTCGTGTTAGATGATGGAATAGAGACATATGTCGAGGACGTAATAGACGTTGAGGCCGAGCGGAAAAGGTTAACGAAACAGAAAGAGCAGGTTGAGCAGGCGAAGAAGGGGACAGAGGCCCGTCTTGCCAACGAGAACTTCATCAGCAAGGCCAAGCCGGAGGTCGTTGCGCAGGCGAAGGACAAGCTGGCGGAGTTGACTGAACAATTGAAGTCGATTGAGAAACATCTTGCTGAATTGGAGAATTGAAAAGAGGGGAAGCAATGGATATCGAAGTTGAACTTTCAAAAATAATCATAAACGAGGCGTCGGACCAGCAGGTGATAGTGCTCAAGGAGCGCTACGGCCAGAGGAGCTTTCCGATAGTAATCGGGATAGTGGAGATATTCGCGATAGACCGCCGGCTGAAGGGCATCACGCCGCCGAGACCAATGACGCACGATTTATTAGACAGCATAATTCAAAACCTGGGGGCGCGAATCGAGAGGATAGTCGTCAATGACCTGCGCAATCATACTTTTTACGCGAGAATTGTTCTGAGCTTGAACGGCAAAATCGTGGAGGTTGATTCCAGGCCATCGGATGCGATTGCGCTGGGGGCGGCGACGAACGCTCCTATTTTTGTGGCTGAGCAGGTTTTTGACAAGATGAATGAGTAGAGAAGCTGGACAGGAGCAGGAGTCCCACGGCAATACACAACAGGGAATCGGCGACATTGAAGGCAGGCCAGTGCCTGCCCGGCCAGTAAACCACGTCAATAAAATCCCTGACAAGCCCATTGTTGAACAGCCGGTCGTAAAGATTTCCGCACACCCCTGCGGCAAACAGCGCAAGGGCAACGTGGACGATTTTGCGTTGTGTCCCGGCAAAAAGGAAAACCGCGAAAACCACCACCAGCGCCGCGACCGACACCGCCACCAGCAGTGTGCGCTGGCCTGCGGCGATTCCGAAGGCAGCACCGCGATTTTGAGCAAGCTGAAGGTTTAGGAACCCTTTTATAACGATGAAGCCGTGTTGATTCGAGTCGGCGAGCCAGTTGAAGACGGCGCTTTTCGACCATAAATCGAGAGCAACGCCGGCTATGAAAATGGGCCAGAAGAGCAGATGCGAGGAGACGGAGGGGGCTGCCTTTTTACCGTTGTCTTCTGTCATCGACCTGCTTTACTCCGGGGGGATTATTTCGAATACTTTTCTATGAGCTCGACGAGGCGGTCTCGCCTGGGCTGGTCGGGCTTGATGCTGAGGGACTGTCGCCACAATTCGACTGCCTGTTTTTTGAGGTCTGGGTCGTCATCTTTAATCGCCACCAACATATAGGAGACGCCGAGGCCGCGGACTGCCTCCCAGTCCTGGTTGTTTATCTCGATGGCCTTTCTGTAGTTTACAATGGCCCTATCGACCTCGTTTAGCCGGAGGAAACAATAGCCGAGATACTGCCAGGCGGAGCTGTTGTCGGGCTGCAACTGCGTTACATTCGTAAGCAGCTCTTTGGCCGGCTCGTTGCGGTTCGTTCGCAGGCAGGCAATCGCGAGCGACATCATAACGGCCGGGTCGTTGGCGTTAATTTCCAGCGCACGTTTGTATGACCGAACCGCCTGCTCGTAGTCCTTTTGCGAGTCGTAGATTTGCCCCAAAAGCTGGTGAAGCTCGCTTATGTCGGGATTGATTTGTTCGGCTTTTTTGCCATAGACGAGGGCCTCGTTGTAGTCATTTATCTTGTAAAGGCACTTCGCGGAATTGAGGTTTGCCTCGAGGTGGTCGGGTTTGAGCTGTGCCGCCCTGCGGTATGCGTTGACGGCGAGGGTGAATTCCTTCATTGTCTGATAGACCCTGCCGAGTGAGAAATAATCCTTGAACGACCAGGGATTAAGCTGAGTCGCGGTCTCGTATGAGGCAACGGCCTGGGGGTAATCCTTCATCTGCTCGTAAATTTCGCCCAACAGGGAGTGTGCCAGCGAGAAATTTTTGTCTATTTCTACGGCCCTATTGAGTTTCTGGACGGCTTTTTCGTTCTCCTTATGCTCCTTGAGCGTAATGGCATCGACGTAAAGCTCGACTGCCTGCTGGCGCGACGCACAGCCGGCTGTAAACAAAAGAGTGAGGCATATAATTGTTATATAGAGCCGGAGTCGTCTATCTGACATTCAGTTTCCCCATTTTAACAAGATACGACGCGTAACCCGTTTTAAGTATATCGTCATAAGGCATTATAAGTTCTTAAATTATATCGTGATAAGGCATACGAGTCAAAAACTTTCGGTATCCAGCGAGACAGGCCAATCGGGGCGCCCCTTTGACTTTTCGGCGTCAAAGCCGTATCATATTCGGCTATTCTTAAAAGATTGAAATGCGCAAACGAAACAGATACTCGGTTTCTATGGCAATTTACAGAAAGGTTCGGTTTCTATGGCGAAAACGGTGACTTTGGAACGCAAACCCTTTGTGCTGATTATCCGCGACGGCTGGGGTTATAATCCGGATTCTGCCGAGGATGCCTACAATACTATTAAACGCGCCAATACCCCAACTGACGATAAGCTGATGAGTGAATACCCCAACACGCTCATTCATACCCACGGCGAATGGGTAGGGCTGCCCGACGGCACTATGGGCAACAGCGAGGTGAGGCACCAGAATATCGGGGCGGGCAGAATCGTGCCGCAGGAATCTGTGCGCCTCAGCCACGCCATCCGTGACGGTTCATTTTTCAAAAACGAGCAGTTCGGCAATCTAATCAAATTCATAAAAGAGCACAACAGCAGATTGCACCTTATGGGTTTGTGCAGCGATATCGGGGTCCATTCACTGCTTGACCATTTGTATGGCCTGCTTGAGCTTGCGAAAAGAAACGATATAAAGGACGTTTTCATCCACGCCTTTACCGATGGTCGAGATTCGCCGCCGGACAGCGGCTCCGGCTACATTGCGCAAATAGAGAAAAAAGCGGCCCAAATCGGCGTCGGCAAAATCGCGACCGTTATTGGCAGGTTCTACGCGATGGACCGCGACAGCCGATGGGAGCGGGTCCAGAAGGCATACGAATGTATGCGAGTGGGCAAGGGCCTCAAGGCCAAAACAGCCGCCGAGGCAATCGGCAACAGCTACGCCAAACAGGTTACCGACGAATTCATTGAGCCGACGGCAATCGTCAATAAGGATAACGAACCGATAGGGACGGTGGCCGACGGCGACGGCGTGGTGTTTTTCAATTTCCGAGGCGACAGGCCCCGCGAAATCACGAGGGCGTTCGTTGTGCCCGACTTCAAGGAGTTTTCCCGCACTACCAAGCCGGATATTTATTACGTCTGTATGACCGAATACGATGCGACGATTCCTGCGCCGGTTGCGTTTCCGAAACCGCCCAAGATGAAAAACATCCTCGGCGCCTACTGGAGCTCGCTGGGACTGAAGCAATTTCGCTGCGCAGAAACAGAAAAATACGCGCACGTAACTTTCTTTTTTAACGACTACACGGAAAAGCCGTTTTCGGGCGAGGACAGGCAGATAGTTCCTTCGCCGCGTGTGCGGACATACGATTTGAAACCGGAGATGAGCGTATATGAGGTAACCGACGTTGTTCTACAGCGGCTCGATGCAAACAAATACGACGTGATAGTCATTAACTTTGCGAACCCTGATATGGTGGGTCACACGGGTATTTTAGATGCGGCGATTAAGGCGGCTGAAGCGGTGGATAGCTGCGTCGGCAAAATCCTGAACAAGGTCGAACAATCAGGCGGAGCGGCGATAGTGACAGCCGACCACGGCAACTTCGAAAAAATGATAGATGAGTCCCCAGATAGTCCGCACACCGCACACACAGTCGGCGACGTGCCGCTGATTGTCTTCGACAAGCGATACAAGAGTAAGAAGCTTCGTGGGGGCGGGACGCTTGCTGACATCGGGCCGACGCTGCTTGAGATGATGGGCCTGCCTCAGCCGAAAGAGATGACGGGAAAGTCGTTATTTGAAAAATGAACGTTGACCATTGAACATTCAAATTAAAAGACTGAAAGCGCAACTATTTTTTCGGCAGGGCTTTTGAGATATCTCTGACAAGGTTCTTATGGACGTCTTTAATTCTTTCCAGCAAAGGCGCGATTCTTTCCTCATCCACATCAAACGAGTATGCGTGACTGAAAAAATGCCAAAAACTCAAATACTCTTTCAGCATATCTGAGGTGGTCTGGGAAATGATTCGATTGGCGACACATATTCCAATCAGGTCGATATGCCAGGATGGTCCCTGCGGAATACTTAGACCTTTAGAGATGACTAATTGCTTAAAAACATTCTCGACGCCATTGTAAAAATTGTGAATAAGCGCAGCCACGCCCGCCAGTTCCAGCGAAGATAACTGTTTTATAGAATCCGGGCTGGGCAGGTCTGCAAGGACCCGCTCTATGTTCTCAAGCTCTGCCTCGACTTTTTCTTTTGCATCAGCCATAGATTGGAATTCCTTCCCGTTTGACCAGTGCATTGAACCTTGTATCCTTTGAAAGGTCGATAAGGTCAACGGGTTTTGACAGGCGGAACATCAGGTCGCCGTAGAATTTGAAGAACCGTCTCGGCTCGATTCCAATTACACCCAAGTCAATATCTCTTGCTTCTTTTTGGCCTTCGGTACTGGAGCCGAATAGGAGAATCTTATGCACGCCGTATTGGCGGGCGAGAAGTGATATGGCGTTTTTGTCTTGTTCTGCAATCATAAAGTCATTCTTACTCTCGATTTTACCCGGACTGAATCCTTTTTCAACAGCAAAATCCCTTCGACAATTCGATTATGAAGTGGGTAAAATGAGGCAACTATGGGACAGATAAAAGTTCTCGACGAGAATATGGTCAATATGATAGCCGCCGGCGAGGTAATCGAGCGGCCCGCCAGCTTGGTCAAGGAGTTAGTCGAGAACAGCATCGACTCCGGCGCGACAAAAATCACCATAGCGGTCGAAGACGGGGGGCGAAAACTCATATCGGTAACGGACAATGGCTGCGGTATGGACGCCGAAGATTTGGTTTGTGCGTTCGAGCCGCATACCACGAGCAAAATAAAAACATCGGACGACCTGCGGGCGATATCGACGCTCGGTTTCAGGGGCGAGGCGCTTGCAAGCATCGCCTCCGTGGCGCAGGTGAAAGCGGTCAGCAGGATAAAAGACGAGCTTGCCGGGCACTCTGTCGAAATCGACTGCGGCAGTAGATACGAGGTTATGCCGACCAGCGCCGATGTCGGCACAACCATTGCGGTTCGGGACATTTTTTACAAGCTGCCGGCCCGGCGCAAGTTCCTCAAGAGTGCGAATACCGAAATGGCACATATAACCGAGCAGTTCACGAGAATTGCCTTAGCCAACACTTCGATTGAACTTGTTCTGATTCATAACGGCAAAGAGGCATATCGGCTAACTGCCGAGCAGGGCATCCGCTCGAGAATCGCGGAACTATTCCGCCCGGAAATCGCCGACGCACTGCTTGAAACCGAAAGCGAAGAGAAGGGTTTGCATATTACGGCTTATCTGGGCAGTCCTGCGATTGCCGCCACGAGCAACCGGCTACAGTTTATATTTCTAAACGGCAGGTTCATACGCGACAAATTCATCTCGCACGCCATCAAGGAGGCGTATCGCGGCTCTATCGACCCGAGCAGGTTTCCTGCCGCCTTCATCTTTATTCGGATGCCTCACGAGGATTACGACGTCAACGTTCATCCCACTAAAATCGAGGTGCGTTTTTACAACGCCAATCTCGTTCATTCTCAGATTCTCGGCTGTATCAGGGAAAAACTACTTGCTACCGACCTTGATACCATTGCGAGGATGCCTCAACAATCGGCTCCGCCTTTTCGCAGGGACAGCCGGATTACGGAGGCGATGGAGGAGTTTTTTAAGAGGCATCGCCCTGCCGGCCAACGGCATTTTGATTTGGGGCACGCGTTCGAAGCCCGCGAGAACACGGCCAAGATGGCCGTGTCACCCATGAAATTTATCCAGATACACGACAGCTTCATTATTGCTGAAAGTGATGAGGGTTTTGTTATCATCGACCAGCACGCCCTGCACGAACGAATCACATACGAGCATCTGAAAAAACGGGTCCAGGACAGCCCGCTAGAATCACAGAAACTTTTAGTGCCTGAAAGCATTCAACTAACCAAGGCCCAGTTAGACGTCCTTGAAAACAACACCGGTTTGATTGATAAACTCGGAATCGAGATTGTCCCCTTCGGGCCGAAGACCGTCGCCATCCAGAGCTTTCCGGTCCTTTTGTCCAAGGCCGAGCCGGCCGATTTTGTTCGTGACCTGATAGATATATTATCGGAAAAGGGCGATACGCTCGACGGTGACACCCTGCTCGACGAGGTCCTGCATATGGCGGCGTGCAAGGCGGCAATCAAGGCGGGCCAGAAACTGACCGACGGCGAGATAGAGCAACTGCTCGCCGACAAAGAAACGGTCGAGCATTCCAGCCATTGTCCCCACGGCAGACCCTCCTCGATAAAGTTTACCATTAGTGAGCTGGAAAAGCAGTTCAAGCGAACCTAACTATGAAAAATTTATCCGCGATATTATTAATTGTTTTTTTCGGCGGCGCCGTTACCGAACCGCCACAGAGAGTAGTGTCGCTGTCGCCGAATCTCACTGAGATTGTCTTTGCGCTGGGACTTGGCGACAGGGTGGTTGGGGTTTCGAATAACTGCGACTGGCCCGCGGAGGCGAAGGCAAAACCGAAGGTGGGGACATTCTGGCAGCCAAGCGCAGAGGCCATTATAGCCGTCAGGCCTGACCTTGTTGTATGCGAGTCCTTCCCCCAGCAGAAAGAGGTAGCGGAAACGCTCAAAAGGGCGGGATTGAACATTCTTTCGCTGCGTGTTGAGTCAATTGATGAGCTTTTTTCCGCCATTGCGCAAATCGGCCAGGCCGCTGATTGTAACGCCGCCGCTGAAGAGCTTTCCGCAAATATAAAAAATGAGCTTGGCCATATCCGGTCAATGTCAGTCGGCTGTGAAAAAATTAAGGTCCTGTGGGTCATTCAGACGGAGCCGGTCCGCGTGGCGAGCGTTAATACATTTATAAACGAGATAATCGAAATAGCCGGCGGGCAAAACGCAATAGCGCCGACCATTGACCATTATCCCTCAATTGGGACAGAAGAAATCATAATCTGCGGCGCAGAAGTGATAATACAATCGGCGATGGGAACGGAGGCAATCGCAGGCCAGCAGAAAGCGGCGGAAGCATTCTGGAGTAAGTTTCCTAACCTGCCGGCCGTGAAGAACAAGAGGATTTACGTTATCGACGCGGACACGGTGCTGCGTCTTGGCCCCCGCCTGCCGGAGGGGGTAAAGGCCATCATGCGATTATTGCACCCTGAACTGTTTGTTCGGCTGCAAGAAAAAAAATATAAAACGGAAAACACTGATGGCTGACCTGCTGACGCCGAAAAATCTGATTGTCAAAATCATACTATGCCTGGCGGCACTGGTCGTAGTGATGTTCGTATGCTCTTTAATCGGGACACAAAAAGTGTCTCTCAAAGCGGTTTTTGAGGGGCCCGGCGTTGAGCCGGGGCAAAATGTCGATTACGATATTTTCGTTCATGTTCGAATCCCGCGGGTCATACTGGCGGCGCTTGTCGGGGCGGCGCTGGCTGCCAGCGGCGTGGTCCTGCAGGCGATTCTTCGCAATCCCTTAGCCGAGCCATACATACTCGGCATATCGAGCGGGGCGGCGCTGGGCGTAATGACAGCGATGCTGTTGGGTGCAAGCTGGAAATTATGGGCGGGCTCCCCATTGGCAGTTATGGCATTTATTTTTGCGCTTGGCACCTGCTGGCTGGTCTGGCTGGTAGGACATCTGGCGGGCGGGTCAACCGTAACAAACCTGCTTTTGGCGGGCGTGGTCGTCAACGCGTTTTTCTCCGCGGTTATAATGCTGCTGATTTCGATAATCGACAGTCAGCAGCTTCGCACCACGATATTCTGGCTTATGGGCAACATTACTGAGAAGGGTTACTCCACGTTGCTGCTTAGCGCGATTTTTATTGCGGCCGGCATCACGGGATTATTCACCATCTGTCAGAAATTGAATGTCCTTACGTTTGGCGGACAGGAGGCACAATCCTTAGGCGTCAATCCGCGTGCGGTTACTCTGCTTGCTTTCGCACTTGCCTCTTTCGTCACGGCTGTTGCCGTCGGCCTGAGCGGACTGGTTGGATTCGTGGGGTTGGTTGTTCCACATTCGGTTCGTCTGGTTTTCGGCCCCGACCACCGCCAATTGTTACCGGCCGGGGCGCTGGTCGGCGCGGCCTTTGTGGTTGTCTGTGATACGATTGCCCGCACGATAATCGCGCCGGCGCAGCTTCCGGTGGGCGTGATAACGGCCATTATAGGCGGGCCTGTGTTTTTGCTGCTGCTTGCCAGACACAGCAGAAAGGCAGGTCTGCGATAAGTATCAAAGTTAATAATCTCTGTTTCGCCTACAAAGGACAGGCCGAGATACTCAAAGGTATCTCTTTCCAGCTTGCCCAGGGAGGTTTTCTGTCGATAGCAGGGCCAAACGGGGCGGGCAAGAGCACGCTGTTGAATCTGTTGTCCGGTCTTTTGAAGCCGACTTCAGGGTCAATCACAATCGAATCGGCGCCGCTGCAATCTTATTCGGTCAGGCAGCTCGCCAGGAAAATCGCGGTCGTCCGCCAGGAGTTTGTCCCTGTTTTTGAATTCACCGCGGCTCAGGTTGTGTCAATGGCGAGAACTCCGTATCTCGGCGCACTGGCGTTTGAGACCGACGCCGACAGGAAGGCAATAGCCGAGGCGTTTGAGATGACCGATACCGTCCGCTTCGCCGACCGGCCGTTAAACCATTTGAGCGGCGGCGAACGCCAGCTCATCTTTATCGCCCGCGCACTGGCGCAGCAGACGCCGATATTGCTCTTAGATGAGCCGACAAGTTTTCTCGATATGAAACATCAGGTCGCTATTTTCGACCTGCTGAAAAAAATGCAGATTCAAAAGCACAAGACAATTGTTGCGGTCACACACGACGTAAATCTCGCTGCTCAATACAGCGATACGATACTGCTGCTTGCGGCCGACGGCAGTTACAGCTTCGGCGCTACTGAGGAGATTTTATCCGCTGAAAGAATAGAAGGCGTCTTCGACGTAAAGACCTTTACGGCTCAAATAGGGCAAAACAGGTTCTTCTTCCCTCTGGGGAAATTCACTAAGGATAATCTTGGCAAACACCCCGGCAGGTCTATATGAACGCCTCCCTGATATGCTCCAGCTTTCCGAAGCATATCAGCTCGTCGCCTTGAAGGATTTTCATATTAGGGCTGGGATTGGGCATCGTTTCGCTTTCACGCACTATTGCCAGGACGTTTATATCCTCTTTTCTGAGTCCCGATTCGTGCAGGGGCTTACCGAGAATCGGATGGTCTTCCCGGATTCTCACCGTCGCAACACCGTAGCCGCCCGTGGCCACGAGAAGCTCTTCGCTTGATATGGGTTTGGTGCTCTTTCTTTTGATGACCCGTTTTCGCAGGATGTCCGTCATTTTTTTGGCGATTATGGTATTGGTGAAAAACTTGTAAATAACATATACGCCGACAATTATTATCAGCATATTTATCAACTGCACTACAAATGGCGGCAGGTCAATCGGCAGGATTGGCTTGGAAAGCCCCTCTTCAATTACTTCCTGCGCACGCAGCGTATTTGCCAGAGTTGCTATCATCGTCACCAGACCTGCGTGCCCGAGGACCATAAGAGTCGAGGCGATTCGCCGTCTCTGGGGATTACCCGTGATGTGCTCGGCCTCGCGGGTCGTGAATCCCGTCGAGGTAAAGCAGGAAAGCGCCTGGAATTTCGCCATCGACCACTCAAGGCCGGTCAACTGAAAGGCGATGGCCCCGATTCGCACAACGATAAAAGCGACGACGAGCACTATCAGAAACAATGCCAGATTCATACTACCCCCTTGTTATTACAGATTTAGTTAATGCTGCTTATTGTTCCTCACTTGGTTTGTAAGCCGGACAGCGAAGGACATAATCGAGCAAATCACTGAGTTTTGCCGTGGCAAGCGCGATGCACGAGTCCGCAGCACCATAATACATATATACTAACCCGTCCCTGACCGTCCAGCCGCAGGGAAAAACCACGTCATCCACGTCGCCTTCGCGCTCGTAAGACGCCTTGGGGCCGAATATCCATTCGTCGGACCGTCGCAAGACCTTCGCCGGGTTGTCTTTGTCGAGCAGCGCCAGCCCGAGCCGGTATATCGAGCCGGAGGCCGTCGTCCGCACGCCGTGATACAACATGAGCCACCCTGCTTCGGTCTGCATCGGCGGCGCCGACAGGCCTATCTTGTTCGCGTCCCACCAGCTTCCGTTTCTGGCGTGCAGCAGGACGTGATGTTCGCCCCAGTGCTTCAGGTTTGGCGAATAGGACAGCCAGATGTGTCCTTCGATATGCGGGAAGCTCACGACGGGCCGATGCAGCATCGCCCACAGGCCATTGAATTTTAGGGGGAAAAGGGCGGCGTCCTTGTCTTCCGGCGGCATAACCGCGCCCAGCCGGTTGAAGCTCTTGAAGTCCTTCGTTGTGGCCAGCGAAACCAACGGCCCGCCTTCGGAAAAAGCCGTATAGGTTATCGCCCACTCCTTCAATTCATCCAGCCAGGTTATCCGCGGGTCTTCTACACCCCAGATTTCCTCAGTATAAGCCGAATCCGGCTTGAGCGTTGGTTGAGCGTCAATTCGCCAGTTGCCGATGCCGTCGGCGCTTCTGGCGACCGTCAGGTGCGATGCGCCGCGAAAATCCTCCACCCGCACCAGAAGGAGCGTTTCGCCATCAACTATCGCCGCCGCGGCGTTGAAAACCGAATTGGCCGGATATGGCCAGTCCTCGACCGTAAGAATCGGGTTTTTCTCGTAACGTTTGAATATCTCGCCCTTCATCGACCTTTTCATAATTTACACACCTGTAACAGAACAAGCAACGTCCGTCATTCCAGCCGGTTTATTTACTCTTGCGAAGCATCCTCGGCCACGAAAAAAAACTTCGTTGATAAAAAGGTATCTTGTCCGGAAATACACCTTCGCTTACAAACCTAACGTCTTCAATCGAATAGAATGCCTTCGGATTAAATTCCTTTATGATTTCCACAGCATCATCAAGGTCGCTGCGTTTAATTACGGAGAAAATCACGTGAACCAGCCCCATGCTGCCCTGCGCGGGAATGCTCGTCACGCCGTGACCCGCGTCTCTAAGGCCGTCTATCAACTGGGACGCGTCCTGTTTGGTAATAATCCTGATTACCAGCGTTCCTATTGCCAGCCGCTCTTCGATAATTATGCCTACCAGATTACCCAGTGCAAAGCCGAGCGCGTAGGCAATGTAACACGGCACATTATTGAGGTTCTGCATAATCTTGGCCATCACGACTATCCAGATAAGAACCTCGAAGAATCCTAAAAACGGGGCGAGGTACTTATGGCCCCGCGACAGCATGAGAATGCGAACTGTGCCGATAGTAACGTCACAGATTCGGGCAAGCCCAATCAGAATCGGCAATACGACGTATGTAAAAGTCGCTGAATCATAAAACGACATTGCTAAACCTTCTCCAAAATCAACCAACAAACCCGCGGTTGCTCTCAAACCGCCGCCGATACAACAAATGCTGTAAGAAAATTAACTCAATAAACCGCACTTGTCAACAGACCCTCTATTCGTCTGTGGGCTTCTTATCGGCCTGGCCAAGACCAAACTTATTTTTTACCTTATCGGTAAACTGTCCGCCGCTTTCTGCGATGTCTATTATAAATCCAATCGTCCCGTCTTTGAGGTCTTGAATCGGCTGTTTGCTGATTAACTTACTCGCCGGGTCCGACCAGTGTCCTTTGAGCCGCAGCCGAATGAGTTTGTCCTTGAAGTTCGCAAACCAGTTCACAACGGGTATGCTGCTGATAAGCTTGTCCACGTTCTTCAGGGGCATCACCACTACGAGCATATCGACCTGCCCGCTGCGAAGGTCAATCCTGCCGCCCGGCTCGGCCTCTATCGCACTGAAACGGTTCGATAGATGCGCTCGCTCGATTGTTATCTCCGGCCCGGACAACCTGAACACGACCTCCGCATCCGACATTCCGCCGAGCTGATACTCCCATATCCCGATGTTTTTGAACAGTTCGCCTATCAAAGATAATCGCCATAAATCGGCATTATCGATAAGCGCTGAGCCATCGGCCTTAATACTCTCGATGCCGCCGGCGTCCCCGGCAAATTGGATATTTAACAGCCCCGTTCCCTTTGTAAATATTTTTGTTGTCTCCGCCAATGCGGTCAGCTCCGCGAGGTTGATATCCGCGGCAAGAATGTCTCCGCCGTAAGCAATCGGCCCGGTCTGCTTCAGGTCGGTATAGAATGAGGCCTTAAATTGTCCGCTGCATAATGTCCCGTTCACTTGTTCCAAATTGAGAAGACGTTTTCTGACGAACAGCTCGCCTCCCAGCTCCCTGCTGACGACGCTGTTTTTTGAATAAATTGTCCAGTCCTTAAACGACGCAACTCCCTCTGGCCATAAGCTCTCGGCCTGCGAAAGATTACCCCTGATTCTTAAGTCCGCATCGACTTTCCCTTCGCAACTCCATCTTTCCGGCACATTCATAGCCGACAACAGCACACCCATCTGCCCGCGTTCCATCGTCCGGACAAATTTCAGCTTGAGTTCCGCGCCCTGGCTGTTTGGGTCAATAGTGCCGTCTATTTGTATTCGAGAGGAATCGTCATTGTTGCCAATATTTAATTTATAAAGACCTTTGTCTCTGGCAATCTCAGCAAAAAGGCGGTCCAGAACCAGGTTAGACCCGTCTGATTCAACACCTATGGTTATGTCCTTAACACTCATATATTCCAAGCTTGACTGTTCTGAATCGGAGTTTTGCTCAGATTTGAGTGGAACAACCAGTTTGCCGTCGTCCAGCCGCAGCCGAACATCAAGCCGTTCAACTTCAATCCTTCTGGCGGGCGCCGTCAAACTCGGCCAGTTTCCCAAAACCAGCTTGACTCCGCCGGCCTTCATCACTTCGGTCCCGGCACTGTCATAAAAAATCACGTCCTGGACGAACATAACGCCGTCATAGTTGAACTCTATATCTCTCGCGAGCACGGGGCCCGACCAGAAATGCGACAGTGTTTGCTCTATACGCATACCAACGTAACCCGGCCCCAGCCAGAGTTTCATCGAGGCGTGAAAACCTATGGTCAAAAGAATCAGGCAGAACGCACTCCACCAGACAACGTTTTTCAACAGATGTTTACGATTAGCGCGTGAAATTGTCATCTTTTTGACCCGGACAAACTGCTGTTGTTATGCCTGGGCGCAGGATATTATTACTCGCCGTTTCCTGGGCCGCCCGTGGTGACTTGTGTCGAACCGCCATAGATGAAGCGAAGTTCGCCGACGTTGGGAATAATTGCAAGCGGGAATTTAGGAAAAGGTTTGAATCCGGCCGGCCAATAAACTAACAGCGCCTTACCCACGAGATACTCGCGAGGGACGATTCCCTCAGGATAAATCCTGCCGTGGTTTCCTTTGCCGGGTCTGCTCCACCATCTGCCGTCCTCGCTTCGCGGGCTATTGTCTCCGAGCATAAAGAACTGGTCGGCTTCGAGCTTGAAGGGATTTCCTTCGGCGGCCCTGCCTGTTTCGTTATTGCTGGGATTGCGGGCGGTATAGTAAAGGTCTCTGAAAATTGCAATATGCGAGAGGGTAATATTTCCTGCCCCTAAAATCTTTACCTCCGGCTCAATATCGGTTCTTCTGTGTCCCGCATCGTCCGGCCCCCGTCCTAAATCGAATGTGAGCAACTCGTCGCCGAATTCCAGCACAAGCTCATGTTCAAGGTTGATAAACCTGAAACGGGTCGGCCTGTCGACTGCCGGAGGATTAATCTTTCGTTCTGCAAGCACCTGCTCGTTAGCGTCCGAAACGCGCGATATCGTCATACGCCCTGCAAAATCAACCCGGCCCGTGTAATCAATACCGTACTTGCTCAAGCCGGCGCCCACCAGAGCTTCCGGCCCGTCCGCACTGACCCAGAAACGCAGCATCAGGTCGCTGCAATAGGGCATATATCTAAAATCTGTAATTTCATCGTATGCGTAAGTCGCCCTGAAATCGTTTCCCAGCGAGGTATCGTAAAAAAGCCAGTTTGTTTTGTCTGCCGCTTCGTCAAGCCGGATAATTGTCGGGTTTTCGTCGTCGATTATCCATTTGGAACCATCGGTATTTTTGAACGGCTGCTGCCAGGTATGCCCGTTGAATCTCTGCTCTTCGGGCCTGGCCGGCTGGTAATCATTATCGTATATAGGCATCCACAGCTCTTCCTGGACATTCACGGGCTTTCTGCTGATAAGTCCGTCGATATAGACGTCGCCGTCGATAATCTCCACAGCTTCGCCGGGCCTTGCCACCAGCCGCTTGATGTAATTTTCAGTCGGGTCCAGCGGGTTCTTGAACACCACTACGTCCCACTGCTTCGGCTCCACAAACTGATAAATGCACTTCAAAACCAGTATTCTGTCGCCGCTCGAAGCCGACTCCGGCCCGCCGGTCGCCTGAAGATACCCGCAGTTCGGACAGCGGGAATACTCTTGCCGTTCAAATCGTCCCTGTGCCCGGCCCTTCGGCTGTTTGTAGTGGTTCTCCCCATAGTAGTATTCGTACCCGCACTGTGTGCATCGCAACCTGTAATGCGCGCCCAACAGCGTGTCAGCCATACTGCCCGTTGGAATACGGAAGGCCTCCATAACAAATGCGCGGAACACAAAGGCAAGCGCAAAAGCCGTTATCAGCCATTCCAGCGTGTTTACTACGTCGCCGGCACGGTCTTTTGCTTTCCGGACGGCATTGTGCGAATTTCCTTCTTTTTCTTTAGCCATAGGAACCGGACATTATGCAGTCAAGTGACCGCCAGGTCAACCCCGCACCCATTTTCACCGTAAAAAACGGACGTAAGCCCCCAGGTTTTTCCCGACGCCATCGCTCAGGACAGACCTGAGTTTAACTGCCCCAATATGAAATTGGTGGTCTTATGGGTCTGGTGCATCCATCAGCGAAGCTGCCTCGGTCAGCCGAAAATTTTTTTAGCAAAAATTGCTTGCCGCGTAGAAGTCGTTATTGTATAGTTACTTGCGGCCACTTGATTTGTTCTTTCTCGGCAGCGGCAGTAATAATTATATGGGTTTTGCAGAGATATGCTATGGAGACCCGGATGGGTGGAAAACGGGTTTTGGTCAAATGGATTGTC
Organism: Planctomycetota bacterium; assembly: GCA_043811995.1. Classification (GTDB taxonomy): domain Bacteria; phylum Planctomycetota; class Phycisphaerae; order Sedimentisphaerales; family Anaerobacaceae; genus Fen-1362. The sequence continues at coordinate 26,941 of JBDRMP010000062.1, forward strand.
CCGCAAACAAGGGAGATTATGATTTGCCACACGCTATTCGTTGAAACGAGGTAATATTATGTCAACCATCACAAAGAAAGAACTTATCGATCGTATAGCAAAGAGCACTCAGGCAAAACGTGTTACAGTTAAAGGCATAATCCAGGCGTTTCTCGGCGAGATGACCGCCGAGCTTGTAAAAGGTAACCGTCTCGAGTTCCGTGACTTCGGAGTTTTTGAGACCAGAACACGCGCATCGCGAGTCGCGCAGAATCCCAAGACGCTCCAGCGAGTAGATGTCCCTGCCAAAAGAACGGTAAAGTTCAAAGTGGGACGAATGATGAAGGACCGGCTGATTTCCTCCGCCCGTGAATCGGCGGGAACAAAATAATTCCCGATACCGGATACTCGAAGCTCGATTTTTGTTCGAACCACGAGTATAGAGTAATGAATTGCGTTTCTGCGGTAAAGTTGTTCGAGAGGTGCAGTTTATGACAGAAGGAACGGTTAAGTGGTTCAACTCAAGGAAGGGTTATGGTTTCATCGCTGCATCCGACGGCAACGACGTCTTCGTCCACTACTCAAGCATTGCAAGCGACGGCTACAAGAACCTCCAAGAGGGTGATGCTGTAACCTTCGATATTGTCCAGGGCGAAAAAGGGCCGAGGGCAGAAAATGTAGTCCCCCGCTCTGCCGCCAACGCAGGTGCAGAAAAGGACGACCAGCCGCGTAAAGTAGCGGCAGAACAGTAATCCGGCCCTGTTGGGGGTATCGTCGCAATCAACCATACGCAACGCCGACCTTTAAGCAGTCCTGATGTATCGGTTTGCAATATATGCACCCGGTAAGCCAGTGCCTTTTTTTTCTCTTGCAAATCTGCAAAATATCTGCTATTTGAATCTCAAGGTGATGAATTAAGAGCCGTTAAGGTAACCTCCGGTTATGTTATCAGCAGAACATCAATCCGGTCTTGACTGCAACGTGCTTGTTCTTAACAAGCACTATATGGCGATTCGCATCGTCGGCGCCAGGCGGGCATTTTCCCTGCTCTGTCGGCAGCTGGCGGAGGTCGTTTCCTGTGAGGAGGGCACTTACGCCAATTACGATTTTAAGAGCTGGTGCGAGGTCAGCGAGTTCAAACGCAACTTCGAACCGCAAAACCATGACTGGGTCTCGACGGTCAATTTCTATGTCGCCGTGCCGAAAATAATCCGCCTGCTTTTTTATGACCGCCTGCCCCGAACCGAGGTGAAATTCAATCGCAGAAACATCTTCGCCCGAGACAAGAACCGCTGTCAGTATTGCGGAAAGAAGCAGCCCACCAGCGAACTGTCTTTAGACCACGTCATTCCGAGAAGCGCAGGCGGCAAGGCCGTCTGGGCAAATATCGTCTGCGCCTGCACCAACTGCAACGTCAAAAAAGGAGGCCGAACTCCCCACCAGGCGGGATTGACCTTAATCCAAAAACCCGCAAAGCCGAAACACAATCCCCTCATCCACGTCCACTTAGGCCACGAGCGCTACCAGAGCTGGAAGCAATTCTTAGACAACGCATACTGGTCCGTAGAGTTGAAGTAACTCCTCTTGTCATTCCCGCGCAAGTGGGAATCCAGTTTTAGACACCGATTCCTTCGACTACTGCTCAGGACATGTTACGCTGATTACCACTGTTTTTAAATACAGGAACAAGGATGGGAGAATTTACGTCCGGTAAATGGAAAATGAAAACTCAATCCGCAAATTGCGGCGTCACGCCGCAAAGTGCGGCACAAGTCCGCTTCGTGCAGATCCAATCTGATTCGCGTAAACCCTTCCTGATTCGTGTAAACCCGATCTGCTTAAAGCGGCTTCAATCCGCTTAATGCGGGGACAATCCGCAAAGTGCGGCGACGTTCCGCTTAATGCAGCGCTAATCCGCTTAAGGCGGCGCTAATCCGCTTCGTGCGGAATCGTTCTGATTCGTGTAAAACCTTCCTGATTCGTGTAAATCGAATCTGATTCGTGCGGAATCAATCCGCATTTTGCAAATCCTTGTTTTTTGCGTAAAAATGAAGATTCCGCCACGAAGGCCCGAAAACACGAAGATAAACCACAGATTGCGCAGATTTTCGCAGATTCCCTTTGAAAAACGGCTTTCCGGTTTATAGGACGATTTCCTGTTTAAGCCGTCGTTATTTACAGACGAAATAACTTATGAATAACGAACATTATTTACTGGCGATAAAAGCCCTTCAGTACCCGTCAGACATCACTTTGCCAAAAAAATAAGGTTATTCAAAGGCAAGATTTTTTAAGAGAGAGTTTTTAAGCGGTTCAACTATGACCAAACGACGCATTTTGCGTTCGATTATCCTTGCAATTGTCTGCATTGTAGCTGCTATATTTATAGCATTTATATATACTGCGTTGACAGATGAATTGCGCACCTTAAATAATGTATCAAAATCTGCAGACGCCAATAATGTTCCGCAAATCGACAGTCAGAAACAGGAAATTGAAATCGATGTCGGAATTGTTACTGCCATAATGTACGTTGACGGCACTCCTTTGGCTGTTGTAGATGGTGTGATTCTTAGAGAAGGTCAGAGCATACGCCAGGTAAAGGTCATCAAAATAAATCCGGATTCAGTCGAATTTGAGTATGAAGGAACTCGATGGAGCCAGCAAGTAAACAAACCATCGTCAACCCAATGTATCAGCACCATAAACAAGAGAATGCTTTCAAAGAATATGTCGGTGGAAGACATCGTCAAATATACATCACCTTCAGTTGTATTGATTGTTGCTTACGATGATACAGGTGACCAAATAACATTTGGTTCGGGATTTTTCATCGGCAGCGGAAAAATATTGACCAATGCGCATGTCATAGAAGATGCATACTCTGCTGAAGTTCAATCTTTACTCGAAACTTATACAAATGTCACAATTATAAAATGTGATGATGATTTGGACTTAGCTGTGCTCGAGGTGCAAAGTGTAGGAGAGCCGATAATTTCTTTGAACGATGACGGCGATGTATGCGTCGGTCAAAAAGTTCTCGTTATTGGAAATCCTCTTGGTCTCGAGCGCATTGTGTCTGATGGCATTATTAGCGCAATGAGAAATTCGGATGGAATACAAGAAATTCAAATTACTGCTCCAATTTCCGGAGGCAGCAGCGGAAGTCCTTTGCTTAATATGCAGGGATTGGTTATAGGGGTTGTTTATGCCGGTTACGATGCAGGGCAAAATCTTAATCTTTCAGTTGGCATCGATACAGTTAAAAAGTTTTTACGAACCCCTGATAACCCTGTGCAGTTGGCAAGAGCTGGCAGCTTCATACCCGGAAAAGTTGTCAAAAAATGGATTAAGTATTTGGCTATTGGTGTTGTGGCTCTTGCTATAGTTGTAACGTTATTTGTGTATATTCTCAAAAAAATATACTGGATTATAGTAACGCCTTTTAGAAGGGCAAGAATACCCAATGCTGTAAAGGTGTGGGAAGAACAAGACCAAATATTGGGCCTCTCAAAAGAAAACCCGGAAAAAACTTGGAGAAGTTTATAAAGAAGGTAATTTTCAAAGTAGCCGACGATCGAAAAATTACTTTATTTTATCATCCTTTCTTTATTTAAGAGGTCATTAGTTTAAGACGATATAATCATTATGCAAAGAATTTATTTTTTGTTGGCGATAAAAGCCACTCAACACCCGTCAAGCATCACTTCGCCGAAAAAGTAAGGTTCAAAAGAATTTTTTGAATAAAGTAACGGAGGCATAAAATGGCTTTTGCAAATCAAAAATCGGGAACGACAATTTTGTGGGATACGATAAGGTACTTATTGATATTATCCAGTACTGGAACTGTTCTTTACTTTATTGGTAAATACAGTATTGTTCTTGCGATAATTGCTGCTTTGCCTGTATTTGTTATTATGCTTAATCTTATTGGATTTCTTACTTTACCTCTTTATATTTTTACTCCTGAAAGCAGAACATGTTCAAAGCTTGAAAAGTTATTGGATAAAGGCGATATGGATTCTTACAGAAAACAAATGAATGCATTTAAGCAGGATTATAACATGGATTTATCGGACAATTGTATATCTGATATACAATCTTCTTATCAAGACGCTGAACAATCCCGCTTTTATTCTACTGAGGGTGATTAATGAAAATTAAATCTATATTGTTTCCTGCTTTAGTAATCGCACTTGTTGCCATCATCAGTTATTATGTTGGCGGTTCAATGCGAGGAAAGAATTCTGACCAACAATCCACTCCATCGATATTGCCAATAGTTCCAAAACAAGTAAAAGCAATTGAAACAACGCATCCTGAACAACAGGACTTCAAAGATGTATTAAAATCTGCCCAAAAAGGCGACTCCAACGCTCAAACACAGTTGGGTATGATGTACGGCAACGGCAAAGGTGTCACACAAAATTCTCAAGAGGCAGCTAAATGGTACACAAAGGCCGCTGAGCAGGGGAATGTAAAAGCACAATGCAGATTGGGTTTTATGTACGAAAATGGTTGTTATGTGACACAGGACTATCGGGAAGCATCTAAATGGTATGCAAAGGCAGCCGAACAGGGAGATACAGGAGGGCAGTTTGCGTTGGGAAAAATGTATGCCGATGGTAAGGGTGTTACACGGGATGACCAAGTATCGATTAAATGGTACACAAAAGCTGCCGAACAGGGGAATAAAGAAGCACAAGTTGTGTTGGGTGCGATATACAGTTTATCGCAGGATTATGTAGAAGCATATAAGTGGCTTATTCTTGCCACAGCACAAGCCACAGGACAAAACGATATGTATATTTTCAATTACAGAGACAATCTAAAGGATAGGATGTCTCCGCAGCAGATAGACGAGGCACAAATACTAGCAAAAGAGATCATCGAACAACAAGATAGAAGAAATGTCGTCAGTATATCCAAACAATAATCGGGCCGGAGTATTTTAGCGAATCTATGATAGCATTTAAATATAAATCACTTCGAAAATTTAATCATGTTGCAGATATCCTAAGTAAAAAGCAATTTTATGCCTCGCCATTTTTCAAACTAAACGACCCCATGGAAGGACTTTTTAAATATGATCCCATTTTCACTAAGAAGCAATATATAAAGGAAATTAAAGATGCTAAAGGGAGATCTCTTATATGTTCGTTTTCTAAGGAATCCACAAATATTCTTTTGTGGTCTTATTATGCAGATGGCTGTAGAGGAATTTGCATAGAAGTTGATATTAATGATGTCCAGAGTTATGGTTGTGAAATAAAAACAGTAAATTATTCCAATAGCCCTATATCAATTCCTAATGATACCGTTCATCTTGACCCCAATATAGCAACAACAATTCTAAGCCAAAAATATAAGGCGTGGAAACATGAAAAAGAGATCAGAATTCTCTCACCAAATAAATACATACGTGAAGGGGTTTCTGTTAGGAGCGTACTGATCGGGCTGAGAATATCTAATGACAGAAAAAATGAAATATGTAGAATCACTCCGTCAGGCATCCCTATATATGAAACATATCTTGATAAAACAGAAATTAAAAAGGGGGCATTATTAAACGCAAATAGCCTGGGACAATTCCATTTTAAATTTTAACTATTTATATATTTCCCAATTCTACCCAAACGGAGTGCTTTTTCAATGGCAAAATCCGTGTTAATCCGTGTCAAAGTCAGCTAAAAACTTAAAATCTCAAGTGCAAAGCCACAACGTAAAGCTTTCAATTTTCAGTTTTGGTTTTGGGCTTAAAGTTTTAAACTTTACACTTCTACAGACACGCCAAATCGAGGTTTTTTGCTGCGGCGGTGTCGTCGGGTCGGCAGACGGGTGTTGTAACAGGCGAGGCCTTTATTTTTTCGGGCTGACTTTCGGCAATCCTGGCAATATCTATCATCGCATCAACGAAGGCGTCTAAGGTCTCTTTGCTCTCCGTCTCTGTCGGCTCAATCATAATGGCATCATGGACGGTCGTTGGGAAATAGACCGTAGGCGGGTGAAAGCCGCGGTCTATCAGGGCCTTGGCGACGTCTATCGCGTGCACTCCCGAATCCAGCATTTTCTTCGAGGGGCTGAGCACACATTCGTGCATACATATTGCATCAACCGCCTGCTTAAAATGCTTCTTCAATTTCACTCTGATGTAATTGGCGTTCAGAACCGCGTTTTCGGCGACACGCACTAATCCAGCCCTGCCTAACATCAATATGTAAACGTATGCCCTGAGAATCACGGCGAAATTGCCGTAAAATGGCGCGATATAGCCGATTGATTTAGGCCTGTCGTATTCAAGTGCGTATGTCCCGTCATCGCGTTTGGTTACTATCGAAACAGGCAGGTAATCGACGAGCTTTTCCGTTACACCCACCGGGCCTGCACCCGGCCCGCCTCCGCCGTGAGGCGTTGCGAAGGTCTTGTGAAGATTGATATGAACAATGTCAAACCCGAAGTCGCCGGGCCGGGCCTTACCCACAATGGCGTTGAGGTTTGCCCCGTCGTAATAGGCGAGTCCATCGACGCTGTGAATCAGGTCACAAATCTGTCTGATGTTCGGGTCGAAAAGCCCCAAGGTATTCGGGCAGGTCAGCATAAGGCCCGCGACCTCATCATTTAGCAACCGCTTAAGCGCAGCGACATCCATTACGCCTTTGTCTGTGCTTGGCACAGAGACGACCTTGTAACCGGCAATTGCAGCACTGGCGGGATTGGTTCCGTGGGCGCTGTCGGGTATCAAAACCGTCGTCTTTTTATTTCCTTTATCGCGATGATAGGCGGCCATTATCATTATCCCGGCAAGCTCGCCGTGGGCGCCCGCCATCGGCTGCATTGTAAAACCCGCCATACCCGTTATTTCTCGCAGCAGGATATCCATCTCATAAAGCACCGCCAGCGCACCCTGCGTCAGCATCCCGCCGCCGCGCAATTGAGGCAGAAGCGGGTGAAGATGCGCAAAGCCGGGATACGATGCGATGCGCTCTGCGACCTTGGGATTGTATTTCATCGTGCACGAGCCGAGCGGATAAAAATTCGTATCGACCCCGAAGTTACGACGTGATAATTCCGTAAAATGCCTCACTACGTCCAGCTCACTCAATTCCGGAATCTCGGCGATTTTTTCTCGAAGAAACTCGCGCTTTATATTTATCGTTGTCTCAACGTCGCTTCGCGTCGGCCCAACGCCGCGTCTTGCCGGCACGCTCTTATCAAATATCAGCTTCATTACTTTCCTTCAATCAGTGAAATCTGTGTAATCTTGCCGTTTGGCATCCCTTACGGGAGTGGTTATAAAACGCTCTCCAGCGCCTCTGTAAACATCCCTATCTGCTGCTTTGTCCGTTTCTCCGTCACGCATACGAGGATACTATTTTTCATATCAGGATAATACCTGCTCAATGGGAAACCCGCGGCGAAACCCTTCTCAATCAATTTTGCTATCACGTCCGCCGCCTCTTTCGGCAGGTCCAATACAAACTCATTGAAAAACCACTTCGCATTGAAATGCGGCTTCACTCCCGGTATTGCCGTAAGCCGATTATACGCGTAGCTGGCCTTGTCCGCGCAAAGCTGGGCCGTTTCGCGCAGTCCTTCTTTGCCCATTAGCGCAAGATACACAAGCGCCGTCATCGCACACAACGCCTCGTTCGAGCAGATATTCGAAGTTGCTTTTTCGCGTCTTATATGCTGTTCTCTGGCCTGAAGGGTCATAACAAAACAATCCCTGCCGTGACGGTCTTTGGTTCGACCTACGATTCTTCCCGGCATCTTGCGAATGTATTCCATCCTCGTCGCCATAAACCCGAGATACGGCCCGCCGAACGACATCGGCATACCGAGGCACTGCCCTTCACCGGTCACGATGTCGGCCCCCATCGCTCCCGGCGTCTTTAGTATCCCAAGCGATATCGGATAGCACGACACTACTAATAACGCTCCTTTGCTGTGTGCCGCCTCGGCGATATCGCTGAAATCGTCGATACAGCCGAAGAAATTCGGATTCTGCAAAATCACCGCCGCTGTCTCGTCATCGAGCTTTTCCAGAATCTGCTCTCGGCTGACCATACCTGTTTCGCAGTTCGTCTGAACAAGCTCGATACTGAGATTCTTCGTATATGATTCAATCATTACGCGGTAGATGGGATTGACGCTTGTATCCATGATTACTTTGTTCCTGCCCGTGATGCGAAGCGCCATCATCATCGCCTCATACATTGCGGTCCCGCCGTCGTAAAGCGACGCGTTGGCTGCCTCCATCTCCGTCAGCCGGCAAATCATCGACTGATATTCGTATATTGCCTGCAATGTCCCCTGCGAGACCTCCGGCTGATAGGGCGTATAAGCCGTGTAGAATTCGCTGCGAGACACAATCGAATACACCGCCGCCGGTATAAAGTGGTCGTAGAACCCCCCGCCTAAGAAAAGCGTCAGGTCTATCGAGTTTTTGTCCGCCAGCTCCGCCAGCACGCCTCGCACCTCCTGCTCCGCCAGCCCATCCGACAGTTTGAGCTTCCCGCACAAAAGCTCTTTCGGTATATCCGAAAAAAGCTTCTCCATCGTCAGGCCGATTTCAGCCAGCATTTGTTTTCGCTGCTCGTCTGTGTTCGCTATAAACGGCATATATCCCTATCTCCGTTCAAAGACCTTTCAAGTATTCCTCGTACTGCGCCGCGTCCATGAGGTTTTTGGTCGACTCCTTGTCGATTATCCGTATCCTGCAAATCCAGCCGTCGCCGTAGCAGTCCTTGTTTATTGGTTCAGGATTGGCTTCGATATCCGTGTTTACCTCTGTAACCTTCCCCGCTACAGGGGCATACACGTCACTGGCCGCCTTGGAGCTTTCAACGACTGCAAGCTCGCCTTTCTGTTTGACCTCTTTACCAACTTCGGGAAGCTCCACAAACGTCAGCTCACCCAACTGGTCCTGCGCGTGGTCCGTTATCCCGATAGTGGCAATGTCCCCTTCAATCCTCGCCCACTCGTGGTCTTTTGTGTAAAGCAGTCCCTTCTTAACCATAATCTTGTCTCCATTATTATGTCATTCCCGCGGAAGCGGGAATCCATTTAAAACTTTTCAAACCTGCTGACAACTTTGCCTGTGATATCCGCTTCCAATTGTTCGCTTTTTTCCGCGGCCTGTTTTCTTCCTTTACTCTTCTGGCTTTCGCTCCTTGCCAGATAATACACACCAACAGGATTTCCTTCTATCGCTTTGTCCTTGTCCATATAAACTAACGAGACCTGCTTTTCGTCTGCCTTGGCGCTGCTCAAAACCCATCCGATGCACATTCCATCGCTTATTACCGCGTCCGCCTGTCGAACAGGCCTCACGCCTTTTGTCCCCGGCAGTTCCACCCGCGCGACCTTCATATCAAAATTTTTCGCAATTTTTTCAATTGCCGGCTTACCTATGAAAAATTCCTTGTCTAGTTTCACCGCCCATCCATAACCCGCCTCAAATGGCGATATGTTATAAAGCCCTGCAAGCTCGTGTCCATACAAAGGCAGTCCTCCTTCAATCCGTAAGCTGTCCCTGGCGCCCAGTCCGCAGGGTAATGCCCCCGCTTCAATCAGCCGGCACCATAACTCCACTGCCTTTTCAGGATGCACGAAAAGCTCGAACCCGACTTTCGCGCCCGTATATCCCGTCCGCGATATAATGCAGCCAATACCCGCCAGCCCGCCTTCGAAAAATGTAAAACTTTTCAGTTCTTTCGCCTGGCGTTCCACTGATTTATCATCCGCCAGTTTGGCAATTACCTCCATCGACGCAGGCCCCTGCAATGCTATATCCACCCGGCAGTCCTGCCCGCCGCGGGTATCTCGCATATTCCGGACGGAAGCCGGCTCAATCCGCCTGTCCGGATTAGACAAATCAATTACCGCCTTGCCCGCCTGAACCGCCGCAAGATACGCCCTTATCTTCGGCTCATTCGCGGCGTTCACAACCACCATAAATCTTTCCGTCCCGCGCCGATACACGATGATGTCATCGAGAACATTACCTGCCGCGTCGAGTACGTAGCTATATTGCGCCGCCCCGATTTTCAGTGTGCTGACGTCATTGGTCGTCACAGCGTTCAGAAATCCCTCCGCATTGGTGCCGCGGACCTCCAGCGCCCCCATATGCGTGCAGTCGAAAATTCCCGCCCGCTGACGGACCACCGTGTGTTCGATGCTTATCGACGAATACCACAACGGCATTAAATAACCGGCGAACTCGGCGATATGCGATTTATCAGTGAGTTTGAGATGTTCGTCGTATAGAACGCTGCCCGCCGGCGACTGGTCAACCAGCTCGAAAACAAATACTCCTTCTGTCTGTTCTTTTGCCAACTTCGGCCTCCTTGCTCAAACAAAAATGCAAGGATACGAAAAATCGACCCGAAGTCAAGCGCCTCACCCCAAAAGGGTTTTACGACGTCGGATTTTCTTCGCAGGGCTGCTTTTCAGACACGCTAAACAATGACCTGACATAACAGGTTATCCAGCTCCAGTGCAAAACCAGATGCACCAGCATCAGCACGATAAAAATTATTCCCAGCCATAGGTGAACGTCACCCCAGTCGTACCTGCCCATACCCAGAAGTTCTCTTATCTGCTCCCTGCCCCGGCCGTCGTGAAGCTCTCGCCCCAAGCCCCCGCTGCCGGGCGGTAAAACCCATCGGAGTATCGCACCAGTGGTTACCATACCAAATAAGGTCAAAAAGCTCACCAAATCCACAGTAAAATTTATCGTGCTTCTCTTCATCGTCATGCTCCTTATTTTTGCTTCCATGTCCCCGGGAAGTTACTGCTTTGGAACCGCAGCAGGGGATCCATTTTTTCTGTTTTGTGTTCTGCTTAGTGCCTTTGTGTCTTTGTGGTTAACCTTTTGGAAAATTAAGCTTCGCAAACTCGCCGTGATATCGAGCATTCGATGCGAAGCTTCGAAGCGCAGACCCCCGTGTCGTTTTTCCGAAGTCGAGCTTCGCGAGACGAAGGAAAAGTTACGGGGGTTGACTTCTAAGCAGCGATTATTCTTGGAAGTTAAGTCTGGCAAACTCGCCGTGATATTTTTTGGCTGCTTCATCATAAGCACGGGCCGCTTCTGTTTCGTCATCGAACTTTCCTAAATATATCCTTTTCCCATTATACCGGATATACCCCTGCCATTGTACTCTGCGTTTGTCAAAATAAACACCCCTGAATTTCGACGACGTCTTCGACCCCGTCTTTCGCTTGTTGCACTGGTTCTGCGAATTTGTCGCTAATCGCAGATTGCTCCTGCGATTGTCTAATCCGTCGTTGTTTCTGTGGTCAACCAGAAGCCCTGCCGGCGCGTTCATAATTTCCCTGTGCAATCTCGTTATTGTCGTCAGTTTTGGCCCGACCTTGACGTTCCTTACGGCGTATAAATTTTTCCCTGTCCCTACGACGTTCCATTTGAATTTCCCGTATCGGTAGTAATCCGCAGCATCCACAATCGTGAATTCCCCTTCCCCTAAATCAATCCTGCGAAACGCCTCACCATATTTTCGCTTGCGATACCACATCATCGGCCACACACAAACCCTGTCTAACCAATCCGGTATCTTTATCTCTACCCTCGCCATACCCTTATCCTCTCCTCGGAGCGAAGCGCAGATCCCCGAGAACCCGCCCCATTGGTTCCGCAGCAGGGGACCCATTCTTAAATCCGAAATCTACAATCCGAAATCCGAAATTGATTTATTCCCTTGCCTGCCCTCGAATGTCGTAGTCGGGGGCCTCTCTTGGCATGAAACCTTGGGACGCTGTCCCGAATTGCTTGCGCTTCTGCGCTACTACCTTGCACATCTGTGCTACTAATACCGGCACTCGGCCGGTAAGGGGGGTATTATAACATATTTCCTACTAAAGTTCAATAAATATCTAACTTTTCAACCACAAATTTAACAAACGGCCGCTGATTCATAAGTGCTTGTATTTAAGGGATATACGCTGATTTGCGACGCCAAGAAATGAAAAATATTTCTGATTTATGATCGCTAAATAATGACCCCAACCGAATTTTCAACCAATGACACGAAAATGGCAACTTAAGGCAATGAATTCTTCGGGAAATCGGTATGGCGGCCCTGCATTTCCCAAACAGGAGAACGGAACCGCTGTTTTTTTATATATCTCTGCCCGTATCAGATTAGTCACTAGTCCTTTGTGGTGGAGGTGGAGGAGGTGGCGGCGGCGGTGGTGGTGGTTTTATGTCTCGCGGTGGTTGGGGATTTATATTTTCGTTAATTCCTCTTTGGCCTTCCGATGATCTAGGTGGCGGTGGATTCGAACCCTTCTTTCCCATTTTTAATCTCCCAAGACTTTTCCATAAATTCTACCCAACGAACATCAGTAACGTCAATTAATATCGACTCAACACCTTTTATTGGAATTTCTTCTGAATCAGTCAGCCAAGAAGCCTGAACAAGTAGAAAGTGCCCACGATCAGGAACAGAGGGCCATTCAATGGGCCAGCCATAGAGACGCCTTTCATCCTTAAGATGAAGTACAATATATGTTACTTTTCTTGAAAATGTCCCAAACCATTCGGAGGGGAAAGATGTTTGCCTTGTAATTTTGAACTTTCTAATAATTTTATGAAATTTATCATTATTCGCATAGTAGGAAAATAATGTCCCAAGAATGATGGCATTTACGGTTGAGCAAATGATTTCAGAATGTTCACTCCAGTTACCGGCATTACAATAAATACCAATTTTTAAACAAATAGCTTTCTCAACTAAAACTGCTGTTTGTATGATGAAAGTAAAAATTAGTGCTTGTATGATTCGTTCAAATTGAGATGGCTTTGGGTAAGATGTAAAACCATAAAAAATCCAAGCCGCCAAAAAGCCAGGAAGCAAGTACTGTAAAATTTTTACGACGTCTTGGGATATATTATCCATAGTTCTTCATTCCTAACAACGATTATACAGTCTACATAGAACGGACTAAAGACCATCTGCCGGACGCCATGTTGAAAAGCAAAGATATGAATTTCTTCAAAAGCCGCATCTTCCGGCCATTTTTTAAATTAACTATAACCCCGTGAGATAATCTATTCTCAAAAGGTTTAAATGGCATTATATAGTCCTGTTTGTTATTGGTATATAAGAATATCGCGTAGCATCTCATGGGGTAAATCCTCCCGCGTTTTCTGTCAATCCCGCCTCCCTGCCCCAGCAAGCATTAGGCAGGGGCGGCGGTTTCTTCGTTTGGTGCTTTAGTGCTTAGGTAATTGGTATTTGTTTAGGATTTAGAATTTCGTGCTTAGGATTTTCTATCATAATCCGTGTAAATCTGTGTTCACCCCGTGAGATGCGTTTACCACGTGGGATATGTTCTGTTTATCCCCACCGTGGCTATCTCACGGGGTAAATCTGTGGTTAAGAATTTGTACTACGGCATAGGCCAGCTAACCGTGTATTCTATCGTGGCTGTCGAATCGGCCTCGACCTCAACCGGGAACCTTGCCACAAACGCCGCCCGTTTTTCCCATTTATGCGTCGATTTCTCGATTTTCCAGTCCTCGTATGATGGCAACCTCTCATCCACGAATACCGTTATCTTTTCTTCCTTGCGGTTGCGAATCTCGACCTTGTGCGTCTCAAATCTTCTGCCCCACTGCTCCTTGTAGTCGGTCATTGTGTGCTCTGCGACGATATCGAACGCGTCCCCGATATAAAGCGACAGCTTTTCATTCCTCGGCGTATGGTCAATCAGGTCTTCGCCCACAAACTCTAAACTCCCATCCGCCGGCCTGCCCGGCGTAGCGGAAGCGGAGCCGGGGTCTTTCTTGAAAACCCGCACCTTGCCCTTCGGCAGTGCTATCCCCAGCTTGTTTTCTTTCTTGTTCTCGAATTCAATCTTGACGTTGACCTTGCCCTTCTCCGGCTGGCTGCTCCTGCCCGACCGCCATCTCCAGCCGGCCCGCTCGTAAACGTATATCTTTGTTGCCTGCACGTCCGTTGCCGGCTCGATAAACTCAATCTGCTTGACCTGGTTATTGTTGATAGTGCTTTTTCGGCCAAGCGTGTACATATGATATTCCATAAACGCCTTTTCCTCGAACGCCGGCGCCTCCTGTACTGCCATTTTCCTCATAGCACCTAACTCATAATCTACCATTGCTGGTGGCTGGACTCGCCGCACGTCCCCGGCAATCAGTTTCAGTGTCGCGTCCCTGTAACCTGCTCCGCTGCGATTATCGATTGTTACCCAGCCCGAAAAATCCAAAGCCGTATCGTCGGCGTTCAAAATCGCCGTGTAATCCGCACGCCAGTTAATCGCCCCGGTCGTATATGTAACCTCGCAAAGCTGTTTGCCGCCCTTCTCGGCATCGGTCAGCCATACAAGCGTAGGCCGAGTCACCAAATCATCCGGCCCGCCTAAAGGCGAGGTCTCGCCAGGGGCGGACAGCTCCTTCAGTGCTATCTCCTCAACGCCGGCACGCCCAATTATCTCGATGCCCTTGCTGCCCTTCACAATCAAATCCGGCCCCACGGCCGCCAGCAGCGTTCCTTCGATAAATTTTCTCGAATCCGAGCCGCTGCCTTTAATTGCCACCATCACCTGCTTGTCGATATACCGCTTCAGCAAACTGTCCGCATTGACAAGGTCGTATTCGTAATTCTGTTCGAGGACAGATACCGCCCCCGGCGCAGAAAGGCATTCGAACTTGACGCTCGTCGGGTCTATTGCAGAGGCCACGTCCGTAAACCGCACCGTATTTTGTCCCTTCTCGAATCGCATCTTGCGTGCCTCGCGAACCACCGCAAAATTATCGTTATAAATCGTAAGCCCCACACCAGCTTCATTTGCACCAAAACAGGCCGAACTTAAAATCACCGATACCGCCAATGAATACAAAATCCCACGTTTCATCTTGATTTCTCCTTAAAATATTGTTTCTTCAATTATATATGCGCCTGCTCGCCCAATTACTCAGACACCAATCCGAACGTCAAGTGAATCAATTATATATTGTCTCTCCGACCTGCCCATCAGTAAAGCAAAACTTGATATTACAAGGCCCGATAATATTTGAGCCAATCTTTTTTGGGGAACCCGAGCCAACAGGGGCATTTATATTGACGAACAAAATAAAAGCCGTTATTATCCGTTTTATTAGCGGACCCGCCATTTGGCGAGGTCTCGCCATAGGCGGATGTGGCGGAACTGGCAGACGCGCAGGCTTCAGGAGCCTGTGGGATCAAACCCGTGGAGGTTCGACTCCTCTCATCCGCATTTATCCCCAAAACCACCCCTCTTATCCCGCGATTTATCCGCCGCGGTTCGACTGAGCTCGTCGAAGTCAGGCGGATTTAACGTTATGGGGCTTTTAGGCCGATAAATAAATGTGTGCCCGGAATTTGGCAGGGCGCTTCTTTTTAGACATATTTTAGTATAGTTGCGCACGTTATGATTAATACATTGTGGAGATTTGAACAAAACGTATCCGGCCTTCAGCCGCTTTTGCTGCTGGTTATCGCGGTGGTGACTCTGGCGGCGGGATTGTTCGTTTGTCTCAGCGGGTTCGGCTTCAGGAAGTCGATGTTTGCCGTAATAGGGATGTATTGCGGCATCGCCCTTGCCATATCAATCGCCGGCTTCAACCTTTTGCTGGCTCTCGCCTTTCTCGGCGCCGGCGTGCTATCGGCGATGAAACTTCAGGATTCCTTCCTCGTGCTCATCACCTCGATATTTGCCGCCGTTTATGGTTTTTCAGTTCTGATACGACCCTACTTTTCTCCGTCAGATGACCTGATGTCAGTTATGCGACAACTGACCATTGGCGTGCCATACTATAACTGGCCCATATTGCTCGCACTTACAGCCGCTCCCTTAGCAGTCAGTTCGACTTTCTGGCGGGGCACATCATCGGCGTTGTGTTCCGCCGCGGGGACCCTCATAATCTTCGCCGGCGCGATAATGCTGTCCAAATACACCGGTTTTTCCGCCGTCGGCCATATATCCGGTAAACCGGAGATTTACCTCGGTCTCTTCGTCGGCATAACCGCCGTCGTTGCTTGTGTGCAGTATTTCATCCTGCCGAAAATCAGCAGCCGTTTCGCCGCCGCCAAGGAGTCCACAAAGGCCAAAGCCAAACGCGCCAAAAAGAGAAAAACTGGTGACGGCGAAACCATCTCGAGGACGACTGCCTGGCGAACCTCATAACGCCGCCCCGCGATGGGCGGTGCACAACTTTAAAAGGAGATAGCAAAATGGCTTTTCTGCTCTTTCTCGCCCAGACAAGTAAAACTCCCGGTCAGTTCGACTATATGCAGGTCGATTACGGCACAAGATACGTTCTTCAGGCGCTTGACCAGATTTGGCAGCAGGCCACCGCGCTCACTTGGCCACAGGCAGTCATTACCGTAGCGTTCGGCGTTATACCTCTTATGTATGGCTGGCGTATCTACAAGGTCCTCACCGTCATCTGCTTCGGTCTGCTCGGCCTGCACCTCGGTTTGTGGGCCGGGGCTCAGTTTCAGCACGCCCTGCTGGGCAGTATCCTTGGCGCAGCAGTTCTGATTGTCCTGGCGCTGCCCCTTATGCGATGGGCCGTATGCGTCCTCGGCGCGCTGGCCGGCGGGGTAGTCACAGCGGGGATATGGCACGCTTGCTCGCTGCCGGAACAATTCGTCTGGGCAGGCGCACTTGTCGGCATTGTTGCCGGCGGTTTGATTTCTTTCGTCGTCTTCAAACTCGCCGTAATGCTGTTCACCAGCCTGGCCGGCGCTTCTCTTGTCATTATCGGCGGATTCGCGCTCATTTACCGGTTCGAGACCTTTGCCCAGGACCCGCCCACGATGTATCTCAATGAACTGTATTACACCCATCCCTGGTTTTTTCCGCTGCTGCTTATTGCCGGAACGCTTTTCGGCATCGCCCTGCAGTTGAGGTTCCTCAAGACCTCAAAGGACTGGTCTGTTTGAGAGGCGTTTTTAACCACAGATTCCACTGATTTTTTAGACGCTGATTGCGCAGATTAACGCTGATTTTTCACCACGAAGATGCCCGCCATAAGGCGAGGTCTCGCCAAAGGCGGACACGAAGGGACACGAAGGCACGAAGAAATTGCAACCACGGATGGGCACGGATTAACACAGATTATTCACCACTCCCGTAAGGGACGGCTTACGCCGGAAGGGCACGAAGAAACACGAAGGTTTCGGCCAGTTTTGTGTGCTCGGAACGCACTGTCCTCAAAACCAGTTTTTGCGGCAGTTGCGTTTCCTCGCCCCCAAGTCCAATTACATTGTCCTTATTCATAAACTGGCCGAAGCAAGACCATTCGGCTGCGCTCAGGACATGCTTTTTCAGAACGTCTCGCCTTCGCCCACTAAGGCCTTTAGTCCTTATATAAAACTGACTGCTTGCAGCTTCCCTTACGGTAGATTAAAGAAGGAGGATTAACACCCTTCTTCGCTAACGCTACGAAGGGCAGGCCCGGCTTCGCTTCCTCCTTCGCTTGCGCTACGAAGGACAGGTCGCTACGCCGTGGCAGGCGGATTTTTAGCCACAGTCCCGACAGGTCGGGATTAGCCACAAAGACACATTAAAATCCGAAGCACTCCCTATGGGATGGCCAAGCCATAAATCCTAAATCCGCCGTCGCTTTCAGCTATGGCGGACAGGTCCGAAACAAGCACTAAATTACAAATAGCAACTCTCAAACAAATCCTAAGCACCAAAGCACTAAAGCCCCAAACTAAGATTCCGCCGGAGCTGCCGCAGCCGAGGCAGCCACTACCACTAAGGACGATGCACTCGACAGTCTGGTCGATGCAATGAAAAGCGATATCCGCTACGCCGAGAATACGGTCGATTTCGATGATGATAAATTGAAGCTCATCGGCTGGGCGGGCAAAAAGGCCTCGACAGCATTAGCCGTACCCGGACAGGCCAGACTGCTGGAAGCTCCGAAACAGGGTGATGGCTGGGTATTTCTCGACTGGAAAGCCCCTATCGATGGCGGTGCACCAAGCGCTTATAAGGTAACGCGCAGGGAACGTCCGGCTGGCGCGTGGGAAGATGTCGCAACTGCTGTTATTACAGAGGCCACATTAGTCGAACAGCCGAAGGGCAAAGAGCTTGAATATCGTATCATCGCCGTAAACAAGGCTGGCGAAGGCGAACCGAGTAACACAGAAATGGTTGTGCTGTAAAAACTCGATTATTTGGTTAAAAATTGCGGAATTTCCGAAACAGGCAGATTTTGCTTGTTTTAATGGTCTTTGTATGTTATTATGGGACAAACAATGAAATGTTTGAGTTTTTGACAATTAAATACGGAACTGTACTGAATTTTTAGCGTTTTATCTCAAACCGGCAAAGTTTGGAAATCGCAAGCGCAGGAAGTCAGTGCCCCGATATGGGGCGCTGCTTGCGTGTTGCGATTGGGCCTTGCTGGGCCTGAGATAAACACGATGTAGCGGCGTCCTTTTTCTTTGCGCCGCGATTGACGAGGAGGTGATGACAATGCGATGAGAAAAAACGAAACGGATTGAACAAAGAGAAGTTAAGGAATTAGCAAAGAAGAGGAGTGGTGAAAGAGCTTTCTGGTATCCTGCCAATTTTTCCCCACTACAAAAAAATTTTTGAAGAAGAACAATAATTGTTTAAGGAGAAAGAAATGAAAAACTTGAGTGTACTAATCGTTGTCGGGCTGATATTAGTGGTTTTTAGCTCCACAGCTTCAGCAAATCTTGTGGCTCATTGGAGCTTTGATAGTTCCGTTGACCCAGGGCATGATGATTCTGGAAATGGACACAATGGGATTGTAAATGGAACTCCCGTAACAACAAGCGGGCAATTCGGAGGAAATGCTTTGAATTTTGATGGTTCTGGTGATTACATTGATGTTGCTGATGCCCCAGGCCTAAATCCAACAGATGCTATCACAATTACAGCATGGTTTAAAGCTGATCCTTTTGCCCTTGGTACTTATGCTTGGCCTTCGCTTGTTGCCAAGTATGACGATACTCAAGGGGGGTATGATTTATCAGTACAAAAAATCTGGGAAGGCACTCCGCAAATTACAACAACTGTTCACGTTGGGCCTTCTGAATGGATTACTCTACAGGAGTCCCCTCCGACAGAGGTTGTTTTAGCGAACATCTGGTACTTTACTGCCATGACGTATGACGGCTCGGAGCTTAAGTTATATAGAGCTAAAGAGGGTGAGGCTATCCCAAGTCCTCCTATATCGATGAGCGACTCTAGGGGTCTTGCTACCTCCAATAGCCCTCTGAATATTGGTGAGTGTCCGTACAATCCCGGGAGATATTGGGATGGACTAATAGACGAAGTTCATATATTCAACACGGCATTAGACAGCACCGTGATTGAGGAACTGTATCTATACAATACCCCCGAACCCGCCACGCTTTTACTGTTTGGCTTAGGTGGTTTGGCTTTGAGAAGAAAACGCAGAGCAAAATAGCTTTGAGTATTGAATGAAAAAGCGGATTCCCGTTCCTGTTTCCACAGGGGCGACAAGGTTTTGCGAGAACGCTAACGCGCGTATGAGCGTGAGCATATGTTGTTTGCGCTCTTTTTTTAGTGTGCCGAGCATGTTCGATAACTTGGAGGTGAGGCTTCGACTGAGCTCAGCCGAAGTCAAGTCCTCTACACAACCTGATGGAGGTGGAGTGTTAGCGAAGCGCAAGAGCGGTGAATGGCCAAAGATTCGCGAAGCTTTCGGGGATATTGCAGAACTTAGAAGCAATATTGCTTGATCATAATATCTAATAAGCAATAGCGAAAAATTGAAAATCTGAAATATGGGGATCCCTATAATCTACTAGGAATCTTGGGCCGCCATCCTAATTTTCCGAAGGCGTCGCGGAGCGAGAAAGTAGATAGGTGAGTCCGTCTTCGTTTTAACTTCGCCGGGACAGGCAGGAGAGCAGTTGAGAAGATAATATGGATCCCCTGCTGCCTGCCACGTTAGCAGACACTCCCCCGACAGCAAAACCGAGAAAGCAACCATCGAGGGCAGGCGGAGAAGGAAGGTGCGACCATATCATTGCATAGAGATTGCTTCGCTGCGCTCGGAATGACAATTTTTAACAGATTCCTCGGCTACGCTCGGAATGACCGGAACCCCCAGCGGAGCTGGGGGCTAACCGATAATGATGCCTTCGGCGATTTTTTTAGAATAAACCCCCCTGCGATGCAAGAAAGAAAAGAAGAAACCCGGCAGCGTTAAAACTGGGTCCCCGCCAAAGACCCCCGACTACGGCATTCGAGGGCAGGCGTGGGGGGTCTTCGCTGCGCTTCGACGCTGCGCTTCGAGGGGCTAAATTTCGCTGCGCTACGAAAATAAGGAAGAGCGGCGCTCAATTCCTTTGCGTCGCCCTTCCTTATATTTTTTCTTTTAAGGAGGAGATGGTTTTTTTATTTTCTGGAATCAATACGAAGGCAGTTTCCAAGGGTTCAAAAAAAACCGGAAAAAATTCAAAAAAATATACGCCGGAGGAGTCGCCGAACAGGTCGGTTTTACTTAGAATCGTTTGGTGGGGAAGTGGCAGTAGGGCCGGCCGCCTTTTTTTTCGTAGTAATCCTGATGATATTTCTCGGCGGGCCAGAAATCCCCGGCTTTCTCAACTGATGTGACGACGTCGAGTCGTTTTTCACGCAACTGAGCAATCAGCTTTTCGGCGATTTGCTTTTGTTGCTCATTAGTGTAGAAAATAGCGGAGCGATACTGGCTGCCGACGTCAGGGCCCTGGCGGTTACGCTGAGTGGGGTCGTGGATTTCAAAAAAGAGTTTTGCAAGGTCTTCGTAAGTGGTTTTTTGAGGGTTGAATACGACCTCGACGGTTTCGGCGTGTCCTGTTTGGCCTGTGCAAACCTGCTGGTAGGTTGGATTTTTGGCAGTCCCGCCCATATAGCCGGAGGTTACGGAGATTACTCCGGGCAGCGTCCTCAACCAGTAATCGACTCCCCAGAAACAGCCGCCCGCAAAATAGGCCTTTTGTGTGGCGGGTTTATTATTAGGGTCATTGGGGTCGGTTTTGATTTCAGGGACAAAGACGAGCGAAATGGAATTGACGCAATGTCGTATGTCTTTTTTGGTGAGGCCTTCGCCTGTAAAGACATGGCCGAGATGTGCACCGCAATTGACACAAGTAATCTCAGTGCGACTTCCGTCAGGGTCGGGGGTCCGCTTTACTGCGCCGGGTATTTCGTCGTCGAAAGAAGGCCAGCCGCAATGGCTATCGAACTTGTCGGCGCTCTTATAAAGCGCAGCGCCGCAGCGTTTGCAGGTATAGGTGCCGGATTGCTTGTTATTGAGGTATTCGCCGGAGTATGGGGCTTCGGTGCCCTTGTCGATGATTACGTATTTTTCTTCTGGAGTAAGCTTTCTGTAGGTCATTTTTTTCCCCCCTTGCTGGACTGCGAAGGCAGCTATCGCAAATACAAGTCCTGCAACCGCAACGTATTTTAGCTTCATATTATAACCCTTTCCAAACGCTGCTCTTATTCTAATTACGCCCGGACGCAGCCGGTCGTTCACACATAATACCGCCAAAGGCGGAACAAATCGCCCCCTGTCGAGCGTATATAAGTAACACTAATGTTATTCACCGGCAATTTTAATTTTTGCCGGGCAGGCGAAAAGGGTATAATTCATTGTTTTACAGACCCGTAAACCCCCGGGTTTATCCTGGGGGTTTAACCCCCAACATAAAGTTGGGGGCTTTCGAGAAGTATTTCGCGGTAAAAAAGAAGTGGATGACCCAATGTTCGAAATCGTCGATAAAGAAACACTCGGGCCAAACGTGACCCGGTATGAAATCAAGGCGCCGCGAATCGCAAAAGCGAGGCAGTGCGGCCAATTTGTGATTGTCCGGGCATTCGGACATTCCGAGCGCATACCGCTTACGATAGCAGACGTTAATACCGAAACAGGGACCATAACCATCATCGTCCAGACCGTCGGGAAAAGCACTTCCGAAATGACGGCTCTGAAGAAAGGTGAATCTTTTGCCGACGTGGCAGGGCCGTTAGGGATGCCCAGCCATATTCAAAAATACGGGACGGTGGCCGTAATAGGAGGCGGATTAGGAACGGCTGTGGTTTATCCGCAGGCGGTCGCACTTCGAGAGGCGGGAAATAAGATTATCAGTATCATCGGCGCACGCACTAAAGAGCTGGTTATTCTCGAAGAACTGCTCGGCTCGGCAAGCGATAAGCTAATCGTTATAACCGACGACGGCTCCTCGGGAAAAAAAGGACTCGTTACCGATGCGCTGCGTGAGCTGACTGAGCAACCTGATGGGAAGGTGGATGCCGTTTATTGCGCGGGGCCGGTGATAATGATGAAGGCGGTATCGGAAATGACAAGGCCCCTGAATATTCCGACAATCGTCAGCTTGAATCCGGTTATGGTGGATGGGACTGGGATGTGCGGGGGGTGCCGGGTTACTATCGACGGCAAGCGCAAGTTCGCCTGCGTCGATGGGCCTGAATTCGACGGGCACAAGGTCGATTACGACGAGCTTATGGACCGGCTCAAAACCTACAAAGGTCACGAGAACAAAAAATACGAAGAGCATAAATGCAAACTTCAGTCAGCCACAGAGGTTTTTAGCCACAGAGAACACAGAGGACACAGAGATAAAAGTGAATAAAGAGCCGAACAAATTGACAGCTAAAGAGCGGATGGCGATACCGCGGCAGCAGATGCCCCAGCGGCCGGGCGACGAGCGGAACAAGGACTTCAAAGAGGTTAACCTCGGCCTTGCCGAACAGGTTGCAATTCGTGAGGCACAGCGATGTCTGCAGTGCAAGAACGCCAAATGCGTTCCGGGCTGCCCCGTTGGTATTGACATACCGGGTTTTATCAAGCTTATTGCAGAGGGTGATTTTTTAGCCGCTGCGGAGCTTATCCGCAGGGACAACGATTTGCCGGCCGTGACGGGCCGGGTATGCCCGCAGGAAATCCAGTGCGAGGCGACCTGCGTCCGCTGTAAAAGCGACACCCCCGTCGCCATCGGCTGGCTGGAACGGTTCGCGGCTGATTACCAAGAAGCCAGAAGACAGAAGACAGAAGACAGAAAACAGAAAACAGCAATCCGCAATAAGAAAGTGGCGTGTATCGGGTCGGGGCCGGCTGGAATGACCTGCGCAGGGCAATTGGCCAAACTCGGCTACGACGTGACGATTTTCGAGGCATTTCACAAGCCGGGCGGCGTCCTCGTTTACGGCATCCCGGAATTTCGTATGCCGAAGAAAATCGTCGACGCCGAAATCCGAAACCTCAAAAACTTAGGCGTGAAAATCGAGACCAACGTCATCGTAGGCAGGACGGTGACAATACCGCAGCTTATGGATGAAGAGGGTTTCCATGCCGTCTTTATCGCCGTCGGTGCGGGACTGCCGGTATTTATGAATATCCCAGGCGAAAACCTCAAGGGCGTTTATTCGGCCAACGAATACCTGACCCGTGTCAACCTTATGGAGGCATACAACCCCGACGCCGAGACGCCAATAGTCCGCGGCAAACGCGTCTGCGTTATCGGGGGCGGGAATACCGCTATGGACGCGGTGCGAACCAGCAAACGTCTGGGTGCCGCCGAAAGCACAATCGTCTATCGCCGAAGCCAAAAGGAAATGCCTGCTCGAATTGAGGAAGCCCACCATGCCGAAGAAGAAAATATCAAATTCGAGATGCTCACCGCGCCGGTCGAGGTGCTGGGCGACAAAGACGGCTGGGTCCGAGGGCTAAAGTGTATCAGGATGCAGTTAGGCGAGCCCGATTCTTCAGGCAGGCGCAGGCCCGTCCCCATCGCCGGTTCGGAATTTACTATCGACTGCGACCTTGTCATCGTCGCCATCGGCACGGGCGCAAATCCGCTCTTGACCAAAACCACTCCCGGCCTGAAACTTAATAAGTGGGATTATATCGAAACCGATGAAAACCTTATGACCAGCATCCCCGGCGTCTTCGCCGGCGGCGACATCGTCCGGGGTTCGGCCACCGTCATCCTCGCTATGGGCGACGGCAAAAAGGCCGCGGCAGTCATCCATAATTACCTCAGTAACATCTCTCGCCCTTGACCTTTCGGGTCATTACTGTTAATTCTTATCTTATGCCAGTGGAATTCAGCCGGATACCCGATGTTCTCGACGACCTTCGAGCGGGCAAAATGATAGTTCTGGTCGATGACGAAGACCGTGAAAACGAAGGGGACCTGGTCTGTGCGGGCGAAAAGGTGACGGCCGAGACCATCAACTTTATGGCCAAATTCGGCCGGGGGCTTATATGCGTGCCGCTGACGAGCGAAAAATGCGACGCTCTGGCCCTTCACCCGCAGGCTCTCGACAACACCGCGCGTTTTAATACCGCCTTCACGGTTTCAATTGATGCCGTAGAAGGGACTTCCACGGGGATTAGCGCAGCCGACCGCGCCCATACAATTGCGGCCCTGGTCAGCGACAGCGCCAAACCATCCGACTTCGCCCGTCCGGGTCACGTCTTTCCGCTGCGTGCGCGTGAAGGGGGCGCGCTGGTCCGCGCGGGGCAGACCGAGGGCGCCATCGACCTGATGAAAATCGCCGGACTCAAACCCGCCGCGGTAATCTGCGAAATTATGAACGACGACGGCTCGATGGCGCGCGTGCCGCAATCGCTGGAGTTTTGCCAAAGGCACAATCTTAAAATCACGTCCATTGCCCGTTTAATCGAGTACCGTCTCCAGCGCGAAAGCCAAATCAAACGAGTCGAGGTCGTGCATCTGCCCACTGACTACGGCGATTTCAAACTCATCGGCTACGAATCCGTCTCCTCACCCGAGCCCCACCTTGCCCTGTGCAAAGGCGACGTCGGCGACCTCGATGAAAACGGAAAACCAGTCGAACATTCCGAACCAGTCCTCGTCCGTGTTCATTCCGAGTGTATGACCGGCGACCTGTTTCATTCGCAAAGATGCGAGTGCGGCTACCAGCTCATTACCGCTATGAAAATGATTGAGCAGGCCGGCATTGGGGCGCTGGTTTATCTTCGGCAGGAAGGCAGAGGCATCGGGTTGAAAAACAAGCTCCGCGCCTATAAGCTGCAGGAGCAGGGCCTTGATACCGTTGACGCCAACGTCAAGCTGGGGCTGCTGCCCGACAAGCGCGACTACGGCATCGGCGCCCAAATTCTCCACGACCTGGGCCTTAAACAAATCAAAATCCTCACCAATAATCCCAAGAAAATCAGCCGGCTCGAGGTCTATGGCATCAAAATCGTCGAGCAAATACCGCTCCGGGCCATACCCACACCGCACAACGTCAATTACCTTCGCACCAAAAAATACCGCCTCGGCCACATCCTCGACGACGACTTATAATGCCCTGCCGGGGCGAAAAACAAGTATCGAACCATCCTTTTTCATTCAACTAAACCTGAAACTCTCGCCGAAATACTAAATATGAGAGCCGTGGCTATTACATTGAAGCTGCTTTTTATCTTTGCGATTGTGCTTTTTGCCGGCTGCAGCGGTTCGCCCTCCGACGCGGGCTTTCCCTTCGATTTCGCGCGACCCGACATTGCGCCGTGCGAACGTTACGGTCCTGCCCGCATAGACATCCTGCCCCTGACCACTCTTACCCCTGCCCAGGATTCGAGACACGACTCCACGCTTAACGTTTACATCTGCCTGCTTGATTCATTCGACTCCCAGATAAAAACTCCCGCTATTTTTCGCTTCGAATTGTTCGAGCACGTCCAGCGCTCCACCGACCCGAAAGGCAAACGCCTTACCATCTGGCCCGACATCGCGATAACGAACCCCGCCCTCAACAATAACCACTGGCAGGATTTCCTGCGGGCATATCTGTTCTCTCTGCCCCTGCAGAAGCTATCCGCTGGCGATTACATCCTCCACGCAACCTGCATCACCCCATCCGATAAACGACTCTACGCCGATTTCCTGGTTCGCCCTACACGCTAAATCCACAGTCATTTTTACTTGCATTCCGCTAATAACATTATTAGAATGTGTGATTCGTCAGGACTTAGTAAAGTGTAGTCGCCCCGCACCTATTTTGAGGTTCAATTGTCGAATTAAGAACTAAGCCCCTTTGACAAAGGGGCCGTCGAACACCAGACGATACCGATTGCTCAAAATAGGTGCGGGGCTATTTGTGATTCTTTAAGGAGTATTGAGTATGGGTTGCAATGTCGCAATAGCGGGTGTCACTGGTGCAGTCGGGCAGGAATTTTTGAAAATTATCGAGGAAAGGGACTTTCCATTCGATTCGCTCAAGGTTTTGGCAAGCAGCCGATCCGCCGGCAAGTCAATTCAGTTCAAAGGCAAAGAATACATCGTCGAGCAACTGACCGAAAAAAGCTTTGACCGAGTCGATATAGCGCTATTCAGCGCGGGTGCCGACCGCAGCAGGACCTTTGCGCCTGCAGCCGTAAAATCCGGCGCCGTTGTCGTCGATAACTCGTCTGCCTTCAGAATGGACCCGAACGTCCCCCTGGTCATCCCCGAAATCAACCCGCAGAAAATCAAAGAGCATAAGGGGATAATCGCAAATCCGAACTGCTCGACCATTATCGGCATCGTTCCCGTCTGGCCATTGCACAAGGCCAACCCCGTCAAACGCATGGTCGTCAGCACCTATCAGGCCGCGTCTGGTGCGGGTATGTCGGCAATGCTGGAGCTTGAGCAACAGTCGCGTGAAATTTTGGCGGGTAAAAAACCGACTATAAAGGTCCTGCCTTACCAGCTTGCCTTCAACGTGTTTAGCCACAACTCTGCGCTCGACAACACCGGCTACAACCTCGAAGAGGTCAAAATGGTCAACGAGACCAGGAAAATCTTCGACTGCCCCGACATCGCCGTCACCGCCACCTGCATCAGGGTCGCGGTTTTGCGGGCGCACAGCGAGAGCATCAACCTCGAATTCGCCGAGCCGATTACTCCTGACGAAGTTCGGAAGCTGCTCGAAGACGCCCCGGGTGTTTCGCTTCTTGATGACCGCGAGCATAATCGCTTCCCTATGCCCATCGACGCCACCGGCAAAGATGATATACTCGTCGGCAGAATCAGGCAGGACCTATCAATCCCGGAAAATCGGGGCATTAATATCTGGGTGGCGGGCGACCAGCTCCGAAAAGGTGCGGCACTGAACGCGATTCAAATCGCCGAAAAATTGCTTTAACCTCCAATTTGGTCGAACAACCCCCAGGATAAACCTGGGGGCTTTCTTTTTTTGATAATGGCGCTGCGTAATATAAAACTGACTGTTTCCTACGACGGCACCAGCTACCACGGCTGGCAAATCCAGCCCGGCAAACGAACCATTCAGGGTGAGCTTATCAACGCCGTAAGCAACCTGCTCGGCTGGCGCACCAATGTTACCGCCGCCTCGAGGACCGACGCCGGCGTAAGCGCCGTGGGCCAGGTCGCCCTCATACAAATTGATTCTCCCATCCCCACCAAAAATTTCGTCAAGGCCATAACCGACCGCCTTCCCACCGACATCGTCGTCACCGAGGCCGTCGAAGTCCCTATGGGCTTCAATGTCATCGGCGACGCCAAATGCAAGCTCTACCGCTATTCGATTTTTACGGGCCGGACAAGGCCCGTCTTTGTTCATCAATGCTGGCATTTGCCTGAAAAACTCGACATAGTTGCGATGAACCAGGCCGCGAAGCTGCTCCTCGGCCAAAAGGATTTCAAATCCTTCGCGTCCGCGGACGACCACCGCACCGATTCCGTCCGCACAATCCTCCGCTGCGAGG
The DNA here is from genome assembly GCA_043811995.1 of Planctomycetota bacterium. Classification (GTDB taxonomy): domain Bacteria; phylum Planctomycetota; class Phycisphaerae; order Sedimentisphaerales; family Anaerobacaceae; genus Fen-1362. The sequence goes on from JBDRMP010000062.1 coordinate 54,686, forward strand.
TTTATTCATCAAAATCTCCTCTTCCAACCACGAACGACGAGCGACGAACGACGAACAACGAGTGGGTATTCGTTGATGTCGAAGGCGACCGTTTCCTTTATAATATGGTCAGAAATATCGTCGGGACCCTTGTCGAAGCGGGCGTCGGCAGGATGAAACCGGAAAAGATTACCGAAATAATCGAGGCAAAAAACCGCAGGGCCGCAGGCCCCATCGCACCGCCCGAAGGCCTCTGCCTTATGTGGATTAAATATTGAAGATAGTTCATATCATAACACGCTTAATACTTGGTGGTGCGCAGGAGAACACGTTAATAACGTGTAAGCTGCTGGCCCAGCGAGACCACGATGTTACGCTGGTTACGGGCCCGGCGCTTGGACCGGAAGGCGACCTGTATGAGCAGGCGGAAAATCAAGCGTTTAAGTTTGTTATTTTCGATAACCTCCGCCGGCAGATAAATCCGCATTACGATTTGCCCGCTTATGTCGCGATTAAGGACCTGCTCAAACATCTTAAACCCGACATTGTCCACACCCACTCCGCCAAGGCGGGTATATTAGGCCGATTCGCCGCGCATACCCTGCGTCCAAAACCCGCAGTTGTTCATACCATTCACGGCCTTGCATTTCACCCCTACCAAAACTCGCTGCTGAATAAATTTTATATCGCAGTCGAAAAGGCCGCAGCAAGGCGCACCGACGCCTTTATAAGCGTCGCCGACGCGATGACAACCCAGACGCTGGCCGCCGGCATCGGCTCACCTGATAAATTCACCACCGCCTATTCCGCCATTGAAGAAGATGATTTCCTGAAACCCGTTCCCTCTGAGCAGATAGACCAGTTCCGCCATAAATACGCCATTCTGTCCGACGCCATAGTCCTCGTCACTATCGCACGCCTCTTTCACCTCAAGGGGCACGAATACATAATCGAATCCGCAAAACGGCTGGCCGAGCGTTTCCCCAAAGTAATCTGGCTTTTCGTCGGCGACGGGATACTGGCGGACAAATACAAGAAATTGATTCACGATTTGGGCCTGGGTCATCGCTTCCGATTCACGTGGTTGCTTTCCCCGAAGATGATGCCGCTTGTGATACAGGCCTCGGACATCCTTGTTCACTGCTCGCTGCGTGAAGGTCTCGCCCGAACTCTCCCTCAGGCGTTGCTCTGTGGAAAATCCGTTGTCTCCTTTGATGTTGACGGCGCAAAAGAAGTGGTCAATGAAAACACGGGCCGACTGATAGAGCCCAAAAACGTCGAGCAACTGACCGCCGCTTGTGCGGAATTGATTGATGATAAAACGCTGCGTGAGAAACTCGGGGCACAGGGCCGCGAAAGCGTCAAAACCAAATTCGCCCCCGACACAATGGTTGATACAATCGAAGACGTTTACCGCAGATTAGCTACCTGATTTGTTTTTGCTGGCCGGCTTTTTTGTTTCACTTGTGTTTTTAGCGTCTGATTTGGCCGGTGTTGCCGCCTTTTCTTTTGTCTCTTTACTTTTTTCCGGCTTTTCTTTTTTCGCCGATTCCTTATAGCTTTCACTTCTGTAATCCGTCGCGTAAAAACCGGAGCCCTTAAACAACACAGCCGCCCCCCTTCCGATGAGCCGTTTTAATCTCGGCTTTCCGCACTTGGGGCACTTGCGTAACGCCTTTGCAGTAATACTCTGGAGCCGCTCGAAGCTGTGTCCGCAACTATCACAAATGTATTCGTATGTAGGCATAACTATTGAGTATCTTTTGTCTCATCATCGGCCGGCAACTTATCTTCGGCGGCAGGCGTTTTATTGACAACGACCCTGCTGGCCCGTATCACCCGGCCGTTGAGCTTGTAACCTTTCTGCAGCTCTTCCAAAACTACGCCGTCTTCTTTACTATCGTCGGACTGCTGAACAATCGCCTCGTGCATCGACGGGTCAAACCGCTGACCGGTCGTTTCTATCTGCTCCACCCCCTGCGACCGCAGAACGCCCTTGAGATGCTCATATACAAGCTTAACTCCCTCTGCAACCGAATCGCTGTTTTCCGCGTGCGCAAGCGCTCGCTCAAAATCATCCAAAACAGGCAACATCGTCTTTATTGTCTTGTCCTTTTCGTATGCAACGCTGTCCGTTATCTGCTTTGCCGAGCGCTTCTGGAAATTATCGTAATCAGCCGCCACCCGCTGCAACTTGGCAAATATATCGTCCTTTTCCTTCCGCAAATCCTCTATCTGCTTTCGCATCTGCTCAACCTGTTTTTGCGGCTCTTCTATGGGCTGCTCCTTCTTTGCAGTTTCCTGTTCAGCCACATCCGGCTGATGCTCTTCTTTTTGTTTTTCTTTCTTTCTCGGAAACATATTCATTTACCGCCAAAATACTTTTTCAGCCGGTCAACAAAACCGCTCGCCCTCGGAAATACGCTTTTGTTCTCTGTCTTCGCGAATTCTCTCAGCAGCTCTTCCTGTTTCGAGTTCAGTTTTGTCGGTATCTCAACCATTATATGCACAAGCTCGTCGCCGGTCCGCCTGGTCCGCAAATCGGGCAGCCCTTGTCCTCTTATCCGAAAGACACTGCCGTGCTGCGCCCCCGGCGGAACCTTTAGCTCTTTCCTCCCGTCTAAGCTGGGCACCTCAATCGTCGCGCCGAGCGCCGCCTGCGTAAAGCTTATCGGGACAACCGCAATCAGGTCGCAGCCGTCCCGTTCGAGAAACTCGTGCGGCTTTATCCTGACGTAACAGTATAAATCGCCTCTTGGCCCGCCGTCACGCCCCGGTTCGCCTTCTTCGGCCACGCGAACCCCCTGTCCCTCGTGCACGCCTGCGGGAATCCTGACGCTGACGACACGTTTCTTGGGCACCCGGCCGCTGCCGCCGCATTGTTTGCAGGGGTTCGTAATCACCTCTCCAATGCCCCTGCACTTCGGGCACGTCGATACCATTTGGAAAAACCCGCCGCCTCTCGCTACCTGTCCGCTGCCGCCGCAGGTCGGACACGCTCCGGGCCTTGTCCCTTTTGCGCTGCCCGTTCCGCCGCACTCACCGCACACGTCCTGCCGGGTAAACTCGATTGTCTTCTCGGTGCCCTTAGCTACCTCGTTGAGCGACAGCTCGACCATTGTCTCTAAATCGTAACCGCGAGCAGGCCCGCGCCTTGCGCCTCTGCGGCCGCGCCCCCCCATCCCGAAAAGGTCCCCAACGTCTCCGAATCCGAATATGTCCTCGAAGATGCTGGAGATATCCTGCCAGCGCATATGCGAGTAGTCTCGCACGCCCACGCCTCGAAGCCCATCGTGGCCAAACTGGTCGTATCGCTGTTTTTTCTCGGGGTCGCTGAGGACCTCGTATGCCTCAGCGCACTCCTTGAATTTGGCTTCGGCTTCTTTCTTGTTGTCGGGATTTTTGTCCGGGTGGTACTTTATCGCCATTCGCCGATATGCGCGCTTTATCTCTTCCGGCGAGGCGTTCTTTGCAACTCCCAGAACTTCGTAATAATCGCGTTTGGCCATTGTATGGTATTTCGTATCTCGTATTTCGTATTTCGGCAGGTTCAGAGTTTCTTGATAAGACTCGATATCATCCGCCCGACGTGATCCAGCTTTTCTAACAATGCAGTCTCTTGCTGCTCGTCAATATAATCGAGCTTTCTTGCTATCGTCACTTGTGTTTCAAGTTCTCCGCAGCTACCCGAAGATATATAAAGGAACTGTTTATACTCTTTGTTGTGGAACCGCTTAAATCCTTCTGCGGCGTTTGAAGGTATCGAAATTGCCGACCGCCGCATTTGTGATGCCAGACCGTAAGTTTCTTCCTTTGGAAACTTCTTCGTCACACCGTAAATATCTGTAACAATCTCAATGCCTATCTGCCATATCTGCAGGTCTCTATAGGTCTTAATTGCCATTGTCTCACATTTGCTCGAAATACGAACGACGAAATACGAACGACTATCTTACCGCCCCCGGTATCGGTTCCTCGTCTTTTTCTTTCAAATCCGTTATCAAGACACTCGTTGTCAGCATCAGCCCTGCTACGGAGGCGGACGTCTCAAGCGCGGTCCTTACAACCTTCGCCGGGTCGATGATGCCTGCCTTGAGCATATCAACGAATTCACCCGTGTTCGCGTCGTAGCCGAGGTTCTTTTCTTTATCCAGCCGTTCCAACAGTTGTGCCACTATCACGTCCCCATGCTCGCCGGAGTTTTCCGCTATCTGCATCGTCGGTTTGCGCAACGCCTCGGCCACTATCTCAAATCCGATTTTTTCTTCGCCTCTGGCTTTGGCTTTTGCCTTTTCAACTTCCGCTATCGCCCGCAGAAATACCACTCCGCCGCCGGCAACGACACCTTCCTGGGCCGCAGCCCTTGTCGCGTGCAGGGCATCATCAAGCAGGTCCTTCTTTTCCTTCATTTCCGTCTCGGTCGCCGCACCCGCCTTTATAACCGCCACACCGCCGGTCAGTTTTGCCAACCGCTCCTGCAGTTTTTCCTTGTCGTAGCTGCTCGTTGTCTTTTCTGACTGGCTGCGTATCTGGTCACACCTGGCCTGAATGTCCTTTTTACTGCCTGCGCCTTCGATGATTGTCGTCGTTTCCTTGTCGATGACGATTTTCTTTGCCTGGCCCAGTTGCGACAGCTCAATCTTTTCCAGCTTTATTCCGAGGTCTTCGCTGATTACCTCTGCGCGGGTCACTACACCCATATCCTGAAGCATTGCCTTTCGCCTGTCGCCGAAACCGGGGGCTTTGACTGCGCAGACCTTCAAGACGCCCTGCAGCCGGTTTATCACCAAAGCCGCCAACGCCTCACCTTCAACGTCCTCCGATACAATCAGTATCGGCCTGCCCACGCCGGCAATTTTCTCCAGCAGCGGTATCAATTCCCGCACGTTCGAAAGTTTCTTTTCGTGCAGCAGTATGTAAGCGTCCTCAAGCACGCATTCGAGCGTTTCGGGATTGGTCATAAAGTAAGGCGATATATATCCCCTGTCAAACTGCATGCCCTCGACGACGCTGACTTCGTTCTCGGTTCCCTTGCCTTCTTCTATTTCTATCACGCCTTCCTTGCCGACCTTTTCCATCGCTTCAGCGATTAGTTTTCCGACCGATGAGTCGTTGTTGGCACTTATTGTCGCTACCTTGGCAATATCATCGCCTTTCACGGGCGTTGAATTATCCTTGATGAATTTGCCGGCCGCTTCGACGGCCTTTGCTATCCCGCGCTGTATCGCCATCGGATTGACACCGGCCGTAACGTGCTTCAGCCCTTCGGTATATATCGCTTCTGCCAGTATTGTCGCCGTCGTCGTCCCGTCACCGACTTCGTCGGCCGTTTTGTTCGCCGCCTGGTTCACCATCTTGGCGCCCATATTCTTAAACGGCTGCGGCAGCTCTATCTCCTTGCTTACCGATACGCCGTCCTTGGTCACCTTGGGAGAACCCCAGCTTTTCTGCAATATCACGTTCTTACCCGTCGGCCCAAGCGTAACCTTTACCACGTTGGCCAGCTCCGACAAACCTTCTTTAAGCTGCGCCCTGGCCGCATCGTCAAACATCATTTGCTTCGCCATATTTTCCGCCTCTCAATCTAAAAATTACGTCATTGCGAGCCCCGATGTCGTTTATAGGGGCGTGGCAATCTCTTTTTTATTTTTCAATTACTCCGAGTATGTCGTTCTCGTGCAGTATTACGTATTTCACTCCGTCAATCTCAACGTCATTGCCGAGATATTTCGCGTATACCACCTCGTCGCCTTTCTTGACGCTCATTTCGCTGCGTTTGCCGTCGTCGTTCATTTTGCCCGGCCCCACCGCCACTACCTTGCCCCTTTGCGGTTTCTCTTTGGCTGTATCAGGCAGTATGATTCCGCCCGTGCTCTTCTCTTGGGCCTCCGATTGCTTTATGATAACCCTGTCATCCAATGGCACCAACTTCATATTCAAATCTCCTTCTGTATTCGTTCTTATATCTTCTGTCTTCAATTTTTAATTTTACATACCATAGCCACCCATGCCGCCCATGCCGCCCATACCGGGCTGTCCCGGCATTGCCGCCTCTTCTTCCTTTGGCTTTTCCGTTACAACGCAGTCCGTCGTCATCAGCAGTCCCGCGATGCTTACCGCGTTTTGCAGTGCGATTCTCGTAACCTTCACCGGGTCAAGCACGCCCGCCGCTATCAAATCCTCGTATGTGTCGGTATCGGCGTTATATCCGAATGCACCCTTGCCCTGTGCGACCTTGCTCACAACGATGTTTGCCGTAGCGCCCGCGTTGGCCGCTATCCAGTAGCACGGCATTGTCAGCGATTTTGCGACAATGTCAGCACCCGTTTTCTCATCGCCCGTTAATTTTAACTGTTTCACCGCGTCAATGCACCGAATCAGCGCCACTCCGCCGCCAGGCACAATACCTTCTTCTATCGCCGCCCGCGTCGCGTGAAGAGCATCCTCTATCCGCGACTTTCTCTCCTTCATTTCCACTTCGCTCGCCCCGCCGACGTTTATCTGCGCCACCCCGCCCGTCAGTTTCGCCAGGCGCTCCTGCAGCTTTTCTTTGTCGTAGTCGCTTGTGGTCTTTTCTATCTCGGACTGTATCTGCTTAATCCTGCCCTTAATCGCGCCTTCGCTGCCGGCCCCCTCGACGATAATCGTGTTGTCCCCGTCTATCGTTACCTTCCTGGCCTGGCCTAATTGTTTGACGCTGATATTCTCAAGCTCGATACCCAAATCCTTGAATATCGGCTCTGCCCCCGTCAGTATGGCGATATCCTCCAGCATCGCCTTTCGCCTGTCGCCGTATCCCGGCGCCTTCACTGCCGCGCACTGTATAATCCCCTTCAATTTGTTGACCACCAGCGTCGCCAGCGCCTCGCTCTCAACGTCCTCCGCGATGATAAGCATCGCCCGCTTCGACTTCGCCGCCTTCTCCAATAACGGCACTAATTTCGCCACGTTATTTATTTTGTCCTCGTAAACTAATATCAACGGCTTGTCTAACTCGCAGGTCATACTGTCGGGATTCGTTACGAAATGAGGCGACAGGAACCCCCTGTCAAACTGCATACCCTCCACGTAATCAATCGTGGTTTTGAGTCCCTTGCCGTCCTCGACGGTTATCACGCCGTCCTTGCCAAGCCGCATAAACGCCTCGGCCATAGTGTTGCCGATTTCAGCGTCGTTGTTCGCCGATATCGTAGCCACGTTTGCAATGTCCGTCTTCTTGCTGACCTCCACCGGCTTGGCCAGCGTCTTTAATTTCTCCACGACCGCTTTGGCCGCCTCCTGCATCCCGCGGTTCAGCGCCATCGCGTCCGCTCCCGCCGCTAAATTGCGATTTGCCTCCTTGAACATCGCCTCGGTCAGCACCGTCGCCGTCGTCGTCCCGTCGCCTGCTATCTTTGACGTCTTGCTCGCCGCCTCCTTGACAAGCTTGGCGCCCATATTTTCCGTCTTGTCGGAAAGCTCAACTTCCTCCGCCACCGTTACGCCGTCTTTGGTTACGGTCGGCCCGCCCCAGCTTTTGTCGATGATTGCATTGCGACCTCTCGGCCCCAGCGTCGCCCTTACCGCCGCCGCCAATTTCTCCACGCCCTTCAATAGTGCCTTTCGGGCCTCAACATCAAACGCCAAATCTTTAACCGCCATTGCCTTCACTCCTTATAAATATCAATTAAACAATATCTCTATGCTTCGTGGTTAAGAACAGCAAATAATATACCAATCTCGCCCACAATACCAGCTATAACCCTAATCCCTTTTCAAATAATAAGTTACGTCCAGCTTGTCGCCTTCTCCGCCCGCCTGCCAAAACCACTTTTGGCAGCCCGATTGCCCCACCCCTCGCCATTCTGACAGTATTCCTTTGCGTTCTGCGTTCAATGTTGAATGTTCGATGTTCGACGTTTTGCCTTCTGTCATCCGTCCTCCATTTTGAACCTTGACACAAAACCCCCTTTCCCCCACAATGCTCGGATAATTCATTTCGAGAAGATTGATTTTGAGGTGAGATGAAGGGGATAGGATGAACAAGGTAACGCTGGACGAGATCGGTTACTGGTCTGAGGTCAAGTTGGACATTGTGAAAGAATATGCGTCCGCCTATTCGAAAGTAATGAATAAACAGTCCTTTATCAAAGGGTATTATTATATAGATGGTTTTTCCGGTGCAGGTGAACACATTTCAAAAGAAACAAAAGAAATTGTTTCAGGCAGCCCCTTGAAGGCATTGCAAATTGAACCTCCTTTTTCAGAATATCACTTTGTTGACCTTGATAGTAAGAAAGTTGATGTTTTGAGGAAATTATGTGAGAAAAAAGCTAATGTCCAAATATATGAAGGCGATTGTAACGAAATTTTGCTAAAACAGGTTTTCCCTCGAGCAAGATTCAATGATTTCAAGCGGGCTTTATGCCTTCTCGATCCGTATGGCTTGCATTTAAATTGGGAAGTGATCTACACCGCAGGTCAAATGGGTAGTATCGAGATTTTTCTTAACTTTCCTCTGATGGATATGAATATGAATATACTTTGGAACGCCCCCGATAGGGTTGATTCAAGGCAGATTGAAAGAATGAACACTTTCTGGGGAGACGATAGTTGGCGCAAAATTTCATATAAAACACAAAAGGGGTTATTCGAAACATACGAGACCAAAACCACTCACGAACCCTTGATAAAGGCATTTTGCGAAAGATTAAATAAAATTGCCAAGTTTGCGTATGTCCCCGAGCCGATACCGATGAGAAATACAAAAGGCGGGATAGTTTATTACCTCTTCTTCGCTTCTCCCAACGAAACAGGCGGCAAAATTGTCAAACAGATATTTGATAAATATAGAAACTGGGGGATTGTCTGATGGCGGCTAATTCAGGAATAGAATGGACGCAGTCAACGTGGAATCCCGTCACCGGATGTTCGGAGATAAGCGAGGGGTGTAAAAACTGTTATGCCAAAAGAATGGCTTTGCGGCTGAAGGCGATGGGATTGCCTGCGTATCGCAACGGCTTTTGTATAACCTGTCACCCGAATATGCTGGATTTGCCGTTACACTGGAAAAAACCGCAGCTTGTTTTTGTTAATTCTATGAGCGACCTCTTCCACGCCAAAGTTCCGCTGGATTTTATATCCAGGGTATTCGATATTATGAACAGAACCTCACATATATACCAGGTCTTGACCAAAAGAGCTGAACGGCTTGCAGAGTTGTCATCCTCATTGCCGTGGGCAAAAAACATTTGGGCTGGTGTTACAGTTGAAACATTAGATTATAAAGACAGGATAGACCTCTTGCGTGAAACGAACGCAACCGTCAAATTTCTATCCTTGGAGCCGTTACTGGAGGACATCGGAACATTGGATTTGACGGATATTGATTGGGTAATAGCGGGAGGGGAGTCGGGTCCCGGCGCCAGACCAATGAAGGCCGATTGGGTCAGAAATATCAGAGAGCAATGTATAGAACAACAAGTTCCGTTTTTCTTTAAACAATGGGGTGGCTTTAACAAAAAGAAAAGAGGCCGTATGCTGGATGGCAAGATATGGGATGAAATCCCCGACAAAACGACCGCCGTTGCCTTTTCGTTATAATCCCTGCCTATGCTATCCGACCGGTTGAAGGAAATTTACGAGCTGCTTTTTGAGCGATTTGGGCCACAGGACTGGTGGCCGGGCGATACGCCTTTTGAAGTCATCATCGGCGCAATACTCACCCAGAACACCAACTGGACCAACGTCGAAAAGGCAATCGCAAACCTCAAATACGCAAAGGTGCTTTCCCCCGAAAAGCTCCATAAACTCGATATCAAAAAACTTGCAGAGTTGATTCGACCCGCCGGCTACTTCAACATCAAGGCAAAGCGATTGAAAAACTTCCTCAACTGGCTGTTTGAAAATTACTCAGGCAAATTGAAAAATCTTGAAAAAATCCACACCGACCGGCTTCGCCTCGAATTGCTCTCTGTAAAAGGCGTCGGCCCCGAGACGGCCGACTCAATCCTGCTTTACGCCTTCGACAGGCCCGTCTTTGTCGTCGATGCCTACACCGCCCGTATTTGTTCCCGCCATAATCTCATCGACAAAGACGCCGACTACCACCAGATTCAGGAGCTTTTCGAATCGAATCTTCCTGCCTCCCGTAAGGGACGCCTAACGGCGGATGTGCAGTTTTTTAACGAGTATCACGCGCTTTTCGTCCACTTAGGCAAGGACTTCTGCAAACCAACGCCGAGGTGTGATGCTTGCCCGCTAAATCAGATGCCTCACAGCGTATAGCGCATCGGCTGTCAGAATTTGTAAGATACGCTCATCCCGCCCCAGTACTCGTCCTCGTTGTTGACCGTATCTTCGAGCGACACCTGATACTTGAACTCCGGCCTGACCGTCCAGGGCCCGTCGCGCCACGTTGTCCCTATGCCGAAAACCAAATCCGACCAGGCATTTTCTGCGCCCAGCATGCCGTCGTTATAAACCGCCTCAGCCGAAAGGCAAACCAACTGCCTTTCCGCTCCCGCCCCGAACAGCCAAAACTCGTAATCCATTCCCAGGATATGTATCCAGCCGCCTGAGTCTTTATTCACAGCCCCGCTCTTGGCGGGCCACAGCCGGCCAACGTAATAGTTCGGGACAAACCTGCTGTCGCCGACCATATATGCCTGCGGCCACGATAGCTGCAACCCAATCTCCTCCGCGTCTCTTTCCGTCGAAGGCATTTGTATGAAGTCATAGTAAGTCCAGTTGACCGTGTATTGCGTAACGTGCAGCGTGTCCTCCCACAGCCAGCCCGTGTATCCAACTATGTAACGCATTTCCGTCCTGTCCTTGATATCACCCGTCAGCGGGTATGCGCTCCACACCATCGTGCTGACTCCCGTCCCGTACCAGTCCACGTTGATGCTCGGCTGCAACGCCCCCCTGTCGTCGAACATATCGAACCCGCGCCATATATATTCGCTCACACCCGACATTGTAAACGTAACCGCAAGGTCATCCCTCGAATCCTGTTTCTTCTCCTCCTCGGTCAAATACATCTGTTTCCAGTCATCCACCCACGTCTTTGACTGTGCGATACCCGCCGGCATAATCACCAGCAAAACGGCCAATATAAACAGCTTCCCTTGCCTTTTCGCACCCATTATTTTCCCTTTCCCTGGTCAATAATGTAACTCGCCACAAAGCCGTCGATTTCGTCCCCCGTATCTGATATTTCGTCCAGCCGGCGTCCTTTTAATAAACATTCTTTACTCCAGCGCACACAGGCATTCATTTTTGGGCGCCCGCAGAACGCCCCTCTATCTCCGCCAGCAAGCTTACTGCCGCCTCGTCATTCGGGTCCATATTCAGCACGTATTTCACGTGGGGCAGCGCCTCTTGCGCGCGACCCGTTCGCAACAGTGCAAAAGCGAGATACAGCCGAGCATCTCTCGAATTTGGATTAAGCTCCACCGTTTTGCCGAAGTGCAGGACGGATTCCGCAACGCGCCCCTGTTTGAACAGGCAAAGCCCGAGGTTGAACTGAGCATCTGTAAACTCCGGCGACAAATTCACCGCCCGCCTCAGGCAATCTTCCGCCTCCCGCAACAGTCCCGCGTTTACGCGTATAATGCCAAGCTTGTTCAGAACTGACGTGTTGTCGGGGTCGAGCTTGAGTATCCGCTCGTATACAGGCGCTGTTCCCTGCACACCGCCCGGCCCATAGGCCCTTAGTTTCGCCAGAAAATACAGGGCCTGCAGATTGTCGTTGTAGATGTCGGCAAGCTTTTCAACGTAATTCGGCAACTGTTCATAAATACGGCGCATCTGTCGGTATCGCACATCATCAGGCAGAACCGCATACGCCTTTTCTATTTGCCCCAGCAAAGCCAATCGATTGGCCTCGGCTCGCATAGCGAGTTCTTCACGTAACTGCCTTGCCTCCTCCTCATTGCCCGTCCCGGTCAGATACGGCCAAATTTCCTCCATCGGCTCAATGAAATCTTCGCTCTTAAACAAAGCCCCTTGCGAATATCGCGTCTCATACTGCGTCAAGGGCAGGTCGTCGGTGTTGACCGGTCCATCGCCGGTCCATCGCTGCAGTTTTTCCTCCGCGCATAGAAAAGCGTCGAGAAATCCCGCGACGGTATGCAGGCCGAACGGCTCGAGGTCCCGCCGAACCGCTTCATCGCTTAGCCGCTCCTTAAGTTTAGCCGCGTCTATCCTCAGCGGATCAGGCATCGCTACCAGCAGCGAATAGGTGCCGCTGCGTCCTTGTTCGTCTGTCCCGTGAGTAATCCACAAGCTCGTGTGAGGAAAGACCGACTGAAAAGTGCGCACGATAATCTTGAATTCCTCCGTGCGCAATCCGTGTGTGGGCACCCACTCGACGAAGACCCCATCCTCCGTCAAATGCTCCTGCACCAGCCGATAAAACTCCTGTGTATAAAGCACCCAGCTGTCGCCGCTCTTGGGATGCGTTGAATCCGAAATAATCACCGGCCACTTTCGCCTCGACATCATTATATAGTTGCGCCCGTCGTCTATAACGACGTGCGCCTTCGGATTTGACAATAGGCCATTGTTTTCCTCCGACAGCAGCTTTGCCGCCTTAACCACGCTGCTTTCGATGTCCACGATTGTCAGATTCCTGACCTCCGGCATCTGCGTCGTCGCACCCGCTGCAACGCCGCCGCCGAAGCATATCATCAGCACCTCGTCGGGTCTGGCCTGCAGCATCGGGCCCAGGTCGCCTATCATCTTGAAACACAGCTTGTGCGGGTAGAGCAGCGGCACCTCGCCCACGCCGTTTATGTAAATGGTCTTGCAGTCATTCGCCCGGTCACGCGTCACGATGGCCGTGCCCGTCCTGCCTTCCCTGTAAAACAGTATGTCGGTGTGCCTCGCTAAGCTAAAATCCGTAGCCAAAAACACACGCTGGCACAAACTCGACGGCACTATAGCACAGAACACAACTAAAGCCGTCGCATATAATACGATGGCTGCACACACCGCCAGCCGACGATTCGCACCTGTGCCGCTCGCCAGCACCGCCAGCCCCATTGCGCCATATAACACCGATACCAGTATTATGCTTTTCTGGATGCCTACCATCGGCACGAGCACAAACACCGGCAAAAGCGACCCCAGCACCGTCCCGGCCGTATTGACCGCAAAAAGCAAACCGACCCGCCGGCCGAGCGTCTGGATGCGGCGACCATACACCGCGCACAACAGCGGAAACGCCACACCCATCAGAACCGTCGGAACCGACACGGTTATAAAGGCCAGCTCCTTCAATCCCATAGGCCGAGGCGGCCCGCCGGAAAATATCAGTGCCCCCGTTATGAACGTCGCCGGAACAGATATAGCCAGCATCACCTCCACTATGCCCAGCGCTCTGGCAGGCCGGCGAATCCACCTTTCAAGCAGGATGTAAACCAGCCCGCCCAGCCCCAGGCCGAGCAGATAAAAACACAGAATGGTTGGAAACACGTAAGTCGAATTGACCAGAAACGCCATATAGCGTATCCACAGAACCTCACACGCGAGCCCTCCCAGGCCGTTTACAAATGCAACGGCCAGAAGCAGCGTTCCGCCAACTGCCGGCTCTTCAGTTTTGTCCCACCCATTCGAAACGGCCTGTTGGCTTTCTAAAGAGGGAGCAATCGCACGCGATATCGGTTTCGACAGGGCTATGGCAGCAATGGCTATCGCGAAGTTGACGCCGACTGCCATCAGGTTCGTCTCACTCAAACCGAGCGCGCCTGCCGTCCAGAATCCCGCCGTAAAACACCCGACAGCGGCTCCGAGCGTGTTCAGGCAATACAACGCACCGATTCGCGAACCGATAAACCGCCGCGACTCCGTAACCGCGCGTGCCAGCAAAGGCAGCGTCGTCCCCATCAAAAAACAGGGCACGACCAGTATCGCAAAAGATAATCCGAATCGCGCCAGCGTGCTGACCAATAAAGACGCAGGCGACAATGCCGCAAGACGCCCTCAACAAACCGAGCAGCAACGGAATCGCCATCGCCCACCCGGCTACCGCCGCCTGAACCGCTCCGAAAAGCCCCGCACGATTCGAAACGTGGTCCGCAAGCCGGCCTCCGAAAAGCCCCCCAAGCCCCAGCCCCGTCATATACGCACACAGAACGACACTGATGGCATAAGGGCTGTTGCCGAAAACCGTCACAAACTGCCGGCTCCATAGCACCTCGAATACAAGCGCCGTCGCGCCTGACAGGAAAAAACATACATAGATGCCCCATCGCGTCAATGATATATAAAAACGATGGAATAATAAGACAAATGTCCCCCCTGAAACGGTTAAAACCGTGTCCTGACCGCCCCCGCTGCTGTCTTGCGACAGCAAGACGCGGGGGTACCCTTTCTCCTGTGAGCTCTTCGGACTATACACCGGGCTATCCTCTCACCCCATCCGACTTCGCTGCGCTTCGCCGTGATAAGACGAGCTAATCAGGGCATAGCCCAAAGGCGAAGCCCGAAAGTATCATCCTGATAAACTCCATTCCTTCTTGGACGCCCTCTACTATACCGTCATTATGCCGAATTGGCAAGGGAAAGTGCGCATTTCATATCGATTGCGCCGGACTCCTTCAACGCAACCTTCGCTCGCACAAATCAGCTTATTATTGCCTGCGAAGCCCGCCTGCCGCTGACTTTTTTATTTAGAGTGCCTCTTCCTCAATTCCTCAAGGTATTTCGCCGCGGCATCTTTGCCGCCCAATCCGAACGCCAGCGCCAAACCGAGGCAGACGCCGCCGAGAATAATATTGAACGTCGCGGTTACCAGAAGCGTTCCAATACCAAGCTCGCCCAGCGCAATGGTTGCCGCGAAAATTATAATCGCCCATCGGCTGACCCCGGCGTACAGCTCTGGCTGGGGCAAATTCGCGTTGCCCGCCGCCGTCCGAACTATTCCCGACACAAAGCTCGCCAGAAACATCGCCACCAACAGAACAAACAACGCTCCTATGACCTTAGGAACGTATGCGAACAAGCTGGCAAGAACGTCGGATGCCTTCGGCAGTCCCAGCGCGTTGACCACCATCACCAGAACCATAATAATCACCAGCCAGTAAACCAGCCCGCTCACGACCTCGCCGGCTGTTACCTTCAGGTCGCCTTTCTTCAGGATTCCCGTTATGCCCGCCTTGTCCGCCAGAGTATCGAAGCGGACTGCCTTGAGCAGGACCTCTATCAGCCGTTTGATTATCTTGGCCACAATCCAGCCCACTATCAGGATTATCAGCGCACCCAGCAATGTGGGAAGATAACCCAGTATTTTTGTGAGCATCTCTCGGACAGGCGCGATTATTAAACTTTCCCAGTTTGATTCAGCTTCCATTTTCTTTACCTCCAAGTAAAAGGGTTAATATTGGATGCTGTTTAGAAACGTGAATAAGTGATATATGAAACGCGCATTTTTCATTATGCCTTAATCTCTGCCTTTCTCTTTATTTACAATTCTAATCAAGCCACGGCACCCGTCAACACAATTCCACCTCTCCCTGGATGATAAAAAACCTGTGCAATCTGCAGAATATGCGGTTAAAATAATGACCTATGAAACTGCCTAAGCTTCAAAAGCCGGACAGATACATTGGACTGTATGTCGTCGATTTTGGAGACCATACAGGGGTTGGATTCACCGCTGAGGAGGTGGCGGAGCTTTTTGAAAGCCAACGTTACAACGACTGCAAGGCATATAAGATACACAAGGCGTACCCCGACGGCCGGCTGGAGCTGAAAGGCGTCCGCCGGGAGATTTTCCAGCTTGAAGCGGGTATGTTCTTTTATTCTGCTGATTCTGAGACCGCCGAGGACAATTACAAACGATTAGTTAAATTAGGCGTCGAAACGAATGTGCCGTGCAAGGCAAAGATTCATTTGGCCAAATACAATCCGGAGAAGTTCGCGGTGGCGCTTATTTATCCTGCCGAATACGATGATGAGATAAGCGGCTGGCTGTTAGAGCGCGCGTATAAAACAACGGGGGCTGCCGAAGGCGGGACGGCTGCCGTTACGAGATATTACAATGCCAAGCCGGAAATCCTCGAAAGACACCACTTGTGGGGCCGGTCTTCAGTTGAAAGCCGGACCGGCGAAGAACTGCTGGCCGCGACAAAAACAGCCGTTCAACGATAATTGAAAAATGGCTTTTCGCCGAAAAACAAATTCTGCTCTGGGCTATATAGCAAGCATATTATCAACAGTGTTTGCAGCCAAACCTGTCAAACCGACTGCCGAGGACTTCAAAAGAGCAGAGTTTGGCGCCAGCACGCAACGTCTTGGCGTGCGGTTCACGGAATGCATCCGTGATGTTTTCAGATTCAAATGGCTCAAAAAGTCATAAGTGTTTTGCGGGGAAAGGCGAGAGGAATAAAATGCGGGAAACAAATCATCAGATAGTTCAGCCACCCGGCGCTGAGCCGGCGCTCAGCGAAAACGCCGTTACCGTGCTTGAAAACCGCTACCTTATTAAGGATGAGCAGGGCAAAATTATCGAGACACCGGGACAGCTTTTCAGCAGGGTGGCTTATCTTGTCGCATCGACGGAGGCAAATTACGGGGCAAGCGATATCGAAATAAAACAGTGGCACGCAAAATTTTACGACCTCCTGGCTTCACTGAAATTCCTGCCCAATTCGCCCACGCTTATGAACGCCGGCAGGCCATCGGGAATGCTCAGCGCCTGTTTTGTTTTGCCGATTGAGGACAGCATCGAAGGAATATTCGAGACGATAAAAGATACTGCCCTAATTCAGAAAGCAGGCGGAGGCACTGGATTTTCATTAGACCGCCTGCGCCCGACTGGCGACCGGGTCGCTTCGAGCGGCGGAACAACATCAGGCCCGATTTCCTTCTGGCGGGTCTTCTCCCAGACAACCGACGCGATTCAGCAGGGCGCTTTCCGCAGAGGCGCGAATATGGGTATGATGAGCGTTACGCACCCGGACATCCTGAGGTTCCTGCACGCCAAACAGGACCTTAAGGCCTTCACGAATTTCAACATCTCGGTAAAAATCACCGACAAATGGATGGACACGCTCGAAAAAACACCCGACGCCCTGCATATAGTCGAAAATCCTCGAACAGGCCAAAAATACCTCCTGCCCAGGAGAATCGATTTCAATAATTACACGATACAGGACTTATTCAAAATCACCGACGAGAATATGCCGGCAATGGACGCAACGAAGCAATTTTACACCGTCGGCGATTTGTGGAAAATGATAATCACCTGTGCGCACAGGACGGGCGACCCCGGGCTGGCGTTCATCGACCGAATCAACGCCGACAACCCAACGCCTGCTCTCGGCGACATTGAGGCGACAAATCCCTGCGGCGAACAGCCGTTGCTGCCTTACGAGGCCTGCACCCTGGGCAGCATCAACCTCGCAAAATTCGTAAACGATAAGAGCGTAAACTGGACAGGCCTTGGTGAGACAGTGAAGCTGTCAGTCCGGTTCCTCGACAACATTCTTGACGCCTGCAACTATCCCGTAACCGAGACCACCGAAATCGCCAGGGCCAACCGCAAAATCGGGCTGGGAGTAATGGGTTTTGCGGATATGCTCTTTATGCTCGGCATTCCTTATGACAGTCAACAGGGTGTCAAGTTCGGCGAATCAATAATGAAATTCATCAACGAGACCGCCCGTCAGGCGAGCAGCGAGCTGGCGGAAAAACGGGGGCCTTTCCCCAACTGGGCCGGCAGTATCTGGGATAGTAAAAGAAAATTGAATATGCGAAACGCCACCGTTACCTGCGTGGCGCCCACGGGCACAATCAGCATCATGGCCGACTGCTCCGGCGGTATTGAGCCGCTTTATTCGCTGGTATTTATGCGCCAGGTCCTTTCAGGCAAGAAGCTGCTGCAGATAAATCCTATTTTCAAAAAAATCGCCGAAAAACAAGGGTTTTACAGCGAAGACCTCGTCCAGCAGATACTCAAGACCGGCAGCATCCAGAAGATAAGCCAAATTCCCATCGAAATCCGTAAAATCTTCAAGTGCGCCTACGATATCTCGCCTGAATGGCACATCCGTATGCAGGCGGCATTCCAAAAGCACTGTGATGCCGCTGTAAGCAAGACAATAAACTTCACCGAAAGGGCAAGACAATCGAGTGTGGACAAGGCATATCGGCTCGCGTATCACCTTGGCTGCAAAGGAATTACGATTTATCGTCGAAAAAGCCGACTTGATGAGCCGATGACGCTTTGCCAGTAATAAAGCCAGCATTGACTGTATATCAAACCTTATTTGGCAGAAATCCGCTTTATCCTCCTAAATGAGAACCTATATCTCCTTGCAGGCGTATTTATTATAGGACTTGATGAAAGGTATAACATTGCTTTAAAGTGATAATAAGGTATTAGCCGATAAGTGGAGAAAAGCAGAACAGAGTTTTTCTCCCCTCCGGAAAACATCGGGTAGCGAGGCGTTACTCGATGTTTTCTTTTTTTTCATCCATTTTGTCATGCTGAGCGCAGCAAAGCATCCGGGCTAATAAAGAAAATAGATTCTTCGCTTCGCTCAGAATGACGTTCAAGCGTTTCGCCCGTGGCATTTTTTATATTTTTTGCCTGAGCCGCAGGGGCAGGGGTCATTTCGGCCGACTTTCGGCCCTTCGAGCTTAATCTGTTTGACCTTAACCTCGCCCTGAGGCGCCTGTGCTGCCGCCCTCTGTCGCTCGGCCATAGCGAACTGCCCCACCTGGTCGTGTGCGGTCTGGCTTACCTGCCAGATGCTTCGTGCCCTGGCGCCGGCTTCGAGATGCACCTTGAAGACAATGTCAGTCACGCGCGCTTCAATGTTTTCCAGCATCTCACTGAACATCCGGTGACCTTCACGTTTGTATTCGGTCTTGGGGTCTTTCTCGGCGAATGACCGCATCCAGATACTGTCCTTGAGGTGGTCCATATTGTAAAGATGGTCCTTCCAGGCGCTATCATAGACCTGGAGCAGAACATATCTTTCAAGGTCGCCTAATTCTTTGCGGAGAAATTCCCTGCCATGCTGTAGGATTATCTCCTTTCGTCGCTCGCCGTCGTCAAGCTGCTCGGCTGTTATCGTCGTCCCGAAGCGATTGCTTGCCCATTCGGCAGCCGCGGGAGTATCAAGGTGGCCGGTCTTATTATCGACTTCCTCAATCAGCCGGCCGTTGCTGTAGGCCTCGCTCATCTCAAGAAGCTGCCTTTGCAAATCCCTCGGCTTTAGCTGTTGCAGGCCATCCGCGGAAAAGTTCGCGTTATATTTTCTGTTCGCCCAGTCGGCGAGCGCCTCGAAGCCGTAAACGTTTGTCCCCTGAGGCCCATAAACCATATTCATCGCGAACTCGACTGGGTATTCGATTTCACGCCTTCTGTATTTGGCCTTGGTCTTCTCGATGAGTAGCGTCTGTATCTCGTTGGGCTTGGCAGTTTTTAATTCATCAATGTCCAGCTTTATGTCGAATTTTGCACGCGCCCATTCCAACAGACGACTAATCGCAAAGCCGAGTTTCAAAAACTCCGCGAGTATAGAGCAATCCTTTTTCTCGACCTGCTGCGCCGCCGCGGCGGTCAATTGCTCTTCTATCTGCTCCGGACTAAGCTCCTTGACCTTGTTGGGGCTTAAACTGACCTTAAAGCTGCTCATAGCCCATTTGCACAGGCCCGAGACATCCCAGGTGCTTTTGTCTTCGTAATCCTCAAGATACTCGCCCAGCGACAGGGATATATCACTGCCGACGCTGCTTTTGGCGCGGTCCTTGATTGTCTGTTCAATTTCATCAGCCGACAGGTCCCTGATTTCGGAGGGTTTCATCTCAACACCGAAGTTGCTCGTAGCCCATTCGGCAATACATTTGACGGGATACTCAGGGTCCAGGATGGTCCGGCAGCTTTTGGCTATTGCGCCTTCTATCATTTCATCGATAATTTCCTTTAGCCCTTTGCCTGCGAGGATTTTGCGTCTGCGGGAATAAAAAATCTTCCGCTGGTAATCCATCACCTCGTCATATTCGAGAAGCGATTTGCGAATCTCGAAGTTTCTCTCCTCGACTTTTTTCTGCGCTTTTTCGATGCCATTGCTGATGCGCTTGTGATAAATCGGCTCACCCTCCTGCCAGCCAATCCACGACAGCGCCTTTACCGTCCAATCGGGCGCAAATATCTTCATCAGGTCGTCGTCAAAGCTGAGGAAGAACTGGCTTGACCCCTTATCGCCCTGTCTGCCGCAACGGCCGCGGAGCTGATTGTCGATGCGCCTTGCCTCGTGGCGCTCGGTTCCCAAAACGTGAAGCCCGCCGATGTCGGCCACACCGGGACCGAGCTTGATATCGGTTCCCCGGCCCGCCATATTCGTAGCAATGGTTATATTTCCCCACATCTTACCGTCACGGCCCTGATGCTGCTGGCCTGCCTTGGCGACGATTTGCGCCTCGCGCTCGTGCTGCTTGGCGTTGAGCACCTCGTGTTCGAGTGCGAATTTTCTGTCCAAAGCCGCTGAGAGCGCCTCATTTTTTTCGACGCTTACGGTGCCGACCAAAATCGGCCTGCCCGCGCCGCTGATTTCATTAAGCTCGTCCAGAATCGCATTGAGCTTTTCAGGCAGCGACTTGTAAATCGCGTCATCGGAATCCTCCCTGATGCAGGGCTGGTTCGTCGGTATCACAACCACATCGAGTTTGTATATTCTCATAAACTCTTCGGCCTCTGTGGCGGCGGTGCCGGTCATACCCGCTATCTGGCCGTAGAGCTTGAAGAAATTTTGCAGCGTAATCGTTGCAAGTGTCTGGCTTTCCTCTTTGACCTGGACTACCTCCTTCGCCTCGACCGCCTGATGTAAGCCGTCCGACCACTGCCTGCCGTGCATCAATCGGCCGGTGAACTCATCGACAATGACGACCTTGCCTTCCATCACGACATAGTCGCGTTGGTTTTCAAATACGACGTGTGCCCGCAGCGACTGCTCCAAGAGGTGGGGCCATTCCATATTCGAGCCGGTGAAAAATGAGCCTACCCCAGCCGCCTCCTGAGCAGCGGTAATCCCCTCGTGCGTCAGGTGAGCTGCCTTGCGGTCATATTCCACCTCGTAGAACTGGGTGGCGGTTGCCAGTTTGGATTGCGCATCGGCAAATTCAGATTCGAGCTTCTCTATTGTGCTCTGCGCCTTTTCGATGCGCTTGTCGTCTTTGGCTTTTTTTGCCTCGCTCAGCTCGCCGCGTGCGTTGGCAATCGCTCTTTCCGCTGAGTCGATTTGTTTTTTTATCCGGTCGTAGCCGGACTGCAGTGCGATAAGTTTTCTCGCGACGTCGTCGGCCTTTTTATACCTGCTCACGTCGTCGAAGGCAGGCCCCGATATAATCAGAGGTGTCCTGGCCTCGTCAACCAGAATCGAATCGACCTCGTCTATTATTGCGTA
Source organism: Planctomycetota bacterium (assembly GCA_043811995.1). Lineage (GTDB taxonomy): Bacteria > Planctomycetota > Phycisphaerae > Sedimentisphaerales > Anaerobacaceae > Fen-1362. The sequence goes on from JBDRMP010000062.1 coordinate 76,063, forward strand.
TTGCAGCTCGCCCTGGACCATATGCTCGATTGACAGCTTCATATTGTCGCGCAGATAGTCGAAGCCAAACTCGTTATTGGTGCCGTATGTTATGTCGCAGCCGTATTGATTTTTTCTTTCCTCGCCCGCGGTATCCATATCGGCCTGTATCGCACCGACGGATAGGCCCAGCGATTGATATATCGGCCCCATCCATTCGGCATCTCGCTTGGCAAGGTAATCATTGACAGTAACGACGTGAACGTGCCTTCCGGTAAGGTGAACGAGGTATGCCGCTAAGGTGGCAACAAGCGTCTTGCCTTCGCCGGTCGCCATTTCGGCAATTTTGCCCTCGTAGAGGACGTTGCCGCCGATTAATTGCACGTCGAAATGCCGCATATTGACGTTTCGTTTAGCCACCTCACGAACAACGGCAAACGCCTCGGGCAGTAAATCAGCCGGCTTGCGACCCTGTTTGAGAGTTTCCTTAAATTCGGCCGTTTTGGCTTTTAGCTGGTCGTCGCTGAGTCCTTTGACCTGCTCTTCGAACTGATTTGCCTTGCGCGCGACCGTCATATACACCTTGACTAATCGCTCGCTCCGCGAGCCGAAGAGCTTTACGATTGCTTTGCTTATCTTTTCAAACATAAAAATCAGCGTTCAGCGGACAGCGTTCTGCGTTCAGTTAATAATATCAGCGTTCAGAATTAAACATTGTGTACAGCATCGCACCCACTTCATCCATCAACAAATCTATATTTGCGTTTTTATCAGTATATCCTAAATCCACGGATAAGAGAAACTGTGTTTGCAATTCAAGTAATGAGCCATAAGCGTGGCGTAGAAACTGGTTGTATTCGGGTTTATGCTTCCTCCCGTATCCTTCCGCTATATTGGACGGAATTGAAACAGCCGCCCTTCTCATTTGCTGGGTCAGGCCGTACTGCTCATTATTGGGAAACGTCTTTGTTATTTTATATATTTCGAGGACCAGCAGATATCCTTTTTGCCAAACAATCAAATCCCTAAACGTTTTTGTTTTCCTGCTATCCATAGCTATATACTCTGAACGCTGTTATCTGCCCGCTGCTTTTTTCTGTACGCTGAACGCCGAACGCTGTCCGCTGATTCTCATAAAACCCGCCACCATTGTCAAGAACAGGGAAAAAGCAGAAGGCAAAAAGAGGACAAAAGATAGAACCTGCAAAGATACGTTTTTCAAGACCTGAATTTTCTAATTATCACCGCACCGAGGCCGACCAGTAAAAGCGTGGCGGGTTCGGGAAAGTGGGCGTAGTAAGGCCGACTTACAAACGAAAGCCGAAAATGGCCAAAATCAAGTCGATTCAAAGGCCAACCATTATTATTTGAGCAATATTCTTTTCCTAAAATTTCCAGGAGACATTTACACCAAAACCTTCGCTATCGCCGGTGTTGGCATATTCTGCTGCAATAGCAGCATTCTTAAAGAGGTCAATCTGAGTGCCGATGTAACCGCCAAAGGCGGAGTCCTGTTTTAAGTCGCCGCACAATTTTAATGAACCCGCCGGGGTTCCATCAACCGTACCAGAAATTTTTTCTTCAAGGTCGCCGTATAACCAATAACCAACTACACCTCCATACACTTTCCAGTCCTTCCTTATTTTAATTGTAGGACCAGCGGCAACTTGGATTTCAACCGCATCAAATTCCACATCATATTTTCCTGAATATGTATGACCTTCATAAGTACCGCTAAAAGACTGAACGGTATCAGACGAACGAATCCAACTTGCTTGCGCTAGAATACCCCAATCCACATTATCGTATATATTGGTGGTAACTTTTGTGCCCACTCCAAAGGCAAAATCCTGGTCTCCACTAAATTTTACATCTTCACCGATACCGCTAAAAGTCCCACTTTCTGTATCCGCGGCACCCAAAAAACCATATATTTCCATCCGGTCATCGGCAAGACCGTAATTAAAAGTAACGTAATTACGCGTTACCTTAATATCATCGATTTCTACATCTTCTAAATCTATTTTGTATTTTACACCGTTCACATAATATTTTGAATAGTCGACTAACAAATCATTTTCTGAATGGTGATACGTATAGCCGATTTTCCATTGTCCTTCTTTGAGGCCTGCGGTTGGTGGACCCATAAAGTCAATGGCCATCGAAGTGCCCACAAAAGTAATTACGACCGAGACAATCCACAGCAGTTTCTTGTTCATAATTAATCTCCTTTCAAAAAATTGTTATTTCTTTTTCTCAGCATCACTGCGTATAGGCTGAAAAACAAACCCAGATAAGCAATAACGTCGAGCGGTGTTTTGGTTATAGTGATAGTCCGATACGTGCTGCTGCAGACATCAAAGCAACATTTTCTGTTCATTCATTATTCTCCCATGCCGTTGGCAAATGCACAAAGGCGACAGGATTATACAGCGTCTGTGTTGTCAATCAAGTAAAATCTGAGCAAAAATTTACCTTTTGATACCCAAAGAGATATGAGGCCTCTGAAAAACTGGTCTGATTACAGGGAATAAGCATGATAGTTTTTGTAGGTATAGTATAATGACGCTTGTTGCGAATAAAAATCATTGCATGGAGGCAAAAATAATGGAACGCACAAGCAATCAGCCCACATT
>JBDRMP010000063.1:0-7081 GCA_043811995.1 Planctomycetota bacterium
GGTGTAGAGAATGGAAACGATTTTGATAGTCGAAGACGACCCCACGATGCTCCGCGGCTTGAAGGACAACTTCGAGTTCAAGGGCTATAAGGTCATAACCGCCTCCGACGGTGAAAAGGGCCTCGAAGCTGCGCTTAACGCCAAGCCCGATTTGATACTGCTCGATATTATGCTCCCGAAAATCAACGGCTACGAAATATGCCGGCTGGTTCGCGAGCAGAAACTCGGTATGCCGATTATTATGCTCACCGCCAAAGGCGAGGAATCGGATATCGTTCTGGGCCTCAACCTCGGCGCAGATGATTATGTTACAAAGCCCTTCAGCATCAAGGAGCTTCTCGCCCGCGCCGCCGCCTTTCTCCGACGTGCGAAAAAAGAAGTGCAGGATATCTACGAGTTCGGCGATTACCTGCTCGATATACCCGCAAGACGGCTGACGCGAAAGGGAAAGGAAATTGAGCTGTCGCCCAAGGAATTTGCTCTGCTCGAATTCTTCGTCAAAAAACCGGGCAGGGCGCTTACGCGCGATGAAATACTAAACGCCGTCTGGGGCTACGACTGTATCGTCACCCCGCGAAGCATAGACCGTTTTGTCACCACACTTCGGGATAAAATTGAGCCGAAGCCCGACACCCCAATCTATATTCACACAATCAGGGGCATCGGCTACAGGTTCGAACCCCCCGAATCAAAACATTGACGCAAACTTCCTGAAATCTCCTCAACGACTACGCCGCCACATACTGCTTCGCCTGTTGTCGTTAAAATCATCTGCCGGCAGCGCATTGTAGTCCTCAGCCGTCAGTTCGCTGGTAACGGAAGTGTAGATTATGCTGTTCGGGTCGAAGGTGTAGCCGGATTTGGCCGGCGTGACCGTCCCGCTCCAGCCAGCCCCGCCGGTGCCGCTTTCGAAGCCGTCCCACGCGATTGTAGATTCAGCGACCAGCGTGTTTGCCGCGGCGAAAAACGCCGAAATGACAAATACGGCGGTAAATAACTGTCTAATCACCATATCTCCTGTATGTTTGTTTTATCCATAACCACGACACGAAATTTCCGCCCCAAAATCAAGCCAATCGCTCGTGCTTGACATTGCCGCCGGTGCGGACTAAAATGCAGCCCATTATTGGTTATTGCGAACAGGAAATGCTTTTTCGGATTAACGAATGGTCAAAATTACACTGCCGGACGGCAGCATCATAGAGGCCGCTGAGGGCACAACGGCAAAGCAACTGGCCGAACAAATCGGCGCCGGGCTTGCGAAGGCAGCCGTTGCGGCGAGAATCGATGGCCGTCTTGTTGACCTTTCCGCGCCGATTAACAACGACGTCAAACTCCAAATAATAACGCTCAAAAACGCTGAAGGGCTGGATATTATGCGCCATAGCTGCGCGCACGTTATGGCAGAGGCGATTTGCCGACTCTGGCCCGCCGCAAAACTTGTCTATGGCCCGACAGTTGAAAATGGCTTCTATTACGATATTGACCTCGATGAGCCGATTCGCCCCGGCGATTTCGAACGCATCGAGGAAAAAATGAGCGAAATCATCAAGGCCGACAGACCATTTGTCCGCAAAGAGATGACTCGTGCCGACGCCCTGGCCAAACTCTTAGGCGACAAATACAAGTCCGACAACGTCAGCCGTGCCGAGGGCGATGTTATGAGTTTTTACTCCTCGGGTGAGGGCTTCGAGGACCTCTGCCGCGGGCCTCACGTCTCCAGCACCGGCAAAATCGGCGCATTCAAGATTATGTCCGTCGCTGGTGCATACTGGCACGGTGACCCCACCCAGAAAATGCTCCAGCGGGTTTACGGAACCTGCTGGCGAACCCGCAAGGAGCTTGATGAGCACCTCAGCCGGCTCGAAGAGGCAAAAAAACGCGACCATCGCGTCCTCGGTAAACAGCTTGACCTGTTCAGCTTCAGCGACGCAGGTCCCGGCTTTGCCTTCATGCACCCCAATGGAATGATTATCTGGAACTCGATTGTCGATTTCTGGCGCGGAGTGCACAAACGATATAACTACGAGGAAATAAAGACGCCTATCATCCTTAACAAGGAGCTTTGGCACAAGTCCGGCCACTGGGAGCATTACAAGGAAAATATGTACTTTACCCGCTTCGACGACACCGATTATGCAATCAAGCCGATGAACTGCCCAGGCGGCTGTCTCGTTTATAAAACCCGAAAACACTCCTATCGCGAATTTCCGCTGCGGGTCGCCGAGCTGGGGCTCGTCCATCGCCACGAGGCAAGCGGTGTTATGCACGGCCTGTTCCGCGTCCGCCAGTTCACTCAGGATGACGCACATATCTTCTGCGCGCCCGACCAGATTGAATCCGAAATAATAGGCGTAATTGAATTGACCTTCGAGATATACCGGGCGTTCGGCTTTGAGGACTTCCACGTGGAACTTTCAACCAAGCCGGAAAATCACATCGGCTCCGATGAAATATGGGAAATCGCCACCAACGCCCTCATACAGGCGCTTCGGCACAAGGAGATTAATTACAAAGTCAACGCTGGCGACGGCGCATTCTACGGCCCCAAGATTGATTTCCACATCGAGGACTGCCTCAAACGCTCCTGGCAATTGGGCACCATTCAGCTCGATTTCTCTATGCCCCAGCGATTTGAGCTTGTCTATACGGATAAGGACAATACCGAAAAGACGCCGGTTATGATTCACCGCGCCGTCCTCGGCTCCTTCGAGCGGTTCATCGGCATTCTCATAGAGCATTACGGGGCCGAGTTTCCGTTGTGGCTTGCGCCCGAGCAGGCAAGAATCCTGCCCATAAGCGAGAAAACCAACGACTACGCACGGGCGGTCGAAGCCAAACTGAAGGGGCAAGGCCTGCGCATCTCGTCCGATTTGTCCAATGAGAAAATCGGGGCAAAAATAGCCAAAGCACATACCGAAAAATTGTCGTATATGCTTGTGGTTGGCCCCAAAGAGGCGCAATCGGATACTGTAAACGTTAGGATTCGAGGCGGCGAGGTATCCAAATCCCTGAAGACCGACGAATTTATAAATGTAGCTCTAAAGAAAATTGCCGATAAGCAGATAGGCCTGGCTTTGTAGGCCGGCCTGGGTTCGGATAAAACAGTTTTATGGTTTTTTAAGAAAGGTTGAAGTGCGTGATAGTTAAAGTTAAGGGTCTGAGGATAAATGGGGGAATAAGAGTCGATAAAATTCGGCTCGTCGATGAATCAAACAATCAGGTCGGAATCGTTGACAGGGGTTTTGCCCTGGCTAAAGCTCGTGAGGCGGCTTTGGATTTGGTTGAGGTTGCCCCGAACAGCGACCCGCCGGTCTGCCGGATAATGGACTACGGCAAATGGGTCTACGAGCAGAAGAGAAAGGCCCGCGAGGCACGAAAGAAAACCCATCACGCCACGGGGCTCAAGGAAATTCGCCTGCGCCCGGAAACCGACCAGCACGACATTGGTATAAAAGTAAACCACGCCCGCGAGTTTATCGAAAAAGGCCACAAGGTGCAGTTCACACTTATCTTCAGGGGCAGGCAGCTCGCACATAAGGACAAGGGCCGCGAGATTCTTGACAAAATTGCCGAATCGATGGCCGACGTGGCGAAGGTTGACCTGGCAGGCCGGCTTCTCGGTAAGAGAATGGCCCTGGTGGTTGCGCCGAAATAGATGGGGGGAGGCGAGTCACAAATCACGAGTCCTCATCGGGAAAATCGCTGTTGACCTTCTCGTATGAATAGTGTATGCTTCTCCATTTACCTGCGGCGGATGTCTTGGTTATACGCCGCATCGATTGTATAGGAATTTTGTGCTTTTTTCGGGACTGTTGCAAATGCCTAAGCTGAAAAGCCATAAGGGAACAAAAAAGAGATTTAAGATTACTGCCAAAGGCAAGCTCAGATACAAACATCCGGGCACCGGGCATTTGATGAGCTCCAAAAATGCAAAGCGTCGTCGTCGGCTCACAGGCCCCGCGGTAGTTGCGGGCGTTTACGCCGAAAAGATGAAGCTTGCACTTGGCAAATAAAACCGTTGATAAGCCCCCGGTCTTACCCGCCTGTGGCGGGTTTATTCTGGGGGGTGGATTTCACGTGAAAGGAAGTAAATATGCCCAGAATCAGAAAAGGCGCCGCAAAACGCCAGGCACATAAGCGGGTTTTGAAGTCGGTGAAGGGCTATCGAAGCTCCGCCGGCCATCTTTATCGTGCGGCCAAGGAAGCCGCCGTGCGCGCGGGCGTCTATGCCCGCTTCGGACGGAAGCTGCGAAAACGCGACTTCAGGGCGCTGTGGATTACGCGCCTTACCGCCGCCTGCCGACAACGCGGCATTATGTACAGCCGGCTTATCAACGGACTCAAAAAAGCCAATATCGCATTGAACCGGAAAATGCTCAGCGAAATAGCCATTGCCGACCCAGCCGGTTTCGACGCCATTGTGGCCGCAGCAAAAGTCGCAAAAACCTGAAAAACGGCGCCGGCAGAATATGACCATGCTTTGAGGCGAAAATGCTCGAACAGTTCGCCAAAATCGGTAAAGATGCCCTCGATGAGCTAAAGGCCGTCAGGGACCTCGCTTCCCTCGAACAATTTCGTATAAAGTATCTGGGTCGCAAAGGCCTCGTTACACAGATACTCACGCAGATTGGCAAATGCCCCGCCGACCAGAGGCCCGCCGCGGGCCAGTTGGCCAATAAAATAAAAAATGAGGTCACAGCCGCTTTCGAACAGCTTGAGGAAAAAATCCTCCGCTCGCAGCGGGACAAAAAAAAGCAGTTCATAGACGTTACGCTTCCGGGCCGGCTGCCTCATATCGGCAAACGCCACATTATCACCCAGACCATAAACGAGCTGCTTGAGATTTTCGCCAGAATGGGCTTCTCTGTCGCTTATGGTCCCGAGGTCGAGGACGAATGGCACAATTTTGTCGCCCTCAATATCCCTGCCGAGCATCCCGCCCGTGACCCCCTCGACAACTTCTATATCGACGATAACACGCTCCTGCGGAGCCAGACCTCGACCATTCAGATTCGAGTAATGGAAAAGACCAAACCGCCCATTCGCCTCGTCGCTCCCGGCAGGGTTTACAGACCCGATACCGTCGATGCGACGCATATGTTTATGTTTCATCAGCTCGAAGCGCTGGTCGTCGATGAAGGCGTATCTATGGTCGATATGAAAACGGCCATAGACCAGTTTATTAAGGCCTTTTTAGGCAAAGACGCCAAATGGCGTTTTCGACCCAGCTTTTTCCCATTCACCGAGCCAAGTGCCGAAGTCGATTTGCTTCTGACGGACAAGACGGGAAAAGAAACCTGGGTCGAGATGGGCGGCTGCGGTATGGTTGACCCGAACGTCTTTGACGCCGTCGGTATCGACAGCGAAAAATACACCGGCTGGGCCTTCGGCTTCGGCATCGAACGGCTCGCTATGCGAAAATTCGGCATCACCGATATCCGTTTATTTTATGAAAACGACCTTCGCTTCCTGAATCAGTTTTGAATTGCGCAACTCCTGGCGCCGGCGACAGGTCGGTCTCGAAATCGGAGATAGTTTTATGAACTATAAAGGCATAATCTTGGCGGGTGGAAGCGGCACTCGGCTGCACCCAATCACTCGCGCTATAAGTAAGCAGCTCATCCCTATTTACGATAAGCCGATGGTCTATTACCCGTTGACGACGCTGATGCTGGCAGGCATTAGGGAGATTCTTGTAATCAGCACGCCCGCCGACCTGCCTTTGTATAAAAAAGTCCTCGGTGACGGTTCGCAGTGGGGCCTGTCGCTTCACTATGCCGAGCAGCCCAGACCCGAAGGTCTCGCACAGGCATTCATTATCGGCAGGGATTTTCTGGCGGGAAAACCGGGCTGCCTGATTTTAGGCGATAATATTTTCTTCGGCCACTCGCTCGTCGAATCGCTCAAAAAGGCCGCTGCCAACGAAAACGGAGCGACGATTTTCGGCTACTGGGTCAGAGACCCCGAACGCTATGGCGTCATTGAGTTCGATAAGGCCGGCAAAGTCCTTTCAATCGAGGAAAAACCGGAGAAAGCAAAGTCCAATTACGCAGCAGTCGGTCTTTACTTCTTCGATTCCGATGTCGCCGATATAGCCGCAACAATCAAACCATCAGCGAGGGGCGAGCTTGAAATTACCGACCTCAACAATGTATATCTCAGGCAAAATAAGCTCAAAGTCGAGCTTCTCGGCCGGGGTATCGCCTGGCTCGATACCGGCACACCCGAATCGATGCTTCAGGCCGCGACCTTCGTCCAGACCGTTCAGCACAGACAGGGCCTGATGATTGCCTGCCCCGAGGAAATCGCCTTTCGACTCGGCCTGATTGATAAAAAAGCGCTAATACGCCTTGCCGAACCCCTGGCCAAAAACTGGTATGGACAATATCTGCTCGCAATTGCTGATGAGCATCACTGAATGAAACACGCCACAGAGGTCTCTGGTTTTTAGCCACAGATAAGAAAAAATTATTTAGCCACAGAGAAAACAGAGGACACAGAGAATTTAATTGTTGCCAACAAAATCTGTCTTGAGCTTTTCAAATGGAAATAATCTCTATTTAATAAACCGAATCGTCAATGGATACCGATATGCCTCACCTTTACCGGCTTTTATCGCTGCAATAAACACAAGGATTATATCGATTATCGACACTACCAGCAGAAGAATCAAACCTATTAGGCGAACGCCCACGTCAAATATCTGTACAAAATTTAAAAGAAATGCGATTGCCCCATAAATCAGCATTGAAATCTGGAAGTTCATCGACTCTTTACCGTTGTAGTTTACAAAAGGGTTCGAGTTTTTCTTAAACAACCAGACAATTAAAGGACCGATTATGCATCCTGCGACCGGTATGACGAATCCGACAAGTCCTGATATGTGGCAAAGTGTCGACCAGATGCGCGCGTCCTTTCTTTGGATAATGTAACTATCGAGACATTGTCCCAATCGTAGTTGGAGGTTTGAATGGCTACTCCAGTTCTCATAGTTTACGCTACCTTTGATTTTCCGTCAATTCTTTCTTCTTCAGCCAACTCTTTCAGCTTCGCTTCAAGTATCCATAACTGCTGATAG
>JBDRMP010000064.1:0-10618 GCA_043811995.1 Planctomycetota bacterium
GTATAATACAAATGTATGATATCCAGCACTAATCTCTTAAAGATTCGATTAATCTCGAACGTGAGAAAATAGGGGATATCGATAGTCGCTCCTTGCCCGATGGCTATTTTGGAGATTAGTGCTGGATTCGACAAAAGCGCGCAAGCCGAAGCGAAGCGTAAGTCCCCGAGTAGTTCTTTCTTGGTCCCGCTACAGGGGATCTATTAACCTCCGATTTACCCAGAATGTTAAAATAGGAAATCATACCCCGCGACTGGGATTCGACAAAAGCGCGCAAGTTCGCGCCATATAGTAGAGGGACTGTGTGGTCTCTCCGGCAGTTATGCTGAGTGGTTTTTCTGGATCCCCTGTTGAAAGACCAAGGAGCACCACTCGGGGACGACCTGCGGTCGAAATCGCGCAAGTTTGCGCCATAGGGTAGAGGGACTGTGTGGTCCCTCCGGCGTCGTTCGTATCTCGTATTTCCGAAGCGGGCCCTGCGCTTCGCTACGTGTCGAGAGTCGAGGACGGCAGAAGGCAGAATGTAGAATTTAGAATGTAGAGGTGAAAAGAAGTGGGTCCCGGGTTTGTGAATCCGGAGTAGCTCACCCTCGGGATCTTCGCTTCGCTACGAGAGGAGAGATTATGAAAGTAAATTTAACAATCGGTATTCCAGTGTGGTTAGACAGGGTTTTTGCGTGGCCGGCGATGTGGTATCGGAAAAGAAAGTATGGTTATTCTTACCGCAGGATTAATTTAGGCGAGGGGGAATGGACAATTGTTGACGCCGATGTTTATTACCGGCTTGGTAATTTCAAATGGGTGATAAGCGGTAACGGGACAAAATTATACGCTGCCCGTTTCGTTAAAATAGCGTCCGGGCAGGCGAAAATGGTTCGAATGCACAGGGAGCTTATGAATTTTCCGAAAGGATTTCTGGTTGACCATAAGAACTGTAATTCGCTCGATAATCGCAGAGAGAATCTCCGCCTCGCCACGCGCTCGCAGAATATGTATAACAAGTCGAAAACCAAGAAGAAGACCTCGTCAAGGTTCATCGGCGTTTGTTACAATAAATCCCGCCGAAAATGGGAGGTAAGGATATATTGTCAGAGAAGGAAGATATGGCTCGGCAGGTTTGACTCCGAAATCGACGCCGCAAAAGCTTATGACCTCGCTGCTATTAAATATCATGGTGAGTTTGCTCATCTCAACTTTCCAGTAGAAGATTACGTTAACGAAAAAGCCGTCGTAGCGCAGTGAAGATCTCGGCGTAGCTGTAAGCGAAGCCGGACGAAAAAATATCATAAGGAGTTCGCCCGCCTTAACTTTTCGGAGTAACCACAAAGACCCTAAGACACCAAGTTTTATTTATGCTGTAAAAAAAAGTAGTGAACGAGGTCGAAGATGCCCGGCGAAATAAGAGATTTATACGGCTGCGGCGTATTGACAGGGGTTTGGATAAGGCGTATATTAAGCAATTCTTGTTTCAAACAAGGACCATTGCTGGTTAACGGTATTGAAAGGGTTAGATATGAAACTCGGCCGAAGATTAAGGATGGGAATGGTTGGCGGAGGACCGGGGGCATTCATAGGGGATGTGCATCGCAAGGCGTCTCGCTTAGACGGGGAAATCAAACTTGTCGCGGGAGCGTTCGATATAAATCCCGAAAAATCACAGCAGATGGGTAAAGAGCTTGCGCTTGGCCAGGACAGGATTTACGGCACATATACCGAAATGATAAAACAGGAATTGAAGCTGCCTGCAAGCGAGCGAATCGATTTCGTTACGATAACGACGCCGAACAACTGGCATTTTCCGATAGCGAGGGATTGCCTCAAGGCAGGTTTTCACGTGATGTGCGAAAAGCCGATGACGATTACCTCGGCGGAGGCCAAGCAGTTACAGGCGCTTGTGAAAAAGACGGGCAGGGTATTCGGCCTGATGCACAATTACACCGGCTACCCGATGGTGAAATTAGCGAAGGATATGGTGAAAAAAGGCGGCCTCGGCGGGATTCGCAAGGTGGTCGTGCAGTATCCGCAGGGCTGGCTTGCCACTGCGCTTGAGAAGACGGGCAGTATGCAGGCGGGATGGAGGACCGACCCCAAACAAAGCGGCGCGGGCGGATGCGTCGGCGATATCGGAACGCACGCGGCGAATCTCGCTGAATATATCACGGGGCTGAAAATCACGCACATTTGCGCGGAGCTGACAACGTTTGTAAAGGGTCGAAAGTTAGACGACGACTGCAACTGCCTGATTAAATTCGATAACGGGGCGAAAGGCATACTGCACGCCAGCCAGATTGCCATAGGCGAGGAGAATAACCTCGCGATATGGGTCCACGGCGAAAAAGGTTCTCTCGAATGGCATCAGGAACATCCCAATTACTTATATACCAGGGCGATGGATGCGCCGGAGCAGGTGTGGAAACGAGGCAACGGCTACATAGGAGCATACAGCGAGGCGGCGGGGCGCGGGACGCGCTTGCCGTTCGGGCATCCGGAGGCCTTCTTCGAGGCGTTTGCCAACAATTACAGAAATTTCACCGAGACGGTCAAATGCGCGATAGCGGGCGAAAAACCCAGTTCGCTTGCGCTGGACTTCCCCGGCGTCAATGAGGGCGTTCGCGGGCTGTTGTTTATCGAAACAGTAGTGGCAAGCGCGAAGAGCAAGCAGAAATGGACGCCGATGAAGAAATAAATAACGAACAGCGTTCAGCGTGTAGCGGACAGGAAAAATTCAGTGAAATCTGTGTAATCTGTGGTTAAGGAGATTTGAAAAATGGCAAGGCCGGTAACGTTATTCACGGGGCAGTGGGCGGATTTGCCGCTTGAGGTTTTGGCGCAGAAGGCGGCGGGCTGGGGGTTTGACGGACTGGAATTAGCGTGCTGGGGCGACCACTTCGATGTTGATAAGGCCCTGGCGGATGATAAATACTGCGAGAATAAGCTCAAACTGCTCAAAAAGCACAAGCTCGAGGTTTACGCGATATCGTCGCATTTAGTCGGTCAGGCGGTATGCGACAGAATCGACGAACGGCACAAGGCGATATTGCCGCCGGACGTCTGGGGCGACGGCGACCCGGAAGGTGTTCGTCAGCGCGCGGCACAGAAGCTCATCGATACCGCCAAAGCCGCGAAGAAATTAGGCGTCAAGGTCGTCAACGGCTTTACCGGCAGCTCGATTTGGCACCTTCTTTATTCATTTCCGCCGGCGTCGCAGGAGATGATAAAGGCGGGGTATAAGGACTTTGGGAAGCGGTTCACGCCGATTCTCAATGCGTTCAGGGCCAAGGGAGTAAAGTTTGCTCTGGAAGTTCATCCGACGGAAATTGCGTTCGATATTGCATCGGCACAGCGAGCGCTTGAGGCGGTGAAGAACCATTCGGCGTTCGGGTTCAATTATGACCCGAGCCATCTGGGATATCAGGGCGTAGATTACGTGAAGTTCATCCGGATATTCGGCAAGCGTATTTTTCATGCACATATGAAGGACGTCTGGTGGGGTCACGGCGACGGGACGGTAGGTGTATTCGGCGGCCATACGGAGTTTGCCGACCCGCGGCGGTTCTGGGACTTCCGCTCGATAGGGCACGGCGACATTAGTTTCGAGGATATAATTGTGGCGTTGAACGACGTTGGGTATCAAGGCCCTCTTTCGATAGAGTGGGAAGACAGCCGGATGGACAGGGAACACGGGGCGAAAGAGGCGTGCGAATGTATAAAGAAGGCGGACTTCAAGTCGTCGTCGGTAGCATTCGATGCACAATTTGACAGATAAGGGAAATTCGATAGGGGGTGAAATGGAAAAAGAACAAAATAAAAGCATCGGTCGTCGGGGATTTTTGAAGACAGCGGCGGGAGCGGCAGCGGGGGCGATAGCATTTCCATATATAGTGCCTTCTTCGGTATTTGGAAGCAATGGTGCGGTTGCGCCGAGCAATCGGCTGTTAGTGGGTATGATAGGCGTGGGCAGCCAGGGCACATGGGATATGCGTGGATTTCTTGATAAGCCGGAGGCGCTTGTAGCGGCGGTCTGTGACATTGACGTCAATCATCAGCATGCGGCCAAGGTGGAAGTGGACAAGAAATACGGCAACAGTAACTGCAAGATGTACCTGGATTTCCGCGAGCTGATAGCCCGCGACGATATAGATATAATATCAACAGCGGTGCCTGACCACTGGCATTCGATACCGTCGATAATGGCGGCGCAGGCGGCCAAGGACATTTACGGTCAAAAGCCGTTAGCGAGGACTATTCGCGAGGGCCGGGCGATATGTGACGCGGTGAAACGATATGGGATAATATGGCAGACGGGGAGCTGGCAGCGGTCGGTGTATAATTTCCGGCGTGCCAGCGAGCTTGTTCGCAACGGGCGGATAGGAAAGGTTCATACAGTCGAGGTTGGTCTTCCCACCGGGCAAAGCAGCTCGTCGAATAATCCGATTAGGCCTGTGCCAAAGGGAGCGGACTGGGACTTCTGGCTTGGGCCTGCGCCTAAGGTTCCTTTCAGGGGCGTTCTGCACTGGGACTGGCGTTGGATTATGGATTACTCAGGCGGGCAATTAACCGACTGGGCGGGTCATCACATTGATATTGCACACTGGGCTTTGGACCTGGAGCGGACGGGGCCTGTAGAGATTGAGGGCAAGGGTAAATATCCCAAAGACGGGATATATAACGTTCCATACGAATATAAAATCATCGCAAAATACGCAAACGGTCTGACGATGATTATTGCCAACGACAGGCAGCTGAAGAACGGGATGGGGACGTGCTGGTACGGGGACAAGGGGTGGCTTCACGTTAAACGTGACCAGCCGATACACGCCAGTCCGGCGAGTGTTCTGGATGAGATAATCGGTCCCAACGAGATACAACTATACAAGAGCATAGACCACTTTCAGAACTTTCTGGACTGCGTCAAGAGCCGGCAGGAGACGATTACGCCGGCGGAAGTTGCGCATAGGTCACTTACCCCGGCGCTGTTAGGCGAGATAGCGATGCTGACGGAGAGAAAGCTGAAATGGGACCCTGACAAGGAGGAATTCAAAGGCGATGATGAGGCGAACCGGATGTTGTCGCGGCCGATGCGAAGCCCGTGGCATTTGTATATGTAGGGGGTTTTGGAAAGACAGTTAATTATGTCGCGTCGAAGAATCAAAAGGCGGCAATTTATCAAGCATATAGGCGGCGTCGCTCTGGCGGGATTCGGCATTCCCTACATAGTTTCTTCGTCATCGCTGGGCCTGGACGGCGCAACGGCACCGAGTAACAGGATAACGTTTGGCTGCATAGGCGTCGGGCCGCAGGGCACGGGTAATATGAGCGCGTTTACGCAAATGGATGACGTGCAGATAGTAGCCGTGTGCGACGTTGACAGGGGGTATGGGGCAAACGGCGGGGGGCAAATATATGGCAGAGAACCTGCAAGGAAGCGTTTGGAGAGTCATTATGCAGACCAAAAATCGTCGGGGACATACAAGGGCTGCGCTGCCTTCAAAGATTTTCGCGAACTGCTTAGCCGGGGGGATATAGACGCAGTAACGGTTTGCACACCCGACCACTGGCACGGGACGATAAGCGTATCGGCGGCGAAGGCCGGAAAGGACATTTATTGCGAGAAACCGTTAGTTAACACCATCGCAGAAGGCAGGGCTGTCTGCGATACGGTCAGCCGATATGAGAGGGTGCTGCAAACCGGCAGCCACGAGCGCTCCAACGACAGCGTGCGGTTTGCCTGCGAGCTTGTTCGAAACGGGCGAATCGGCAGGGTGCACACTATCACGGTCAATATGCCCAACAGCGATTCTCACCATCTTAAAATCCTCAGGACGAATCAGCCGCAGCCGGCGATGCCTGTGCCGGAGGGACTTGATTATGATATGTGGCTTGGGCCTGCGCCGAGGGCTGCTTATACGGAGAAAAGGTCACATTTCTGGTGGCGGTTCATACTGGATTACGGCGGCGGTGAAATGACGGACCGGGGCGCACATATAATAGACCTGGCGCAGTTTATCAATGATAGCGACAAAACCGGGCCGGTGGAAATATCAGGCACGGGCGCAATCGCTCCGGGCGGGGGCGTTTTCGACGCATTTATGGAATACGATTTTGAGTGTAAATATGCCAACGGAGTTCGGTTAGTTGGGAAGAGCAAAGGGCCGAGAGGACTGAAAATAGAAGGCAGCGACGGCTGGATTTTTATTAACATTCACGGCGGACGGCTCGAGGCAGGGCCTGAGGCGCTGCTAAATGAACAGACAGGCCCCGGTGAAATCCAGATGGGTCGCAGCCGAAGCCATCATCAGAATTTTATCGATTCGGTGAGGTCGCGGCAGCAGCCGTTCGCGTCCGCGGAGACAGGCCATCGAACTGCCACGATTTGTCATCTGTTAAACATTGCGATGCTGACGGGCAGGAAGCTGAAGTGGGACCCGGCTAAAGAGGTCATCACTGGGGATGAGCAAGCCAACAGAATGCTGTCAAGGCCGATGCGGAGCCCGTGGCATCTATATATGTAAATGATTTAGGAAATCCGGTAATGTTGCCAAAAGGCAGAATAGGCAGGCGTGAATTTGTTAAGCATATCGGCGGCGTCGCAGTTGCGGCGTTCGGATTGCCATATGTTGTGTTTTCTTCGGCGGGCCAGCCCAATCCGAGCGACAAGATAACGGTTGGTTTTATCGGCGTGGGTAAGCAGGGCAGTGGCTTGTTAGGGAGTTTTCTTCTGCAGGAGGGTTGCCGGGTCGTGGCCGTATGCGACGTGGATGAGCAGAAGATGAAGCGGGCGCAGGAGATGGTTGACGAGTACTACGGACAGACGGGCGGATGCGCGGGCTACAGTGATTTTCGGGAATTGTTGGGAAGAGATGATATTGACGGAGTTGTGATAGCCGTGCCTGAGTACTGGCACGGCGTTATATCCGTTGAGGCCTGCAAGAACGGTAAGGACGTATATTGTGAAAAGCCGCTGGCATTGAGTGTTTGCGAGGCGAGGCAAATGGTCAACGCGGCAAGGCGTTCGGGATGCGTTTTTCAGACGGGGACAATGCAGCGGTCAGACGGGAAGTTCCGCTTCGCCTGCGAGCTGGTTCGCGGCGGTTACATCGGGCAGGTCAAGGAAGTAAGATTGTGTCTTGGGACGGGGTCTTTTCCGATGTATCCCGTTGGCTGTGATTTGGGCGCTGAGCCGGTTCCTGATTACCTTGACTGGGAAATGTGGCTTGGTCCTGCGCCGTGGCGGCCATATAATTCGCGTATAGCGCCGCCGATAGAAGACAATGGCTGGGCCCACTGGCGGGATTACGAGGATTACGCCGGCGGATTGATGACCGACTGGGGGGCACATCATTTCGATATTGTGCAGTGGGCTTTGGGGATGGATGAGAGCGGGCCAGTTGAGGTTTATCCGGAAGACGGGAAGGATTATCCGACGCTGACCTACAGGTATTCCAACGGCGTTACGCTCGTCAGGGATGATGGTATGCCGTCACGTTCGATTATTTTTACGGGCAGCGAGGGCGAGGTGGAGGTCAGCCGGGATTTTCTTAACACGAAGCCCCAGTCGTTAGTTCGACAGCGAATCAGCCCTGAAAACCGGCTTTATAAAAGTGAGAATCATTACGCCAACTGGCTGGAATGTATTCAGAATCGGCAGAAGCCCGTCTGCGACGTAGAAATCGGCTGCAGGTCTCTGACGGTGTGTCATTTGGGCATAATTGCGAAGCGCTTAGGGAGGGGCCTGAAGTGGGACCCTGCTGCTGAGCGATTTATAAACGATTCGGAAGCCGACCGGATGCTCAACAGGGCAATGAGAAGCCCGTGGAAACTGGCGTGAGGCAATAAGATGCAAAGAGAATCACATTTTGAGACAAGAGGTTTTCGATTGATTTCTGTATTTGGGATAGCCATTGTAATTCTGATGCAGGGGATTACGAGCGGCAAGGCGCCGCCTGCGCCCCGGGACCGTGCGGAAGTTGAGAAGGCGCTTGTGCAGGGTGTTTTGCCGTCGGCAGAAGATGTTCCGAGAGTCGTGCTTTTGGCGGACGTGAAGGACCACGATGAAAATGAGCACGATTACCCGTTGTGGCAGAGGCGGTGGGCGTTATTGTTAGGCGGGAAAAACGCGGCAGATTCCAACGAGAGACAGGTGAATTTGTTTGGCCCGGCGTCAGGGGATTATAATGAAATCATATCGAGCGGGCCTTATGCCCAGTCCGCAGGACGCCTTACGGCGGTGGAGACGGCCTGGCAGTGGCCAAGCGATGAGCAGTTTAAGACCGTGGACGTTATAGTTGCGTTTTGTTATCTTAACTGGAATCCTGAACGGATAAAACAGGTTGAGAAGTATCTGTCCGAGGGCGGGGGGTTTGTAGTAGTTCATCCGGCAAGCTGGACCAAGCCTGGGCCGTCGCAGGAGGTTGCGAATTTGATTGGAATAAGCGGATATAAGCTTTACAGGCACGGGCTGGTTGACCTGAAGATTATCGCGCCGGAGCATCCCATTTGTAAAGGGTTGCCTTCGAAGATTCGGTTCGACGATGAGGCGTATTGGCCAGCGGGGATACAAACGGATATAGAAGTTTTGGCGACATCGGATGAGAAGATGAGTAAAGACGCCAATGAAGTCAAGCCGCAGACGATTTTCTGGACGCACAGATACGGCAAGGGGTGAGTATTCGGTTGTGTGCTGGGACATAATAACTGGACGTTTGACGACGCGTATTTTCGGATAATACTTTTGCGTGGCATTGCCTGGGCGGCGGGCGAGTCGCCTTATTGCTTCGATTCGCTGGTTGTTCGGGGCGCCTCGCTAAAAAACTAAAGGAGTGAAAAATGAATCGTGGAATGATGAATTTGGGTGCACAAAGCAGTTTGGTTGTCCTGTCGGTTTTCGTTTTGTCGGCGGTATTTGCGGGCAAAGCGTCAGGCGTCGGTTCGCCGGCGCAATTAAGGCAGCTTACGGACAAGGAGCTACAAAAAATGGAGCAGGTAATACCGACCGAAGCGAAGGCGAAGCCCGAACACAAAAGAAAGATTTTAGTGTTTTGGCTTTGCAAGGGATATTTCCACGAGAGCATCCCGGTTATCAACGAGGCGATAGAGCTTATGGGCAAGAAGACCGGTGCATACGAGGCGGTTTTGAGCGACGATATGAATGAGTTCAGCGCCGACAAGCTGGCGGAGTTTGACGCGGTGCTTTTCAACAATACGACGCGGCTGGACTTCAAAGAGGCGAGTCAGCGTCAGGCGTTGATGGATTTTGTAAAGGGCGGCAAGGGAATCATCGGCATACACGCCGCTACGGACAATTTTTATAACTGGCCCGAGGCGGCTGATATGATGGGCGGGCTGTTTGTGGCTCATCCGTGGACGGCAGGGGGGACGTGGGCGATAAAGAACGTCGACCCGAATCATCCACTCAACTCTGCGTTCGAGGGCAAGGGCTTCAAGATAAGAGATGAGATTTATCGGCAGAAGAAGCTAAGGCCGGTGGAGAACCGCCGAATTCTTTTGACGCTGGATTTGGACGACCCTGCGACAAGAAACGCCAAAGGAGCCGAGGAGAGCGACCGTGATATGCCTGTGAGCTGGATAAAAGATTACGATAAGGGGAGGGTATTTTACTGCGGTCTTGGACACAATAACGAGGTTATTTTCAGGCCCGCCATATTGCGGCATTACCTCGACGGCATCCAGTTTGCGCTGGGGGATTTGAAAGTTGACGCCACGCCGGTTAAAGAAAATAAATAAGAAAGGAAGAAATTATGAATCGCCTGTTTAAAGTTTCAGTCATCATTACCGCTGTTTTGTGCTGTGGGTTTTTCAACATTGGGGTATATGCGGCAGAAGGCGCGAACGAGTTTGGTCAGTTGTTAGACAAAATCAAGACATACGATTACGGGAAGAGCCGGGCGGACCTTGTCAAAATCAGCGATATAATTCGCGAAGCGAGCGGCAAGGGCGAAATGAAGGAGATTGAGAAGCAGCTCGACGGGTTTCTCAAGACGGAGGCCACGTATGCCGCCAAGGATTTTGTGTGCAGGGAGTTGAGCATAACAGGCAGCGAGGCCTCGGTGCCGGCGCTTGCGCCGATGCTTACGGATGAGAAATACTCGGATATGGCGCGATACGCACTTGAGAGGATACCCGGCGCTGCCGTCGATAAGGCGTTGCGGGAAGCGCTGCCGAAGGCGACAGGGAACGCAAAGACGGGAATCATCAACACAATCGGGGTGCGCGGGGACAAACAGGCCGTGGGATTATTGAGCGGGCTGATTTCAGACGCAAACCAGAGTGTTGGAGTCGCGGCTGCGGCTGCGCTGGGCAGGATAGATGACCCGGCAGCGACAGAGGCGATAGCCAAGGCGAAAGACAAAGCGACAGGTGCACTTCGGGCGCAGTTGCTTGACGCATATTTGCGATGTGCCGACCGGCTTGCCGCGAAGGGTGAGAAGGGCGCGGCTTTGGCGATTTACAAGCAGTTATATGACCCGAATGAGCCACTGATGATTCGTATCGCGGCGGTGCGGGGTATGATTGCCACGGCAGGCGATAAGACCAGCGAGACGGTTGTCGAGGCGCTGAAGTCAAATGACAAGCCGATTCAGACGGCGGCAATAGAGAC
>JBDRMP010000065.1:0-29750 GCA_043811995.1 Planctomycetota bacterium
TATCAGCAGTTATGGATACTTGAAGCGAAGCTGAAAGAGTTGGCTGAAGAAGAAAGAATTGACGGAAAATCAAAGGTAGCGTAAACTATGAGAACTGGAGTAGCCATTCAAACCTCCAACTACGATTGGGACAATGTCGAACACTGCTAGAATTGTTGCAAAAGATATGAAAGTCGAACACTGGCTGAACGGCAAAAAAATCGTGGAATATAAAAGGGACGACCCGGCCTTCCGCAATCTGGTTGCCGAAAGCAAATACAAGGACTATCCCGACTTTGGGCTGGCTGAAAAAGGGCACATTCTCCTACAAGACCACGGTAATAAAGTCTATTACCGAAACATCCGAATTCGCGAATTATAGTCAGCGCGTCGTATATAAAAATTCACTCGATGCCGGGTTTCCGGAAAAGGCGATATTTTCAACGGCTTACTTTACTGAAAAGTGACTGCCGTTAAGCAGGCCGAAGTGTTCTTTTGGCGTGAGGACAACCCATGCACGCCAATCGGCTTTGCGGATGAATCTGGGGGTTATCCTCCGGACGTCTTTTAGCCAGACCAGAACCCCGAACCGTGAGCGATTTTTCTCCTCCCAGTATTGGTCGTCGCCGATGATGTGCTGGTTGTATTGTTTTTTCAACTCTGCGATTTGCCGGGCGTTAAGGTTGTCGAAATACCTTACTGAGGCGATTGTCGCCGTTGCCATAACGGGGCCTGAGCTTACCTTTATGAACAGTTTGTCACCGGCGCCGACCTGTGCCAGCCATTTGTGTTTTGTCTGATAGAATCGTGACTCGATGGTCTTTCGGCCATCCAATATCGCGTCGAGATAAGGTTTTTTAAGAATCGCAAGGTGATAATTCAATTTTCTCACCACCCCCTGTCTAAAGCATACAGGGGCAAGCAGGACACCCGTCTTCGCTTTCAGCTACGCCGGGCAGGCAAAGATTTAATCACTGATTTCACAGATGACACAGATTATAATTATGGAATGAAGGTAATCACCAAAAAAATAATCGGGGTAATACTAATTATCGTGGGGCTGCTGGCGTTATTTACGCCTTTTACCCCCGGCTCGTGGCTTGCTTTAATCGGCCTGGAGCTTGTGGGGATACGAAAGTTTATTTTCAGAAAATTGCTGAATGACAGACAAAGAGCGGCTGCTGAGAAATTTATGCAGAAACTCAAATTCAAGTCCAAACAGCGGCACAAAAACAAGCCGGACGAGAAGCAATCTCAATAAAGTTACTCAGCCGTGCCATGGGCGTTCTCTTTGTTTTGTTTTTTCGAAAACTTTTCGGACGATGGCGGTGTCTTCGGCAATCTGGAAATCGAACATACCGACGGTGATGAAATCGGCGCCGTTTTCAAAGGCATATTTGAAGCCGTCTGTGGGGAGTAAGGCGCCTGCGGCCAGCGTCTTGAAGGCAATCCAGGGTTTTTCCTCGGTTTTCATAAAGTCGATTGTTTCCTGCGGTTCGAGGCAAAACATATTGTCGTGAAACTCATTGTGGTCTTCGGACTGCTTGCCGTCTACGCTGAACGGCTCGCGCTTCTCTTTGGGATGTGCCGACCAGTATTTGTCGTGGTGGAAGGTCTTGACCCAGTAATCGGGCTGGATTTTGACTTCCCTGCACTGCTGCAGGACATAAACCGAGTGGCAGCCGACGCCCGCGGGCAGGCCTTTCTTTTTTATGTGGTCAATCGCTTTTTCGATGACGTCGACTCGGCCGTGTTTGACACAGTTGTCGCACGCGGCGCCGTGCAGGTATATCGTTTCAGCGCCTTTATCGACGGCCTTGTCGATACCGGCAAGAGGGTTTTCCTCCTGAGGAGCAACGTTGATTATGGCCTGAATTTTGCCGCCGGTGTCTTTTTTGTATTTGTTGATGATGTCTAATTGACTATCGGCAAGCAAAATGGTGTTAACGCCGTGCTGTTCTGCGAGATTCAGGGTCTCGTAGATTTTATCCTTCGTATTGTATGCCTGGAAAAGTTTCGAGACATAAACGAGGTCTCGCGAGTGCGCCCAGCCGCCGATGAGATTGCCTCCGAGGATAAGCCGGCTGATTGTGAGATTGCCGATTTTACCCGTGGGGATTGTTGCATCTTTGGGGGAGGGTATTTTTATCCCGTTTGGTTCGCCGTTCTGCATCGCAGCCAGAAGGATTTTTTCCTCAAGTCCGAGGATGCCTGCTGCACCGGCGATTGAGCCGGCGATTAGCCGACGACGATTCAATCTGTGCGATATAGTTCGGTCCTTTCCCGAGCGTGTTTTTGCGGGCATATATTATACAACATTTAACGCGAATCCGGCAAGGTCTTTTTTGAGCTGCTCGACGTTCTTGAAGAGAATGGTTTCAAGACCAGCCTGTTTTGCACCATCTATGTAATCCTGTCGGTCATCGATAAAGAGGGTTTGTTTGGCTGATGTGTCAAGCCGGTCGAGAGCAAGTTCATAAATCTCTCTTTGCGGCTTTTTTGTTCCCTCCAGGCAGGAAAAGACGGTCACGTCGAAGACATCGTAGTTGTGCCTTTGGAAGAGCTCGACCGCTGGTTTTTCGGTATTTGAAAGCAGGGCGATTTTGTAACCGGCTTTCCGGAGGTCAATCGCCAGCGAGAACAACTCTTTGCGAGGGACATATATGGCGGCGAAAGCTTCGCCCCAGAGGCAATTGTCCTTCGGCATCGGCACGCCGATACGGCTGGTCATATTGAGCCAGAACTGCTGTTCAGTGACCCGGCCGGTCTGGAAATCGTCCATAAAGATATCGTAGGCAAGCTTGTATTCGTCAACACTTACGCCGAGCGCCTTTGCGCAGTAGCTGACCAGTCCCGGTGCGGGGTCTTCGGCGAGGACGCCTCCCCAGTCGAATATGATTGCTCGAATCTTTTCCATATTTGGCAGAGCATATTTAACGGCAGGACCAATATCAAGGTTTCTTTGGATACCAAACCGCTGGCTTAAACCGGCAGTAGAGAATAAGATAGAATAGACCGTAAGTTAATGGAGCTTGGGCGTTATAAACTGGTTGGTGAGATAGCCGGGCGATTGAGCGCTGCAGGGGGGGTGGTAAAAGTCGCCGGGACGTGGGGGTCCTTTGCGCGCCTGCTGGCTGCGCATCTGGCAGAACAGTTATCTCGGCCGATTCTCTACGTTTGCCCGCATATTGACGACGCAGACAACGCCGTTGATGACCTTCAGACGTTCGGTGCGGAAGATGTTCAACTGCTGTCGGCGTGGGAGGGAGAAGAGACGAAAGCAGACGCGACGGATGAAATCAGGGCGGAACGGCTTAAAATCATCGCTCGGGTCTCGCTCGCCTCGGCGAAGCGAGGCGAAGCCGGGTCGCTCGTGACTCGTGTGAAAAAAGGAAATATCATCGTAGCTGCGTCGATTCAGGCAATTTGTCAACCGGTTCCAAAGCCACAGTTGTTAGACCAGTTCAGCATAAAATTTGAAACCGGCAAGACCGTTTCCCCCGAAGAAACTGTTGAGTGGCTGGTTGACAACGGCTTTGAGCGGACCGACAAAATAGACCTGCCGGGCCAGTTCGCAAGACGAGGCGGAATCATCGACATTTACGCGCCGATGGCCAGAGTCGATGAGAGATTGCCACGCCCCGACTCTGTCGGGGCTCGCAATGACAAAATAACTGAAACGCAGGCGATTCGCGTCGAATTCTTCGGCGACACAATAGAGAGCATCCGCGAAATCGACCTGGACACACAGCGTTCGACGCGGGAGATTTCCGCAGTCAGCGTCGTATCGGTAATCTGCGGCGAAAAGCAGGACCAGCGCGAAATTTTCACCAATATTCTGCCTGCTGATGCGATTGTCATTTTGGATGAGCCGATGGATTGTTCCGAGGTGGCAAAGGTTTATTTCGAGCGGGCGGAATCAAAAGAGCGATTGTATGACTGGTCTGATATTAATAAGTCGCTCGAACGGTTCACACAGCTTCACATATCAAGATTCGCGACCGGCGACCCAGCCGAATTTATCAAGCTGGATATAAGGAGTGTTCAGCAGTATCAGCACAAGGCAACCTCGCTTTGGGCAGGGCACAAGGAAGCGATAGCAGAGCTTGTCAGCGAGGCGAAACAAGGAAAGCACGTCATTGTTTATTGTGAGGCGGAAGCAGAAACCGACCGCGTAAGCGAAATCATCAGGCAGGAACACGGCGAGGTTCCGCCGAGATTCAAGCTGCTAAAGGGATTCGTTAATCAGGGTTTTGCGATACCGTCGCTGAATACCATTGTTATAAGCCATCACGAATTATTCGGCCAGTTCGCGCTTCGGCGAAGGCAGCGCCCGATGAGGCCGACCGCAGCGATTGAAACGCTGGAGGACCTGCAGCAGGGCGATTACGTCGTGCACACCTCATACGGCATCGGCAAATTCCTCGGCACGGAAACCATCAGGGAAAAAGAGGGACAAAGCGAATACCTGACCATCGAATACGACGGCGGCGTCAAGGTGCAGGTGTCGGTTAATAATATCGCTCTTGTTCAGAAATACATAGGCACAAGCCCCAAACGCCCGAAGCTCTCGAAGGTCGGCTCGAAAAGATGGCAAAAACAAAAAGAAAAGGTCATAAAATCCGTCAAGGACCTCGCGGCTGAATTATTGGGGCTACAGGCAAAACGCCAGTCGCTCGGCGGCTTCGCATTCGGCCCGGATACCAACTGGCAAAACGAATTCGAAGAGTCCTTTCCATATCAGGAGACCCCCGACCAGACGACCGTCGCGGCACATATCAAGCAGGATATGATAGGAGCCACGGCGATGGACCGGCTGCTCTGCGGCGACGTCGGCTACGGCAAGACCGAGCTTGCGATGAGGGCGGCGTTCAAGGCGGTCGAGAACGGAAAACAGGTAGCGGTTCTTGTCCCAACCACCGTGCTAAGCGTCCAGCACGGAAGGACCTTCACCGAACGCTTCGCGGATTTTCCCGTCGTCGTCGAAGTGCTCAACCGATTCAAAACAGCATCGCAGGCAAAGGACATCATCTCACGCGCCAGAGCAGGCAAGGTCGATATTCTGATTGGCACGCATCGACTGCTTTCCGGTGATGTGAAATTCAAGGACCTCGGGCTTGTAATAATCGACGAGGAGCAGCGGTTCGGCGTCGAGCACAAGGAAAAGCTCAAAAAGCTCCGCGTCAACGTTGATATCCTGACGATGACGGCTACGCCGATTCCGCGGACGCTGCATATGGCGATGCTGGGGCTGCGCGACATAAGCTCGCTTGCCACCGCGCCTCTCGACCGGAGAAGTATTGTTACCGCCGTAACGCCATATAACGACGAGCTTATCCGAAAGGCGATAATCCGCGAGCTGAACCGACAGGGACAGGTCTTCTTTGTCCATAACCGCGTCAGGACAATCGAAAAAAAATGCTGGGAGATTCAGAAACTCGTGCCCGATGCGAGGGTTGCGATTGCTCACGGCCAGATGACAGCGCACGAGCTTGAACGGGCGATGATAGATTTCGTCTTGTGTAAGACCGACGTGCTGGTCTGCACGACAATCATTGAGTCGGGCCTCGATATCCCCAACGCCAATACGATGCTCATCAACGACGCGGACCGCTTCGGGCTGGCTGAATTGCACCAGTTGCGCGGCCGGGTCGGCAGATACAAGCACAGGGCATACGCGTATATGCTTTTGCCTTCGTCCCGGCCCATCACGCCAATAGCCGCAAGACGATTGAAGGCAATCGAGGAGTACTCGCACTTAGGCGCTGGGTTTAGAATCGCACTTCGAGATTTGGAGATTCGCGGAGCTGGCAATATCCTGGGCGCAGAGCAGTCGGGACACATTCAAATTGTCGGCTATCAGATGTATTGCGAATTACTGGCCAACGCGGTCAGGCAAACCAAAGGCGAGCCGATTGAGGCGATACCGACCGCCAACATCGATTTGGGCTTTGCCGCGGCCATACCCAAAAACTATATCCCTGCGGACCGAAGCCGGCTGGACGTGTATCGCAGGGTCGCCGTCGCCGGAACCGATGAAGAATTAAAACAGCTCGCGGGCGAATTGGCGGACGTGTATGGCCCGCTGCCGGATGAGGTTAAATCGCTTCTGGATATAGCCGGGCTTCGTATCGCGGCCGGCTCGCTGGATATAAAAAGTATTGTGGCACACGGGGGAAATCTGGTATTTTCATTTGCGGCTGAGGCAGCTAAAAACGCAAAGCGACTCTTTCGAAACGTCGCAGCCAAATTTACCGTTGCCGATGAAATGACCGTTTATCTTCATTTGTCGAAAGGATATTTTGAACAGCAGACGCTATCGTCTTTTCTGCGAAAGATTTTAGGAGTAAAAAAGCGATGAGTAAATTCCCGATTAACCGATTGTCTATTGCGGCCTGTATCGTATCTCTGGCGGGGCTGGTCTGGGCGATAAGTCCGTTTGAACAAAAACAGTTGGACAACTTCAAGGTATCGACACTAAAGGACCTGCCCGGCGTGGCCGTGGCCGTGAAAGTCGCGAGGGATGACCCTAATACGCTTCGCCTGTTAGATGAGCAGGACCTTCAAAGGGACGTTGAATTCACCCTGCAAACTTCTGGTATAGAAGTTCTTCGGCCGACGCCGGAGGTCGGGCTTTATATTGTGCTGGTCAATGTCGTATCAACCGGCAGGGACACACTGACTTGCGCGATACACGTCCAGTCGTCGCTTATGCAGATTGTCAGTTTGGCGAGAGACCCGTCCATAAGAACGGAGGCCAAGACCTGGCCGGCTCTCAGCGAGGCGCGTTTCGGCGTCGTCCCTTTGGGTATGGCAAAACGTATGATTTCCCAGGCCGTCAAAGACCAGGCCGCAGAATTCGCAGAGGACTACAAAGCCGCCAATCCCAAAGTTGGGACGCATTGAATGCTCACGCCGGATATTGAATTAGGTATTGTAATCTGGTCGAGGGTTCGATA
Organism: Planctomycetota bacterium; assembly: GCA_043811995.1. GTDB lineage: Bacteria > Planctomycetota > Phycisphaerae > Sedimentisphaerales > Anaerobacaceae > Fen-1362. The sequence goes on from JBDRMP010000065.1 coordinate 6,939, forward strand.
AACTTTGGCCGCGATAAGGTGGTGAGTATTTTTGGAAGTAAGGAAATGACGGCCAAGGGAATGGCAAGAAAACCGAGAGCAACTACAAAACAATGGTTTGATTTCCCACGTGATTCGTATATGGAGCGCACGGGCAGGCCGATTTACGCACTCGTGTTTCTGCTTCCTTTTATAATCTTCTACGAGCTGGGAACAATCTTCATCAACACCGATGTTCTCAGCCAGACCCAGGTCCGCGTCGTCGCGTTCGTCTGGCTTCAGGATTTGCTTGCTTATCTTGGCTTCGGCGGCAAATTCCTCTGGGCGGCCCCGGCGGTAGTTGTTGTTATAATTTTGCTTGCCTATCAGCTTGTCTCGAGTAAGCCATGGTGGATTTCGATTACTGATATGCTGCCGATGGCGATTGAGTGTGTTCTGCTGGCCATACCGCTTATCGTTTTGAGCTTGTTCCTGAATGCCTCAACCGTTGCCAAAGAAAGCGTTGCCGTAGATGTCCCCGCGGTCGTGCGGTGTGCGGCCGAGCAAAGCGCCGCTATACAAAAAGGCCCGACTTTGCTTGCCGATATCGTTACTGGAGTTGGTGCGGGTATTTACGAGGAGCTTTTGTTTCGGCTGGCGTTAATATGCATGTTGATGCTGCTGTTTCAGGACGTGCTCGGATGGGGCAGGAATAACTCGGTTGTTCTGGCGGTGCTTGTTTCGGCGGCGCTGTTCGCCGCGCATCACCATATAGATTTTCTCTCCGGCAGGCCAAACCAAAACGACATTTTTGACTGGTCCAAGTTCGCATTCCGGACAATCGCGGGCGTTTATTTCGCCGCTTTGTTTGCCATACGCGGCTTCGGAATTACAGCCGGAACGCACGCGTTTTACGATATCATCGCAACTTTGATTAGCACACTGGCGTTCGGGCGATAAAAAATTTCGGTTTGCCGGCCCACCCGTCAATTTTTTTTCAAAAATTCAGCTTCTGTTAGTCGTTTAATTCTCGTGGTTTGCGAAATAATCGTCCTATAAATATCTAAAACCCCCTTATCAATACTGATAATGAGCTTGAATTAAGGATTGCTTTTTTTGTATAATGAGGTTGTGGAAAGTGATTACAACGATGACTGTTAGGACGTGAGTAACTATGGAATCGCCGCAAATCAATATAGCAATCGAGGAATTATCCTTCAGCTTATTCCAGAGGCCTTTGCACCCGGAGCTGTTCAACATTTACGCCAGCAGGAAACTCAAAACCGAGAAATACGAAGCGCTTATCTGGGTAACGGGATGCACGCACGTTATCAGCGTTTATTCCGGCGACGTCTGCCTCACTGAGGTCATCAGCCCGCCCAGCCAGCCGCTGCCTGAGCGAGGCCTGATTGAGCGGTTCCAGTTCCGCGGCCCGCGTAACCACAAGTGCACGCTGAGCAAGGGCGTCAGCTATATGACCGACTTCCAGGTCGAGCGACTCAACGTCAATCTCTACCGCCAAAGCTTCACCGACCTCGAGCGATTCGGCCGAGACCGCGGCATCTTCGTCAGGTTCCCCGAGCTGGAGCTCGACGGCCTGCAGCCGTTCTGCTACGTCGATTTTGAGGCGCGCAAAACCGAGCTGCACATCCATACTTTCGCCGCATATCCCGACCAGATTGCGATGATTAAAACGCAATCCCTGTTCGACTTCCACTAATAGTCGGACCGTTTCACTCAATATGTCCTGTGGTATTTACACGGAATGAATGTCCCTTGTCTATCCGCAAGGTCAACGACTATTACTCACGTCTTTTGCTGGGCGTGCGTTTTGAGTGCGTTTATTTTTTCGCGGATTTCTTCGGCCATCCGGCTGTTCGGGAAATCGCGGATGATTTCCGTTCCCGTCTCAAGCGCCCTGGCCCATTGTTTTCCCGAGACGGCAAGTGAAAACTGCACGCCGAGATTGTGCAGCTTGGTGCGAAAGACGTCCCTTGCGCCCTCCTGTAAGGCAAGACCTTCGTTCGGCGTCAGATACTGGTCAAGCTCTCGCAGGATTTCCAAGCTGCGGTCGGTGGCCTGGCGTTTGACGGCGTCGTCCCAGGCGTTGAGCAGCACTTTTTTGCGTTCCTCTTTTTTCTCAGCAAGTCCCTGCCGCATCGAAAGGGCCTTTTCATTGGCGGGATATTCCTTTATCAATAGTTCAATCTGAGCGCTGGCCTTGGCCCACTGGTGGTCTTCAAGGTGCTTTTCGATGTGCGCTATTGACTGGTTCATCCTCTCCACGTCAGTGGCGTCGCGGTATTTGTCGGCCTGGACGTGAAGCTGCTCTGCCAGCTTCCTGTAGCCGGTGCGGTGGGCGATTTCGTCAATTATTTCGTATGCCCCCTCGAAATCCTTTTGCTGAAGTTTGTCAAAGACGGCGTCCCGCAGGGTCTGCATGTCGCTGTCGCGAAAGGCTATTGCACGAGCCGTCTCGCTAAGACGTGTGCTCTGGTTGACCTGGTTGAGAATCTGGCGCATTTTTTCCAGCTCGCCGGAAACTTTGTCTAACTTGGAGCTGCTGTCGTTGAGAACGTCTAACGTTTTAAGGGACGTAGCAAGAATGATTATCAGTGTAACCATCAACAAGAACGCTGCTAACAGCCAGATAATGGGGGGCAGTTCGTTGTCTTGTTTCGTCTTCAAAACGTCTGTAAAAAACACCAGCAGAACAACGGCGACTATCACGCCGTAGGTTATGAGAAGATACTTGATGAAACGCCCCATCGGGCCGCCTTTTCCGAAGTCCATAGCCGCTCCTTTTTATCCCGCCTATCTATAGCGGGGTCAGAAAAATAGTTGCTGCCGGAAATCGCAAAGTCATTATAATGCTTTTTAGGCGGTTCTGTCAACAGCGTCCGAGACGCAGAAAGCCGCCCGGATGGGTTCACCAGTTTTAGGAGATACTGAAATGAAACCGGCCACAATTACCTGCCTTATAATCCTGTTGGCGATAACCGCTTGCTCCTGCTCCGGTAGTGCAGAACCGAACGGCGGTGCGGTTGTCGAGGGCAACAACAAATTCGCCCTTGAGCTTTACCAGATGCTGCAAAACCGACAGGGCAATCTGTTCCTCTCACCATACAGCATATCAACCGCCTTAGCGATGACCAGTGCGGGGGCCAGAGGGCAGACAGAAAAGCAAATGGCGGAGACGCTCTGTTTTCCATCAATGAACAGTAAGCAGCTCCACAAAGAGTTTGGTGAAATTATCAGGCAATTGAATGAAGGGGGTCAAAAAAGCGGCTACGAGCTTGTCGTGGCAAATGCGCTGTGGGGGCAAAAGGATTACAAATTCCTTAACGACTTCCTGACGCTTGTCAGGACAAACTATGACGGCGACCTGCAGCAGGTTGATTTCGTCAAACAGACCGAAGAGGCCAGAAAAGCAATCAACGCCTGGGTAGAAGACAAAACCAAAGACAAGATAAAGGAGCTTATCAAGCCGGGTATGGTCGATTCGATGACCCGCCTGGTTCTGACAAATGCTATTTACTTCAAGGGCAAATGGGCAAGTGAGTTTAAGCCCGAACGAACGCAGGACGCGCCGTTCACACTCTTAGACGGCCAAAAAGTCAACGTCCCATTGATGAGCCAGACCGAAAAATTTGGCTATATGGAGACCGAGACCACACAGATGCTGGAGATGCCGTACGTCAATGATGAGCTGTCGATGGTCATCTTACTGCCTAAAAAACTTGACGGCGTCAATGAACTCGAAAAAGAACTTACACCAGACAATATCGCTTGCTGGCTGGCGGGACTGCGCAAACGCGAGGTGAAGGTGTTCCTGCCGAGATTCAAAATGACCAGCGAATTCGAGCTTGCGGGAGTGCTCTCCTCGATGGGAATGCCGGACGCCTTTTCATCTAAGGCGGATTTTTCCGGTATGACCGGCACCAGAGAGTTTTTCATATCGGCTGTTATCCACAAGGCATACGTGGATGTCAACGAAGAGGGCACCGAGGCGGCTGCGGCCACGGGCGTTGTAATGAAATTGACCTCCGTCGAGCCGCCCCCTCCGGTCTTCAGGGCCGACCATCCGTTTGTTTTTCTCATTCGCGACAACCAGACAGGCAGCATTCTGTTTATGGGCCGGCTGGAAAACCCGACGGGATGATAAAACTCTTTTTTCGTCACGGGGATTGGCCGGGCGTTGCATTTTGTAAACATAGCTACTGAAGAGTTGAAACCTCTTTATTAGGTGTTAAGGCGGCAAAAACAATGGTTTTGAGGGGGGTGATTGACCGTTGCCAAACGGCAACATCCAATCCCAACCGGCAAATCGGCTTCATTCGTAAGTGTTAAGACAAAACTCACGACCGATACGCCAGACGGCATTTACGCGGCGTTTTTTCGGCTGAGCGCAAATCCGAAACGCTGTTTGCTTATAATTGCAACCAGGTATAAGGTTTGCACGTATAACTAATATGGCCGAAACAAGAGACAAAAATGGTCGCGAGTCCGTAAAGGGTCAGTCGATGGATAAAGCGCGGCTGGCAAACGAGCTTAACGAACTGGTCAAGCAATTCGGTGGAGCCGCTGACCCGACTTATAAACGGCTGGTGGTGCTGGCAAAGCAGGCCGAGGATAGCCAGAAGCAAATTAAACAGGACATTGATTATCTCAGCGAATCCCTCGATTACCTGCGTGTCTGCATCAAATATCTGCTCCTCGATATCGAAGCCACCCGCCGGGAAAACGACTACCTGCGAAAGCTGCTAAACGACCAGGGACGCGACGAATAATATCTGTCTTCGAGGGCTATAAGCCCCTGGGTACGTGTGTAATCTTTTTTAACCTTTTTTTCTTTACGGGCTTTTTGGCGGCATCTGCTGCATCTGTTTCTGCATTTGCATCTGCATCATCATTTGAAACGCCATCATCATTTCCTGAAGGTGCTCTTTAGGCAAAGCGGCGTCGATAGCAAGCGTTCCTTTTTCTGCTTTGGCCGCGAAGACGAGATTGCTTTTGCTGGGGATATTCATCTGCGGCATTTCGGCAGGCATCATCGCCGACATCATTTTGAACAAACGCAGATAGTTATAGGTAAATATGACGTCCGACTTGTCCGCATCCGGTATAATCGCGAACGCTTTTTGCATTTCAGAGCAGACCTGCGAAGGCGGGCCTGCTTTGACCTGTTCGATGAGTGTGTAAATGGCGTTGGGGTCGCTCGAAATCCTGCAGACCCACAACCCATCGACGGCTGCCCACCGATAATCAAAGCCCTTGCCATACATCGCGTTAAGCATCATAGCTTCAGGCGAGTTCATATCGGCAAATTTCATACTTAAGGTCGCCGTGTCTATCGAGATGCCCTTATAGTTATCTACTCCGCGTTTTACGGCAAAACCGGTCTCTATACCCAGTCCCTTGTAAAACTCGTCGAACGCACTTCCGGCCCAGGTTTTTACAAATTCATCGATTGTCTTGTTGAACTTGTCGGCGTCTTTAACCGCCAGGACGTATTTGGCATCGAAGAGCGGTTTGGCGTTGGGGTCAATCGAAAACGTGCAAACTAAACGGTCGCCCATTGAATCGACCATTTCATCGCAGAGTTTCTTTATCTTTATGTTATCCGCGGCATTCGGGTCTTTTCCAGCGGCTTTTGCCATCAGGTCGATGGATTTGGCGTACATTTTCTTCATTGCATTCTTGTTGTTCATCCAGCCGACAAAATTCATCGCCGCACCATCCTCAGCAAAACCTGCCAGGTCGTTTTTCGCCGGGTGTTCGGCGCCAGCAACCAGCATTTCTGCCATTTCGGTCCCGGGTAGGGCATTTACGCCGGCCCTGAAGTTCAGCACAGTCGGCTTGGGATTGCAGACAAGCGTGACGGACTTTGTCTGCTGTATAAAATCCTTCAATAAAGTTCCGAAGGCATCCATCATCCCGGCCATCGCAGCCGGCGTCTTCTGTGCCTGCAGCCGTTCTTTTCTCGCTTTTAGCGATTCAATCTGGGCGTCGATACTTCCGATTGCGGGACTGTTGGGGTCAGCGGCGGCCAGCCGGCTTTTTGTCTGTTCGAGGTTGTCTATCTGTTGCTGGATACCTGCCCCCGGATTAGCTGCGTGCTTTTTCATTTCCTCAATACCGTCGGAGATTTCCTTTTTGTAAACATCCGAGATTTTGACCATATTGGCATACACCCAAATCGGCTCGGAAGTTGCCTCTTTGGCCTGTGCGATATCGAGCGATTTTACTAAGCCGGCTGCCTTTTCGCCTGAAATTGAGCCGGCCATCTCGCCGAGCTTCCCATAGTCCTTTGACATCAAGGCAAATGAACGGACCTGCTTTAGGAAGAATTGCCCCTTCGGGCCGGTCCCTACCATTGATATGCCATTGGCATCGGGCTGACTTACCCTGAAGTTAGGGTCGATAATCTGGTCGTAGTCGGTGACGGGCAGTAAAAAGTATATATTCGGCGCCTGCTCGCCGGATTCGGCTGTGGCGAAAATAGCAAAGGCGCCATTAGTGTCGAATCCCTTCAGCTCAAAATTGCCGAACATCATTCCGAGCTGGCCTTTGATAAGACCGGTTGTCGTCACAGGAGCGACGCCCATAAGATACTGGTCGAGAACACCCGTTGTTTGATTGAGATTGTTGATTCTCACACAGAAGGCAACATCAGCCGGTATCGTCTCCAGCAGGGCGTCGCCTTTTTCGGCCCCTTGTGATGATATAGGGGCAAATAACGATAAAATGGTTATCGCGGTAATTACGCCCGAAAACACGTGCCTTGACATTATCGAACCTCCCAATAGTTTTTCACTAATTTGTCCTTCACTCCCAGCCGGCTACTCCCCGGCTTTATGCCCTTATATACACAGAGAATGGTCGTTGTGCAAGAAAATCGTGAATAATAGATTCGGCGGTTTTTTACTCCGTGGGCGTAATGTTTGCATCTCTTGAATTATCAAGATATTTTTCAAGGCGTTTCATCCGCTGCTCAAAATTTTCTATCAATTCTGGGGTATTTTATTCGGTTCGTCCGCCAATAATTCTTTCGTCAAGCCGAGTTCGTCGAAATATGTTTTTAGCGACTCCGATATCATATAACCATCATAAATAGAATTCGCATCGAGATAAATGAATTTCCAATAAAACCAATCCTGGGTCACAAATATAAGACAATACTGATCACTAGTATGTTGTTTTCCTTCTTTTATAGCAGCATTATACTCATCAACTATTTTTTCAAGTTCATCTCGTCCTTCAAATATCATTTTTGGTTCAAGTGGCCTGCCGAAAAGCTTTTCAGTCATCTTTTTGTCGCCAAATAATGCGATCGGATTGAAATCGAGAAGACGACTATCTCTTGGATTTTGAATAGATGGGAATATAACAATAGATACTATCTGCTCTTTTGGAGGAATAAAATGTGCACCATCAATAAGTTCACATTTTAATTCTTTCGTTTTCCAAGTACGGCTGTAAATTGAAGAATTTTTAATCGAAGCGCTGACTATATATTTTCCTTTTTTTGTTACAATCAGCATCTTTGATGATGCTCTAAGGCCAGAAGAGCTAGCTATTAACCTTTTCCACCACATTCCTTTCATTGTCTTGTCAAGGATATTTATACACTCCGGCAGACATTCTTTAGGAACTTCACTGTATTGAGTCCACCATTTAACAACGTTTTTATCCATCACGCGAAAACTTAACATTTCTACAATGTCCTCGGAATGTGAACCGCGAAATTTTGTCTGTGGATTAAATGTCCAACAAAACCTGATGTTTTCTATTCCTTCATTCTTTAATCGGGGCCATATACTAATCAAGCTGTCATACGCCTTCCAATTCTCTGTCGGCCAGCGCTCATAGACCTTGTAAGCAAGATATAGCGAGAGAATCAAACCAATCACTATCATTATTATTTTCTTCTTCTTTTTCATATATCACTAGTTTCTTAAATAATGATGATATCCCGATTTGTTGACTTGAGCCAAGGCGCAAGGTTGATTAGTCCGAAATCAAAAAATTTACACGATTGTCCCAATTTAATATTTGCTACCTACAAAAAGTTGTTGTAGCAAATACAATGAATGCATTGATTAAACCTAAAGACAATCCTACAAAACAAGCCTTTCGCTTACTTATGACGAAGGTCATTATTGAAAGTACAAAGTTTAAGAAAGCAAGAAGAAGAAAAACGGCAAAAACAGAAGATAGTAAAAGAATTCTTTGTTGAGGATCTCCGATGTGTATTGCTAATGAAGATAATAAAATATTAATAAAGAAACTCCCTGCCACAATGACGGCATGAAATGCTATAATTTTCCAAGAAGCAAGTATATCAAGTTTGCGAAAAATGCTCAGAACAATAGCAAGAATAAGAAATTCAACTACTGCATATCCACAAACAATATATAAATAATTTGAATAGACAATAGAAGGATTAAATATTACGCCAACCAGACATAAGGCCGCAATTACTGATAAATACCAAAGCCATCGCATCGCTTTTGTGACCATACTTCACCTTTTTTTATCTTATCCTTTAATACGATATCATTAATTGCTCAATTGTAAGCTCATTAAATCCCCTTGTCCTTTTAATCTGTAGTTATTCACAGGAGCGTCAGGGCCAAAGTCTGTTTGTTGACCAATAACGTAATATAATGCTTCATAAAGATTCATCCCATCTTCTAATGCGTACCATTCAATCCGAGACCATCTTTGATATTCAGTTTCCCATATTGGAGGAATTTTTGACCTTGCTTCATCGTACCATCCCTGATAAAAATTGCTTCTTCCGCTGCCGGCTGTAACGTTCCACCTGATGCCGTGACGGATACATTTTTGGGCTCTGTCGGAGAATTCCCCTCTACAGCGAGCAGAAGTTGCTCTGACCCTTCTATTGTAAGTGGAGAATCGACAGGATTAAGACCGTTGACTGTTATAAGCGGTTCGGCATTAACGATAGATGCTCCTGCTGTAAGAACGCAAACTACCAAAACCGATAGAATTAAGTTTCTACACATAACAATCTCCTTTCCTTAAATTATGGGTGTTAATCTAACTCACATTATAGAAACCGTCAATATCTTTCGGCGGGCCAAATAAAAAGGACACCGCCGCAATTCACGCTCGACTAAGGCCCGGAAGAGCCTGTGAAGAACGCGAAAGCAATCGGTGCCCTTTGCAAACAAACAAAGAGCACCGAGCCTTCCAAACGCTTCTTCACTCAAAAACTTCCGGTTTTAGTCGAAACGCCTGAAATCTCAGTACTGTAAACTTCTTAGCTGTTTTTTCTCAGCAGAAGTGTTTTACGCCTCATAATTATCCTAAGACAAGTTAAATCGCCAAAATTTTGTGTTTTTTGAAGGAGTTTTTTGTGGGCGGCATAATAGCATGGAATAAAAGAACCATACTTTTCTCAAGAGACGTTTTTTTTGGGCATAAAGCCGGATTTAGCCGGAAAGTCAGGCCTTGATTTGGTCGATAAAACAGCAGGATGCCAGGTGAATAGTCCGGTAAATGAACATAAGTGGCTTCGCGGCAATAGAATGTAACAGGAAAGCCATTTGAAACTTCGACAATCGTTGACAATACTATCAGATAGAGTAAAATAAGAGTTGCGGAGAACAAGAGGGCCAAAGCGTTTATTTATCCGCCTGTGGCGGAGCAAACATTAGATGATGCTTTCGAGGTAAAAAAATGTTCGAGCGATTTACAGACAGGGCACGTAAGGTTATGGCGCTGGCCAACCAGGAGGCGCAGCGTTTCAACCACGAATACATAGGCACCGAGCACATCCTTCTCGGTTTAGTCAAGGAAGGAAGCGGCGTCGGAGCAACCGTTTTGAAGAATCTCGACGTCGATGTGAAAAAGGTGCGCCTCGAGGTCGAAAAGCTCGTCAAGAGCGGCCCCGATATGGTAACAATGGGCAAGCTCCCCCATACGCCCCGCGCCAAGAAGGTCATCGAATTTGCCATCGAAGAAGCAAGGTCGCTAAACCATAATTACGTCGGCACAGAGCATCTGCTGCTGGGTCTTTTGCGTGAGACCGAAGGCATAGCAGCGCAGGTCCTGATGAACGTGGGGCTTCGGCTGGATGACGTTCGCCAGGAAGTCCTGAACCTCCTCGGAGCAGGCGTCGATATGGAACCCGCCGGGCTCGATATGAAAATGGGGGGGCCGGCAGTAAGCGGAAAACCCAAAAGCAAGACCCCCGCGCTGGACAGCTTCGGCAGAGACCTTACCCAATTGGCCGCGGACGGCGAGCTTGACCCCGTAATCGGAAGAAAACGCGAAATCGAGCGATTGATTCAGATACTTTGCAGACGCACCAAGAATAATCCCGTTCTGCTTGGCGAGGCGGGTGTGGGCAAGACCGCCATTGTTGAGGGACTCAGCCAGCAGGTAATCAATAAGCAGGTGCCTGAGATTCTCAAAGATAAACGCATTGTCGTGCTCGACCTTGCGATGATGGTCGCGGGCACAAAGTACCGCGGACAGTTCGAGGAACGCATAAAGGCCGTCATTAACGAGGTTAGACGCGCCAAAAACGTCGTATTATTCATCGATGAGCTGCATACGCTCGTCGGTGCAGGCGGTGCCGAAGGCGCAATCGACGCCTCCAACGTCCTAAAGCCCGCCCTTGCCAGAGGCGAGGTGCAGTGTATTGGGGCCACGACCCTCGATGAGTATCGAAAGCACGTCGAGAAGGATGGCGCCCTCGAGCGGCGTTTTCAGACCATTATCGTCGAGGCGCCTTCGAAAGACGAAACGGTTGATATACTCAGGGGGCTGCAGGACCGTTATGAGGCGCATCACAGGGTGAGGTTCACCGATGAGGCGCTTTTCCAGGCGGTTGAGTTTTCGACCCGGTATATCACCGGCAGATGTCTGCCCGACAAGGCCATCGACGTTATGGATGAGTCCGGCGCGCGTGTTCGGCTGAAAAATATGACCCGTCCCCCGGATTTGACGGAACTTGAGAGTAAAATCGAAAAACTCCAGAGGGAAAAGGACGAGGCCGTCCGAAGTGCCGACTATGAACGAGCGGCTTCGCTGAGGGACCAGACGCAGCAAATGCTCAACGAAAAAGCCCAGATGCAGAAAAAATGGTACGAGGAGAACAAGGAGGCGACCGGAGTGGTTGACGCCGAGGTGATTGCCGAGGTCGTCAGTAATATGACAGGCATTCCCCTGACCCGCCTCGAAAAGAAAGAGACGCAGCGGCTGCTCGAGCTTGAGGCGGAGATTCACAGGCAGGTTGTTTCGCAGGACGAGGCCATTGCCGCGGTGTCAAAGGCCGTGCGCCGCAGCAGGAGCGGTATGAAGGACCCCAACCGTCCGATGGGCTGCTTTATCTTCCTGGGCCCCAGCGGCGTTGGCAAGACCCTGCTGGCGCAGGCATTGGCCGAATTTATGTTCAGCGACAGAAACGCCCTTGTCCGGCTGGATATGAGCGAGTTTATGGAAAAGCACAACGTCAGCCGGCTTGTTGGCGCGCCTCCGGGCTACGTCGGATATGAAGAGGGAGGCCAGCTTACCGAACGAATCAGACGCAGACCATACGCGGTCCTGCTGCTCGACGAAATAGAAAAAGCCCACCCCGACGTTTACAATATTTTGCTTCAAATAATGGATGAAGGCCGGCTGACAGACAGCTTCGGCAGGGGCATCGATTTCAAAAACGTAGTCGTCATTATGACGAGCAACATCGGCGCAGAGCTGATTAAAAACAGCGGCGGATTCGGCTTTGGCAAGAAGACACCTGAGGCAAACTACGAAAAAATGAAAGATATGCTCCACAAGGAGGTCGAACGGCACTTCAGGCCCGAGTTTCTTAACCGCGTCGATGACATAATCGTCTTCAAGCCGCTTTCAAAGGAAGACCTGCAAACGATAGTCGAATACGAGCTTACCAAGGTATTCAAACGACTGACCGAGCACGGCCTCAAGCTCGAACTGACCGCCGGGGCAAAGGAATTCCTCATCGAGAAGGGCTACAGCCCCGAATTCGGCGCTCGCCCACTGCGAAGGGCCATTGAGCACTACATAGAAGACCCGCTCTCGGAAGCGGTCCTGCGAGGCGAATTCAAGGGAAAGAATCTCATCAAGATCGACGTTCAGGACGAGGAGCATCTAAAGCTCGAAGGTGTAGAGGCGCCGCAACCGGTCAAGAGTGAAAAGACAACTGTTTAAGCCGTAATCTCCGCAGACAGATTCAGGCGACCCTGAAAAAGGTCGTTACTTTGGTGCCATTTCACGTTCCAGAATACTTTGCTGACTTTCGAGAAGCTTTTCAAATTCCCTTTTATCCATCCACTCAACGCGGCCGTCGAGCCGAAGCACGATTGCTCCGGGTCGGAAAAACAGGGAACGGTAATCTTTTGTAACATAAGCGAGAATCGTATCAGGCGGGGAATCAAACTGTATCCAGCGTGCACGGTATTGCAGGTTGCCGAGGCGGACCTGTCCTTCCAGCGATACTTTTATGCTTTCCGCATAAGATTCGGGCGGTATCGAGCCGTTTTTCTGCCTGTATTCGGCTACGATTCGCCCGAGTTGTTCCATCGCCCGAATCGCCTCGGAACGATTAACGTGATTCTTCAGTTCGACCATTCCAGCGACCGCCGTGATGGTTACCGCTATCACAACCGCAAAATTTGCCAGAATCTGCTTCTGCTTCTTGTTCATAGCTGCGCCGTCTGCTTCTCCGCCGCTGATACTATTCTCACACAGCCGTCCCTGACCGACAATCTGCCTTCGGCAAACAGTCGAATTGCCTCCGGGTACGCGATACACTCCTGCTCGAAGACCCTCGCCGCAAGCGTCTCAGGTGTGTCGTCGTTTTTCACGGGACAGCACCGCTGCACGATAATAGGCCCGCTGTCATAATCATTGGTGCAAAAATGCACCGTGCAGCCGCTTATCTTGCACCCCGCTTTTAAAACAGCTTCGTGAACGTGATGTCCCCACATTCCCTGACCGCCGAAGCTCGGCAAAAGGGCCGGATGTATGTTCATCACTCTGTTCTCAAAGCGGGAGGGAATTTTCCACAGGCATAGCCATCCGCCCTGCACGACAAGCTCTACCCCGGCCGCCGCAAGCTCCTGCTCTATGCGCCTGCTGAATTCATCTATGTCCGGATAATCCTTCTTGCGAATTATTTTGACGTTCAGACCTGCAGCCCCGGCTCTTTCAACACCTGCTGCCGTTGAGCGAGAGCTTATCACTACTGCTATATGAGCGGGGAGTTTGCCTTGTTTGATTTGCTCGACCAGATTTATCAGCGTGGTGCCCCCGCCGCTTATCAGCACGCCAAGCCGTATCGGCTTTGCTCCCCCGTTCCTTTTGGCCTTCATTTCCACGTCCCCCTCGACATCGAGGGCGCGGTTCGCAAACGCGTCGGCCTGCTTGTTGTTTTCTCTGAAAATATGCTGGACCTGCCAGCTCTCGAAACCGGCGAGCATCTCGACGGCCCTCGCAAACAGAGGTCTTATCTGCTCGCTTTTGACCTTGTATTGCCCGTTGAGCTGCCTGACTAACAGCTCGCTGTCGCTGAAAATTGTGATTTGCTTTGCATCGCGTGCTTTGGCCGCCTCGAGCGCCTTGTGGATTGCCGTATATTCCGCGACGTTGTTTGTCGCCTTGCCTAAGAAAAACGCCCTGGCCTCTAATTGTCTGCCCTGCGGGTCGGTCAGCACATAAGCCGCGGCGGCCGGCCCTGGATTGCCTCTCGAGCCGCCGTCGATGTGAGCGATTATCTTTTCCATCAACGTATCGCTTCCGCTTGCCATTGATTATCAATCGTTTTCTTATTCCTGCGAAGTGCTGAGCACTAAAATGCGCGTGCAGATGGGACAGCGGATTACCTCGTCTTTGGTCATCAGCATATTAACGCACTCGGCCGTAACACCCATAAAACAGCCCCCGCAGCTATAGGAGCCCGTTGTGCCCCCCTGTTGCTCGATAATCGCAACGGCCTCGCCGTCGTATGTCTCGGCAACCCGCTTGAAAATCTCCAGATACTCCGCAGGCACCTTACCGGCCGCCTCATTCCACTCACACTGAATCTGGTCTATCTCGGCCTCGGATTTGGCTGCCTGTTGCTCGGATTCCTTGCGAATCTGTTCGAGCTTGGCCTTCTGCTCATCTATCTGCTGCTGGATTTTCTGGCTTTCCGTCTGGTCCTGCTCGATATCCTTCATAAGATCGAGAATCTGCGACTCAATCTTGGAGTTGTCAGCCCTTGTAGTGTTCAACTGCGTCAGAACCACTGCGTATTCCTTATTTGTCCTCGCGGAATTCAACGACGCCCTTAGCTTGGAAATCTCCGCGTCCCTTGTCTTCAACTCAAGCTCCAGCCGGTCCGACTGTATCGTCGTAAGCTGAATCTCCTCTTTTTTGGCTTCGAGAGCGTTTTGCAGTGTTCTAATCTGGTTTTCCTGGAGGATAACGTTTCTGCGGCACCTTGCGAGTTTTGCTTTGGCCGCTCGCAGGCGGTTCTCTACGCTTTGTAGCTTTATCAGCGCCTGTAATACTGAACCCATCTATCGCCTTTCAAAATAGCATACCAGATTGTTGAGCACCTGATTATGCGCATCGCGACCTCCCGTTGCAACTGGTTTCTTGCGATTTTTTGAGGATTCACCACTAAGACTCTAATACACAAAGTTTTTTTACTTTATTCTTTTGGCTTATTACTTGGTGTCTTTATGCCTTTGTGGTTTGGTCAAAAACGCCCTTCCCCGCACCACCAGTCCTCGCCGGTAATCGGGAAACCGCGGTTCGACACCTCGCCGAATGTGTAATATATTCTGCCGGCAAAAAACACCGAAGGCGGGAACCTGCGACATTCGCCCTGATGTATCTTTTCCCCGTGCTCAGCAAGCCGGCACCACCACTTGCATTCCCTGCACGCTGTATAAGTGTGTTTCATTTCTTCTCCCCGTCATATCCGCTTGAACTACAACTGTCAACTGTCCTGCCTTAAGTCCTTACGACCGGCTGCCGCATAGCCGCTCGATATCCCTCGTAACGATGTCCGCTATGATTGGGTCCCACTGCGAAGTGTACTCGATGCTCTGTGCTCGATGTCCAACCCTCGATTCTCGATTTTCG
The DNA here is from genome assembly GCA_043811995.1 of Planctomycetota bacterium. GTDB lineage: Bacteria > Planctomycetota > Phycisphaerae > Sedimentisphaerales > Anaerobacaceae > Fen-1362. The sequence goes on from JBDRMP010000065.1 coordinate 22,023, forward strand.
ATGCTCGATACTCGTTCTGTTATCGAGGATGGGCTTTTGCGACGCGATGCGGTTAGCCGCCGATGCTCTGCCATTATGTCCCGGGCCAAATCGAACCGAGGAATCTCACTTCCGCCTTCATTTTCGATTTCGCTGCGCCGTGAGCCGGGTATGATATCCTTCGCCCGCAGGATATCCGGTTTTTGATATGATTTATGGGCGTCGAATTGTGTGTCGTTAGCTGCCATTTTAATCTATCCAGCCATTGCTCTTTTATCCATCTTAACACTTGGACTGGCATTATTCAAGAAGCGATAAGAAGAATATAAAAAGAAGGGCCTGTCCTTTGACAAGCCCTTTGCACTTGACTTGGCCGGTTTTGCCGGCTCGATTATTCTTCCTGCGTAGGAGTTTCGACCGGCTCAGGCATAAGCCGGCTGGTCTTCGATATCAAGTCAACAAGCTCAATAACGTCGGGGTTGCCTTTGAATTCTTCCGCCAGGTCCTGTGCCTGTTGCAGTACCGGTTCAAGCGATACGCCTTTTGCCCAGTAGCTGTGGCGAAGAATTTCAGCGAACTCGGCCACGGTCGCTGCAAGCCGGAATTGTTTGCTCGAACCGTCGAAATCGTGGTTCAATTTGCCTGTGCCAATCGAGCTTTTGAACTCGGTAACAGCATCACTGTCGGCGTCTTTATAACGCACGTATGTTGTTGCGATATTGCCTTTCTTGCCCGGCCAAAGCTTCAGCTCGTAAAGAGCCGTCGCCGAATGACCTGCGCCTACCTCGCCGCCGTCGTATTTGTCATCCCGGAATTTATTATCCGGCACGTCCCTGTTTTCATAGCCAATCAGCCGGTAGCTCCGCACGACATCGGGATTGAAATCGACCTGAACCTTGACGTCTCTGGCTATCACTTCAAGCGTTCCGGTGAGATTGTCCTCGAAGATGCGTTTCGCTTCGGCAATTGTATCGATATACGCGTAATGGCCGTTACCCTTGTCGCCGAGCTGCTCCATCAGCACGTCATTGTAGTTACCCATCCCAAAGCCGATTGCCGACAGCGTAATACCCTTGTCCGCCTTTTCTTTGATGACCTTAAAGATATTGTCGGCGCCCGTTTGCCCGACATTTGCGACGCCGTCCGAGCAGAGTATCACGCGATTGATGCAGCCCTTTTTGAACGCCTTCTCGGCCATCTCGTAACCGATTCTGATTCCCTCTTCGGCGTAGGTCGAGCCGCTCGACGAAAGCTGCTCAATCGCCGTCAGGATTTCGTCTTTTTCATCAAGGCCCTTATAGCCCATCACCTTTTGACCCCTGCTGCCGTATATGGCTATGCCGATTTTGTCGTCGTGACGCAGATTTTCGACCAGCATACGCAGCGACTTTTTCACTAATCCCAGCCGGTCCTCACGCGACATCGAGCCGGATACGTCAATCACGAATGTCAAAACCGCCGGCTTGCGATTCTCGTCGCTTACTTGTCTTCCCTTAAGAGCCAGGCGAAGCAGGTAACTGTTCTGCCGGCCCGTGCCGAACTGCCACGGCGCCGCCTCCGCATACAATGCGAAGTCGTCTTTCTGCGGCGCCGGATAATCATATTTGAAGTAATTCACAAATTCCTCGACCCGAACCGCGTCATTCGGCGGCAGATGACCATCGTGGAGATACCCGCGGACAACCGTGTAACTGCCTGTATCTACGTCAGTTGCGAAGGTCGATAAATGGTCGTCCTCGGTATCGATGAAAGGATTAACGCCGTAGTTCTTGAAGAACATCGCGTCCACGTCTTCGCCGTTTGGCGGCGTCGTCCCACCGTGCGCCATCGGCGGCCGGCGCATCGGCTCCTTTTGAACGGGGCACGAAGAATACAACTTAACTCTGTATTCGCTGCCTCCATTCCCCACTAACGATTGCGAGCTGGCTGGCATTTCTTCAAAGTAGAACCCTATTGAATCTGCTTCCTTACTTTTGCTGGGTATACCCGACATATCAGTCAACCCAAGTGCCCGGGCTTGGTCTCCGGCTGTCCCTTTTGCAACGACCAACTGCTCATTCAACCTGATTGCATTAGCCACGGTCTGCTTCAATGTCAGCACCTCGTTGTGATTAGGGTCTATCGCGAGAGCCAGCTCAAGCTGCTTCAACGCATCTTCATAATTTTGTTGATTCTGGAAGTTTTTGGCATTTGCAAGTAATTCAGCAAGCTTCTCCTTGGATAAGCCGGTCACAACGATTGTTGGTGTTTCTGCTTGTATTTTTGTTGGAATTGGCTGCTCCACCTTTGTTTTCGATTCGATTTTTCCACCGGCTTGTGTGTATTCTATCTGTGCTTGCTTTAGCGCCGGTTGCGCTTCTGGTTCCTCTTCTGACGGTTGCTTTGTCAATTCGTTTTCCAATCTTTCCTTCAAATCGTTCCTTCCATCTGCTGCCCGGCTCGCGACTTTGCCCGGTTGACGCCTCACGTTGTTTTGGCCTTGCATCACCAATGTCGCCAAAACGCCGCAGGCGACAAGAATCGCCGCTGCGTATGCGAATATCTTTTTAGCAGTCATAATTGTGCTCTTTCGTTCTCGCGCAGGTGTGCCGGCCTTTTGCGTCAATTCATCGAGCGCCTCGTTTATCAATGAATCGGTAAACGCCTTACCCGGTTTATTGGAATCGCCGGCCAGCTTGACTAACCGCGAGATATTTTTTTCGAGATTTTCATTTTTGTTATTCATACTTGTTACTCCTGTTTATCTGCACGCGCCGCTATTTGGAGCCGGTCGCGAAGAGAATTCCTGGCCCTGTAAAGTAAATCGTGCACGGCCTTTTCCGTAATTTCCAAACGTTTGGCAATCTCGCCTGCCGAAAGACCCTCGATATACTTTGCCCTTAAAACCGACTGCTGCCTGTTATCGAGTTGTGAAAGGGCGGTGCGCACAATATCGGCGGTCTCTTTATTCTCCAGCAGCTCATCCGGCAATGGCTCGGTATCAATCACATCGAGGTAGGTGCTGATGTCGCCGTCTACGCTGGGCCTGCTTGCCCGCTTTCGTATTTCAAGCCGGATGTTGTTACGGGCGATACCGAATATCCATTGCTCAACGCCGCCTTTTTCCTGGTCATAGGTGTTTCGTCCGCGGACCGCGTCGAAGACGGTCTTTTGAACAAGCTCCTCGGCAAGCGACGGGTTAGGCCAGCTCTTCAGGAACATCCCATAAAGTTGCGGAATAATCCGCTGTAATAGTGCTCGCCATATCTCGCTGTCGCCCTCGATGAGTCCCGCCCATTCTTGTTGTTTCGGCTGCTGTTCCACCTGTTTCCTTTATTCTTAACCGGTTCCGGTTTTCATAAGATATTATGCGCAGAACGCTCCCATTACTCACAGTTTTTTTGAAATTCCTCTCCTAATGCTTAAATTCTTGTCATTGCGAGGAGTCCCGATTTATCGGGACGACGCGGCAATCTCTTTATCTTTAGGGGCCGAGATTGCCCGCCTTCGTTGATACTACGGCGGGTAAACTTCGCAGTGACAATCAACGTTTAGCCGTTTTTGGCGGGGCCTAAGGAGAATTGTGCGAATTCGCCCAAAGGATAATCTTTCAAAAGGGCATTAATCTCGGCGACCGTAACCGCTTTAACCGCTTTGACCTCCTCTTCAATCGGCCGATACTGACCCAGATACGTCCAGTTAAAGCCCAAATCGACCAGCCGGCCCATCGGCAGCTCGTTTTTTATCACAAGCGCGCTTAAGACCTTGTTTTTGGCCTTGGTAAGCTCATCCTCTGTCACGCCGCTTTTCGCAACATCCGCGAATATTTTACTGACTGTCTCCATTGCCTTTGCCGCGTTTTCGCTGGCGCAGCGGATATAGGCGCAGTAAGCACCGGTGCCGTCCATCGGCGCAAACTCCAATGATGCTGTCTCGGCTATCGCCTTGTCCACCAGCTCCCAGAAAAATCTCGAACCTGTCCCGTCGCCGACTATCACGCCTAAGAGTGATGCTGCATATCGCCCCTTGTCCTGGAAGCTTATCGCCGGACTCATCAGGCAAATATGCTCGCGCACAAGGTTGGATTTTTCGACTTGCTGTTCTCCGCGATTGCCTCGCGTATCGCTGAGCTCCCTCTTGGCATCGCGCCTTTCCCAGCCCCCGCAGCCGGCTTCAACTATGTTCTTAATCTCATCCCAGTTAAAATTGCCCGCGAATGCCGCCACCATATTGTTCGGCGCATATCGCCCCGCAAAATAGCCCCGCATCTGCTCAGCTGTCATAGCGTCTATCGTCTCTTCTGTGCCTAAAACGCTGTGCCCGCAGGGATGCCCTCCGAAATAAAGTGCTCTGCACCTGTCAAGAACGTCGTAATTCGGCTGGTCCTTGTACATCGCGATTTCTTCTTTGATGACGTTCTTTTCCATGTTGAAATCTTCCGTCCGCAGCGCGGGCCTCATAAGTTCTATCCAAAGCTTCGTTATCTCCGACAGATACTCCGGCAGAATCGCCGCGTAGAAAACCGTGTTCTCCTCGCTGGTAAACGCGTTATACTGTGCCCCTGTCCTGTCAAAGGTTTCGTTGACCGCAAACGGGCTCAGCCGGTCGGTTCCTTTGAAAACCATATGCTCCAGAAAATGCGACACGCCGTTTATGCGCAGGTCCTCGTCGCGTGAACCGGTCCTTACGAAAAACCCGACAGCCGACGACTTGGCGCTCTTGTTTACCTCGCCGATTACCGTCAATCCGTTTGCCAGCTTGTGATTCTTAAATTCCATACCTGCTTTCCTGGTAGCACGGCCATCTTGGCCGTGCTGCGCGCTACCCAACTTTTATTTCTCTTGGCCCGATTGTTACGACCGCGAATTCCGTGATTTTTTCCCTTCGCAGAAAATCCAGCACTGAATCGACGCTTGTTTTGTCTATTTCGCGCTTGATTTCATCTAAGGACCTGACCCGGCCTAACATATAGTAGTCGCCCGCAATCGACCCGGCCCGGCTGCTTGAGGATTCGCTTTGCATAATCAGCGACGATTTCAAGCCGACTTTTGCTCGCTGCATTTCCTCTTCGCTTATCCCCTCAGCCAGCCGATTGAATTCGCCGACTATCACGTCGAATGTTTCCTGTGCCTTGTCCGGTGTTGTTCCGGCGTAGCACGCAATACCTGCCATTTCTTTTAGCGAGTGGTATTGTGCGCCGACCGCGTAGCAAAGCCCGCGTTTTTCCCTCACCTCGGTAAATAATCTCGCGCCCATCCCGCCCGACAGGACCGCCACCGCGATACGCACATTGTAATAATCCTCGTCTCCCGGCCTGACCGTTGGTGTCATAAGACCGATGTGAACCTGTGCCCCTTCGTTCGGGATGTGTTTATAGCGGCCGGGCCTTGCGCCCGTTGTAAATGATTTGGCCTGACCCTGTTTATCTGCTCCGAATAATTTTTCCATCTGGGCCACGACTGCGTCAAAATCGTATTTGCCCGCTACGGAAAAAATCGTCCCCGGCGCACTGAAACTTTGCGCTATAATCTGCCTTACCTTGTCGGGCGTCAACTTTTCCAGTTGGTCGATTTCACCTGCGGCGCTGCGACCTAACGGCTGGGGATAAAACTGCTCCCGCAGCTTCAGCATAACCTTGTGTCGCGGGTCGTCGTCCAGTCCTTTCACTGTGTCGATTGCCAATTGCCTGGCCGGCGCAAATTCCTCGTCTTCCAGTTTCGCCCGGAGAATAATATCGCCATACAGCTCAATAGCCGCCGACAGGTTGCTCGACTCAAGTGCCGCGCCGATTGTGATATGGGCGGTGCCGACCCCGGCCGAGCGATGAAGGCCCAGCCCGTCGAGCGAGTCGCCTAACTGCCTGTTGTCTTTTTCGCCAGCCCCACGGAATATCCAGTCCGCTATCACGTTGGCCGCACCGCAACAGCCCTCCGGCATAACGGCCGCTCCCGCAGGCAGCATAAAATCGAACGCCGCCGACTCCACCGCCTCCATCCGCTCACCCAGCAGAACCGTTCCGTTGCTCAGCTTGTGCTTGTCAGTGCTTTGTCCCATTTTTGAACCTTAAAAAGAACCGGCGATTCTATCAGCCCCACGCCATTCTTTCAAATGCGAAAATACTTTATAACCGAAAATCCGGAAACTTCAGAATTTTATGTGTGCAAACGATATTCATTTATGGTAAAAGAGTCGCCTTTTGTGTATCTCCGGTATAATAGGCGGGTGATTTAAGATGTGGCTGTATTTAGGCATATTTTCAGCGTTGTTTTTGGGCTTTTACGACGTCAGCAGAAAGCACGCCCTGCGGGCTAATGCGGTGATACCGGTCCTGTTCTTTGCGACGCTCGTGGAGGCATTGCTGCTTTTGCCGGTGGCTGTCCTTTCGCCGCTTTCCCCGGATTTAATGACCCGGCTGGGCCTGTATATCCCGCATTTGGACATGGCAGGGCATCTGTTGTGTTTATCGAAGTCGGTAGTTGTCGGCACTATGTTTCTTCTGGCCTATTTTTCGATGAAGCACCTGCCTATTTCGATATTCTCCCCGATTGCCGCATCCAGTCCCGCCTGGACGCTGTTTGGTGCGATGCTGGTTTTCGGTGAACGGCTGACTGCCCTGCAGTGGGTCGCTTTTGGCATTCTGTTCGTCTCCTACTTTTTGTTCTCCGTATTGGGAAGCCGCGAAGGAATTGTCTTTCATACCAACAAGTGGGTTATCTTGCTGTTTATAGCGGTCCTGCTCGGTGCGGCAAGCGGGCTTTTCGATAAATACCTCATTCAGACCCTCGGCCTTTCGGCCGTCGGCGTGCAGGTCTGGTTTATGCTGTATATGGTCCCTTTCCTCGGCCTTATACTGCTCGTATTCTGGCTGCCTCGCAGGAAGGAATTCCTCCCCTTCGAGTGGCGTTGGACTATCCCGCTTATCGGTTTTTGGCTGGCTATTGCCGACGTCGCCTATTTCAAGGCAATCGCCTGTGAGGGAACATTGATTTCCTTGTTGGCCGCCGTCCGAAGCAGTGGCGTTGTCGTCTCATTTTTAGCAGGAGCACTCCTGTTCGGCGAGGTCCGGATTCGCAGCAAAGCCATAGCCCTTGCCGGCGTCCTCGCCGGCGTCTTCATCCTCTTCCTTCCCAATCTGCACTAAGTAACTATCTCAAAACGCATAATTTAGCCGATAACATCTGTGTAAGCTTATTGAAAGGATACGCAGATGAGAAAAAAACGTAACGTAAAGCCGTTGCCAACGATTTGGCACGTGCCGGAAGAACTGTGGAATACCATAGAACCAATTATCAGGAAATTCGACCCGCCCAAACACACGGGACGCAGTCGAATCGACCAGCGAGCGGCGATGGATGCGATAATTTTTCGTATGCGCAGCGGCTGTCAGTGGAACCAGTTGCCCAAAGACTTCCCCGACGACAGTTCCGTACATCGCACATTTCAGCGATGGACGCAGCGTGGCTTGCTCGACAAGATATGGGCGGCTCTTATTGCCGAATGCGACGAACTTGGTGGTGTAAATTTCAGTTGGCAGTCTGCCGATACCGCCATGAGCAAGGCGCGTTTTGGGGGGACCATATCGGGCCAAACCCCACGGACAGGGCAAAAAACGGCGTAAAACGCAGTATCCTCGTCGAAGCAGACGGCGGACCACTTGCGGCAATTGTGGCAGCAGCGAACGTGCATGATACAAAATTGCTCGAAGCAACGATTGAGGCGATTGTAGTCGAGCGGCCGAAGATAACAAAAGATTCGCCACAACATTTGTGT
>JBDRMP010000066.1:0-23628 GCA_043811995.1 Planctomycetota bacterium
TCTCCTTTCCAAATGTTTCTTTTGCCAAGAAAAACATCGGAAGGATGAGCCATTTTTTATTATCAAATTGTTTTCAAAGAGCTAAAATAAACCTAATTTTCTTGGAAAGTGCAGTTTTATCATAAGTTACGCTTTATTCGGTTTTCTGTTCGACAGCGGCGCCGTCGATTATTTCGTAAACGTGCTCGAAGCCGCGAGGTTGCGGTCTAACAAAAAGGCGCTGCTGCTGCTGTTGGCTGATCTCTGTGGGCTTTACTGTGTTCAACGAAATCCGTACCGAATCATTATTTCCGTCACTTGAGAAGGCGATTATATTTATCGAGGTCGGGACTGAGAATCCATCGTCAATCTGTTGGTAATCCGCAAACTCCGCCCGGCCAAACCTGCCTGCCGAATCGAGATATTCGATTTTAGAAACGACATAGTTGCAGGGCTCGATATATACCCGCTTGAGCACTGTGCCTTGTTCGTTATGCAGGACGAGCACATCAAGGCCGTCGATTCGCGTCAACGACGAGCGGCCATCGTGCAGATTCACACTGCCGAAGGCCTCGAGTAAAGCTGTGGGACTTAATACCAAACTATTCCAGGTTCCGGCCTGTGACCATCTGCCCCACCAGTAGCTGCTGATTTCCTTCGGTTTAAGCCAGAACCAGAATTCATCGGCATTTGAGCCGAGCACTAGGCCGGTTGCATTGAACGCCACATCGCCCTGGAGATAAATTCCGTCCGGGGGATTAATCCACAGCTTGACGGGGAAATTTTCTTTGTGCTGTTTGCCTTCGAGGTGGTAACGCAGCAGGCATTGGCCCGCTGCGCGAATGGGCATCGCTTTATCGCGGTGGGAATTTAATGTTTCGATTGCCTCGGCGGCGGTTTTTTTGCCCTCACAGCGGCGCACCGGCTGCTGTATTTGGGCCGCGCAGCCACCAAGAATCAATACACCAGCAAACAATGCAATTCGCTTAGACAATTACAGCTCCGCCTGCAGAATCTGGCCTATTTGTGTGGTCAACTGTGCGACCTGGGATTCGTCAAGGTTTGGATTGACCACTTCGACAAAGGTCTGTGTGCCCGTTAAACGCAATCGCCAGATGTCCTTTCCGTCGTCTGTTCTGGACGAGTCGTATTTGAGCCGGCGTCTGCGCATCAGGACCAGCGTCAGGACAAAACGAAAATTGATTTTTTCCTGTTCGGTTTCCGCTCCAAGCCGGTCGAAGAACGCCATCAGCATATCGTCATCGACAAGAAGGTTCTTTTTCTGGTCCGGGCGAGGCAGCTTCGTCTTCCAGTAACAGAATACCTCCGGCTTATGTTCGTTCCAGTACTCCGTGCAAATATCCCGCCTGGCAAAACCCTGCTCGGTCTGAACAAGGGTCGCGTAGTATTCCTCTCCCGGCGCAATAACTTTGCCGGTAGCACAGCATTGTCCCAGCGGCTTATCAATTACCCATTCGTCCATCGTATTATTTTAATCTCCGACGAGTTGTTTGGTTACCGGAATTTCAGCCAATCGCAGATATTTTTGGCAGTTACAGGCCCGATACCCTTAACATTTTTGAGGTCGTCGCAATTCTGAAACGCCAAATTGCCATTACCGCTTCGTTGAACATCTTCGCGGTAAGCAACTATCGCCTGTGCCCTTGTGCGCCCGATACCCGGCAATCTTGCCAAACTTTCCGGCGGTGCATCGTTGGGATTTATTTTATGTTCTAATTTTACTGTTTCAGCCGGAGCACCTGCGACGGCGAGAGGCAAAGTGAAGCACAGGCATAAAACGACGGCAAGTGCTGCGGCAATAACAAACGCGAGCAGTGGAATTCGGTTCATTTATATTACCCTCTTAGCGGCCAAAGATACGGTCGCGGAACCTCTTCATCGCCACGTAAGCTTCCTTGGATTCAAGAGCCGACGTCAAAAGTCCGCTGCCTGGAATAGGGCTGTCTTTAGTATCAGCGAAGCTCGAATAGATTACGCCGTCAATGAACGTCCTTGCCAGCGCTATCCTGTAAAACTGGTCGAGCCACTCTGCCTGCATAGCGCGGTTCCAGGGACCGTGCCAGACGCCGGCGTTGGAGGCGGAATCCAGTCCCGGGACTTCAACGCGCGTAATATACATAGGCCTCGATATCGGGGCGAACGAGTCGAGGACAGCCGAAATCTGCATCATATCGCGGACGTGCATACCTGATTCGTCTTTGCCAAACCGCATAGCGAGTCCAAAAGCGTCAAAACTTATGCCGCTTTGGATAACCATATCCATATATACAACCGGCGGAATGGTATCGGGCGTCGTTGCGTAATACTCGCCCCAGGGATTGTTGACTTCTATTATTCTCATTGCCCTCTCGGAGGCCGCCTTGACCGCCATATTCGCTGTTCGTGTTATTTCGAGGACTTGCTCGAAGCCGAATCCGAAATAGTTCAAGGCGTTCAATCCGCTGATGACGCACCAGCTTCTGACCATCCCTGCATATCGGGCCGCGGCGGCTGAAACAAAATGGTAGGCGGATTCACGAATCTTTTCAAAGCTGACCTCACCATCAAGCAGCCATTTTGGCAGGTATTCTTTGGCAAAGCAAAGCAAGGGGCCTGCGCCGACGGCGAGTTTTCTTTTGCTCAGCGTGCTTATACAGGCGTCGAGCTTGGAAAAGTCGTAGGTGCCGCTTTCCGGCTCAATCTGTGCCCAGTTGAAAGGCACCATCACCAGACCGAATACGCCGGCCAGCCGCTCCACATACGCGGGATTGGCGACCTGTTTGGGGTCAACCCAGCAGCCGAGGCAGCCGCGGCCGAAGTTTCGACTTTTTCCGCGCGATGCAAAAAGACACTTAGCATGCTTGGCCGCAAGACCTTCTGAAAACGAAATCGCTTTTTGAAGCGCCTGGTCGGCAAGCTGTGAGGCGACGGGGCCATCGGAAGTGTTCTGGATGGCCTTGATGAATAAGTCCTGCGCTTGGCCGTAAATGACCGCCGTGTCCTCGGTATCCTCGAAAATGGACCAGTCCTCGCGTTTGTTGATTATTTGCATCAGCCGGCTGCGTGCCAGCTCGAGATTCAGATTGTATGGTTCGTCTCTTTCCGGCAGACAGGTCGTGGGAAGAAGCACACTGCCGAAACCCTCCACGGGCCACAATAGCGACAGACCGGCGGTTTCCTGATTCGGCTTGTAACATTCCAAAAGCCCATCTGCGAAGGTAATTTGCGCCTTGCGGACGGCCATACCATCGGAGCCGAACAGATACGCCCCGTGCAGTGCGAAATCTTTAACTGCCGAACCTTTCTCGAAGACCTGAAATTTCAAAGTATCCCTTTATAAAAAGTGCCTCGTCACATCTAAAAATGGCCTTGTGATTATAACATTCAGATTCTGAAGGGCAAAGAAGATTTGGCGAGCACGGATAGCTTTACAGAATTTCAAAGATTAACGGCTATTCCGCGGTCACGGAGGTATTCTTTCATCTGGTTGATGGTGTAATTTTCGAAGTGAGTAATAGAGGCCATAAGGATGGCTTCGGCGTGGCCGGCGACGATGGCATCGTAAAGGTGGTCGAGAGTGCCCGCGCCGCCCGAGGCGATTACGGGGATATTAACAGCGTCGGCGACCGCGCGGGTCAGTTCGATATCGTAGCCCTTCTGTGTGCCATCGGCATCCATACTGGTAAGGAGAATCTCGCCAGCGCCGCGTTTGGCGCCCTCGACAGCCCATTCGACGGCGTCGATATCGGTGGGTTCGGTGCCCGCCTTGACGGTAACCTGCCAATGGCCCGCCCTGGTTTTTGACCGGCGGGCGTCTATGGCGAGGACGACGCACTGGTTGCCGAATTTTTGTGCGGCTTTGGTGAGAATATCAGAGTTTGCAACGGCGGCGGTGTTGACAGAGCATTTTTCAGCGCCGCTTCTCAAAAGCTCATCCATCTGCTCTACAGAGTTGATGCCGCCGCCAACGGTAAAGGGGATGAAGACCTTTTCAGCGACTTTTCTGACAAGCTCAACGATAGTTCTGCGGGAGCGAATCGTCGCGGTGATATCGAGGAATACAAGCTCGTCGGCTCCTTCGTCGCTGTATCGAGCGCCGAGTTCGACAGGGTCGCCGGCATCACGCAGATTAACAAAATGCACGCCCTTGACGACTCGGCCGTCTTTGACATCGAGGCAGGGAATTATTCTGCGGGTAAGCATCAGCCGACCTTTCCTTTCGCGATTCGGGCGAAATTGCGCAATACCTCCAGGCCCTGTTTGCCGCTTTTTTCGGGGTGGAACTGCGTGCCGTAAATGTTGCCTTTCTGGACGGAGGCGGGCAGGTTGAAGCCATAATCGGTATAAGCAACTTCGGCGGCGGTATCGGTCACGTCGGCATAGAAAGAGTGCGCAAAATAAAAGTGCTTTTCAGGCGCAAGGCCTGCAAACAAGGCCATATCGTCGGGCAATCCGACCTTGTTCCAGCCCATGTGCGGGATGACGCGGCCCGGCGGTATGGGCACGACATTTCCTGATACAAGGCCGAGTCCTTTGTGCGTGCCGAACTCGCAGCTTTCGTCGAAGAGCATCTGGTAGCCGACGCAGATACCGAGCAGGGGTTTGCCGTTTTGTGCAAGCTCCTTGATAAGCCCAGCCAATTTGCCGAGGGCGTTGACCGCAAAGCCGAATGCGGCGACGCCCGGCAGGACGAGGGCGGTTGCGCCCTCGATTTTCCTGCGGTCGCAGCTTAACTCGACCTCGCAGCCGAGGTAGCGAAAGGCGTTACAGACGCTTTTTACATTTCCAACGTTATAGTCGATGACAATCAGCATAGTTCAGAAAAATCATCCAACACAGTCGTTTAGCCGAGAAAATCTTATACTAAAGTCGAATGGAATTCAATTGCCTGTGAAGCTAAAGCGTTCTACAATAAACGGACCCAAGCCATGAACCAAGCGGTAGAAAGTAATTTATTGTTACAATCGAGGGAAAAGTAATGTGCGGCATAGTAGCTTATTTAGGCAAAAAGACGGCGCAGCCGATACTTATCGAGGGATTGAAGCGTCTCGAATATCGGGGCTATGACTCGGCGGGTGTGGCGCTGATGGGCGAGGGCGCTATCAAAATCAAAAAGACAAGCGGCCGAATAAGCGCGCTTGAAGCGATTCTCGATGAGCCGGACAGCAGCCAGACGCTGGGCCTCGGCCACACACGGTGGGCGACGCACGGCGAGCCGAACCAGATAAATGCCCACCCGCATCCGGACTATACCGGCAAAATAGCGGTCGTCCACAACGGCATCATCGAAAACTATGCGACATTGAGAACCTGGCTGCAAAGTGAGAAGGTCTCATTCGCCAGCGAAACCGATACCGAAGTGATTGCAAACTTGATTGGGTATTTCTACGCGAAATGCGACGCGGACGAGCAGACAAAAAAACCGGCGGGCCAAAGTAGGTTCGAGTGGGCGGTGCAGCGGGCGTTGCGAGAGGTGCACGGCACGTACGGACTGGGGATACTTTGTTCTGATTGCCCCAATATGTTCATCGGAGCCAAAAAGGGAAGCCCGCTGATATTAGGCGTTGGTGACGGGGAATATATCCTCGCTTCCGACGCCGCTGCAATCGTGGAGCATACCGCGCGAGCAGTATATATGGCGGACAACGAAATGGTAATAGTAACCTCAGGCGGCTTCCATACCAAGACCATCGACAACGTCGCGGTAACCAAGGAGCTGCAGGATATCGAATTTTCATTAGAGCAGATAGAGCTGGGCGGTTTCAAGCATCATATGCTCAAGGAGATTTTCGAGCAGCCCAAGGCGTTGACGACCTGTATGGGCGGCCGAGTCGATACCCGCAATGCAAAAATCCGTCTGGGGGGCGTCGATGACTATCTGCGAGAGCTGACGCGGGCCAAACGATTGATTTTTACCGCCTGTGGGACGGCTTTTCACGCGGGACTTGTCGGCGAATTTCTATTTGAACAATTAGCGAGAATTCCCACCGAGACTGAATATGCCAGCGAATTCCGTTACCGCAATCCAATCATAGAAGACGGGACAATCGTTATCGTAATAAGCCAGTCGGGCGAGACGGCGGACACGCTGGCAGCGGTCGAGCAGGCAAAAGAGCGAGGCGCAACGGTGCTCGGCATAGTCAACGTTGTAGGTTCATCCATCGCGAGAGCAACCGACGCCGGTGTGTATCTGCACGTCGGCCCCGAAATAGGCGTCGCCAGCACAAAGGCCTTTACGGCGCAGGTGACCGTGCTGACGATGCTGGCAATAGAATTGAGCAGAAGACGGCTTATCAGCAGCGACGAGGCGGAACGATACGTCAGGGAACTATCCGAAATACCGGGGAAAATTACCCGGATACTTGAGCTTTCGGAACAGATTAAAAAGATAGCCGAGGCGAATATCAGCAGGGAAAACTGGCTGTTTCTTGGCAGGGGGGTCAATTATCCGGTGGCCCTCGAAGGCGCGCTGAAGCTCAAGGAGATAAGTTATATACACGCCGAGGGGCTTCCCGCGGCGGAGATGAAACACGGGCCGATTGCCCTGATTGTGGACGGGATGCCTGCCGTATTTATTGCCACGGCCGGGCCGCAATACGAGAAAATTATCGGCAATATCTGCGAGGTCCGCGCACGAGGCGGCAAAACCATAATCGTCGCCACCGAGGGCAACGACCGCATCAAAGAATACGCCGACCATCTTATACTCATACCGGACACACCCGAGCTTTTGCAGCCGATGTTAGCCGTTATTCCGCTGCAACTGCTTGCGTATCACGCGGCGGTCCTGCGAGGCCATGACGTTGATAAGCCCCGCAACTTGGCCAAAAGCGTTACGGTTGAATAATATGAAAAAGACGGGATACTCGATACTCGTTACTCGAAGTCGAGCATCAGGAATCGAGCATCGAGAATCGAGAAAAAGGGCTTCAGTTTAATCGAGCTGCTTGTCGTCATCGCGATAATCGCCGCGATTTTAGCCATACTTATGCCCGGTCTGGGAAAGGCAAAAGCAATGGCAAGACGAACCAAGTGTGCTGGCAATCTCAAGCAGGTTGACATCGCAATGCATTTGTATATCAGCACAAACGACGATACATACCCCGCTGCCCAGGACCCAGTATTCACAGACCCTAACATCTGGCTGTGGATGGGGCGCGGCTGGCGCAAGTTTATCTCGCCTTATCTTGGGGGAAAAATCGATGCCAATAATCCATCGGTTCTTCTTTGTCCGTCGGACAAGATTGCCCCCGTAAAGTGGGAATCAACCAGTTACTCCTATTCGCTGGCGTTTTATCACAGCCCGAAAGATATTGATAGTTTGACCAGTCCTTACAGCGACCTTACCAAGCTATCGCCGGTATCGCAAAAACCAGTGAACGTTGCCAAACCCGCCGGGAAGATAATTGTGGGGGAATGGTTAAGTAATCACCAGCGAGTAGAGCAGGGAGACGACGGCTGGTGGTGCTGGGAGGGGAAGCGAAACTACCTGTTTGCCGACGGCCAGGTGCGGTTTCTTGATGCCAATGACATTCGTTCGGCCCATGACGGCCGTCCAAATCCAAACGTAACCATCCACGGCATCCGTGGTATTGATTGGCCGAGATAAACAAACGAAGTTGAGATAGCCGATATATAAGGATATGACGAACAAATCGGCAAAAAGTGGATTAGGCAGTAGTGCACTTGTATTGCTGGGAGTTGTGCTGGCGCTGGCCGGCTGCAAGGATGGCGAGAAGCAAAAGGCGCTTGTCGAAGCGGCCCAGGTGAAAATCGAGATTGTCAAACTCAGGGCCGAGATTGTCAAGCTCAAGGGCGAGGCCAGCTACCTGAGGGAACAACTGCAGACCGCAAACCAGGCGAGGGACAAGCTCAAGGAACAAATAGACCGGCTACTGAGTGAAAAAGATGTTTCTGTGACTGAGACCGAGGACGCCCAGCAGGAAATCGACGACCTTAAGGCGACGCTGGAAGAACAGACGAAAAAAGCGGGCGAGCTGGAAACGCAGGTCGAACAGTTCAAGGCGATAATTCGCGAGCTTAAGACAAAAATTGAGCAGCAAGCCGTGCAACAGCCGCAGGCGGTAACTGAGGTGAATGAGCCGCAGACCGGCGAATGACGTTAAAACTTTCGCATCAGCAATTGTTCAGCTTGCTCTGGATGTATCTGACAATCGAATTGACGGTAAAGAGGTCGGCTAATTTGTTGATGTCGGGGTCGTTTTGGAAAGTCGACAGGTCCGTGTGAGGCATTTTCTCTTTCAATTCCGCAAGCCCTTTTGGAGTGAGCTTTCCGTTATTGACCAGTTCGGGATTGCTCATCAGTGTCTCGGCAGGGAAAAGCTCTTCCCGCGGAATCTTTATGCCGAACGCCTTTTCCAGCCGAAACACTATGTCTAAAAAGTCGATGCTCTCGGCCCCCAAATCCCCCATAAGCGTCGCATCGCCGATTACCTCCTCCTCATCGACGCCCAGCGCATCAACCAGCACATCCCTGACCTGTGCGAACACCTGCTCTTTATCTGCCGCCATAATCGGTTCCTCTCATTTCTCGAGGGCGATTAGGTCCTCATAGGATTCGCGTTTTCGGATGATGGAGAATTTGCCGCCATCGACAAGGACTTCAGCGGCCCGGCCGCGGGCGTTGTAGTTGCTGGCCATAGTAAAGCCATAAGCGCCGGCGGTGAAAATGGCAAGCAGGTCGCCGCGTTTGACGGGCGGCAGCATTCTGTCTTTTGCGAAGAAGTCGGCGCTTTCGCAAATTGGGCCGACGATATCAACCACCTCCGTGCCGGGGAAATTCAGTTTTTTGTCGCGTCTTTGGGGCGCAGACTTTTGGTCAACTCCAGCGGGCCAGATGAAATGAAACGCGTTGTAGAGGGGCGGCCTAATCAGGTCGTTCATACCCGCGTCAACGATAACGAATTTTTTGCTTCCGCCTTTTTTGCAATACAGGACCCTTGTCAACAATATGCCGGCGTTGGCGGCGATACTGGCGCCGGGTTCGAGGATAAGTTTGAGACCTTTATCTTTCAGCATCGGGACAATCGCAGAGGCGTAATCCTCGGCTGTTGGGGACTGAGAGGTGACGTAATCCGCCCCGTATCCGCCGCCGATATCCAGCGCCTCGATTGTAAAACCTTTGCCGCGAAGCCTGTCCACCAGCGCCAGCGATTTGCCCAGCGCCTCGACGTATGGCTGGACGGTATGACCCGCAGAGCCGAGGTGGATGTGAAGTGCGCATAATTTTACTGTTGTGTTTTTGCCGAACTGCTCGAATACCCTTTCGGCGCGTTTGATATCAACCCCGAACTTTGTCTCTTTGACTCCGGTGGTGGTGTAAGTATGGGTTTTTGGGTCAACGTCGGGATTAATGCGAAGGGTCGCTTTTGGAGTTTTTCCCCGCTGCTTTGAGAGCAGGATAAGATTTTCCATCTCGGCTTCGGATTCGATGTTGAAATAGCCGATTTCAAAGTCGAGGGCTTCGAGGATTTCCTTGTCTGTCTTGCCGACGCCCGCATAAACGATTTTGGCGGGGTCTGCGCCCGCCTGCATAGCGCGGTAGAGCTCTCCGCCGCTTACGATGTCAAAGCCGTAGCCGGCGGCAGCCATAATCCTGAGAACGTTTATGTTGCTGCAGGCCTTGATAGAAAAACAAACCATTGTTTCGATGCTGCTGTAGGCCCGCTGGACTTTCTGCAGGTGTTCGAGGAACGTGGCCCTGCTGTAAACATATACTGGCGTGCCGACCTGCCCAGCTATCACTTCAACCGGCACGTCCTCTGCGAAGAGCCGGCCCTGTTTGTAATTAAAGTAGTCCATATCGGGGCATAGTATAAGGGATGACGTTATGAATGCAAGTTCGGGTAGTTGCAGGATATTGAGTTCGGCGGCGATTAACGATTAAAAGAAAAGGGGCTGGATTCCCGCTTGCGCTGGAATGACAGGGAGGCAAAAAAAATGGAAGGTTCCGCGGCAGCTAATGGGAACCTTCCATTCTCAGCATAACGTCTTATCTGGAACTTTTCGTTCGCAGCGTTATGCTATTTTTTCTTTTTCTTCTTTGCAGTTTTCTTCTTTGCAGCTTTCTTTTTCTTTGCCATTGTTTGTTACCTCCATATGGCACAACAAACTGGTTTAGTTAATTGCGATTAAATCGCAAGAATCGCCGACCGAATTGTCAAAGAAGCTAAAACCAAAACTAAGCTATAGTTATAGTTTCTATCGTCAAAATATTTAAGAATACTTCATAAAATATTTCATTGAGCGGTTTTACAGAGACGTTCAAATCGTTTATCATAGCGTTGACAACGGAGGTTTAATCGCTTCGGTGGCGTAGAATATTCGGTTCGACGCTGATGGTTGACGATGTTAGCGACAACTGCGTGAATGTTTTTGTTGACTTTGTGGAAGTGAGGTTTAATTGCGTTATAAGCGGTTTTCAGCGTGATTGGAACAGATAACTATTTTTGTTTTTGTCAACAGCTTTATTGCTTTTTGCGGCATGTTTTATTCGTTTGCCTGTGTAAACCGGATTCTTGTGGGCGTGCGTGCCGACTTGTCGTCGTGACCGGTTTGAAAAGTATTTCCTGTCGAAAATATTTTTTCAGATAATTCACAATTTAGCTGTTAGGTTTTTTATGTCAGAGAAAATAATAGCTTTGTTCGGAGGAACGTTTGACCCGATTCATCTCGGGCATACTGCTGTCGCAGCGACCGCCGGCGAGAGCATCGGCGCCAAAAGGATAGTGTTTATACCCGCCAAGCGTTCGCCGCTGAAGGCATTTTCCCCCGAAGCCAGTGACGAAGACCGGCTGGCGATGATAGCGGCGGCGATTTCCGGCAACGCCGGCTTTGAACTCAGCGATTACGAATTGAAAAAGACGGGGCCGAGCTACACGCTTGAAACCGTCAGATATTTCCAGAGCGAGTCAGGCGGTGATACCTCGATTTACTGGCTGGCCGGCGCCGACAATGTTGAAGATTTGGCCAACTGGTATGGTATGCCGGAGCTGATTGACGAATGTAATCTTTCGGTTATGTACAGGGCTGGTTTCAAACCGCCTGATTTTTCGAGATTCGAGCCGGTTTGGGGCCGGCAACGGGTTGAGAAACTTCAGCAAAACCTTATCAAAACCCCGCTGATTGACGTCAGTTCTACTGAGATTCGCAAACGATTGGCGGCAGGGCGGGACGTCAGCGGTATGGTCTGTCCGAAGGTCCTTCAATATATCCGCGAGCATGGCCTATACGGCGCATTAAAGGGCTGATGTATTTTATTTTGCCCTGTTCGCTGTAATTTCGACGAGCCAGTCGCACCATTGCAGCAACCCATCGCCGGTTTTGGCGGAAACCGGGAAAATCTTTACTTCCTTGTTTAGTTTGAGGACGTCGGCTTTGACTTTTTCGATGTCGAAGTCCGCCGCGATGAGTAAATCGATTTTATTAATCAGCACGACGGAGGCCCTGCTGAAAATCGCGGGGTATTTGGCGGGTTTATCGTCGCCTTCGGGGACCGAAAGCACCGCTATCTTGGCGGTCTCGCCGAGGTCAAAGGCCGAAGGGCAGACGAGATTACCGACGTTTTCAATGAAAATCAAATCGAGCTTATCGACAGGCAGCTTGTGGAAAGCATTGCTGACCTGGGCGGCCGATAAATGACACGCGCCGTCGGTATTGATTTGAATCGCCGGCGCTCCGGCTGTTCTTATTCGCTGAGCGTCGAGGTCGGTTTGAATGTCGCCTTCTATAACGCCGATTCTGACTTTACATTTCAGCGCCTCTATGGTTTTTGCTAATATGGTCGTTTTGCCCGAACCGGGAGATGAAATGACGTTCAGGCAGGGGACTTTTCGCTCATCCAGAAAAGCCCTGTTTCTTAATGCGTATTCCTCGTTTGCGATCAGGATTTTTTTCTCAACTCTTACTTTTCTCATATTATTCTTCGAAGTCTATTTCTTCAAGCAATAACGGCGCATCGGGGAGCAGTTCAAAATCTTCGCATCGGCACTTCGGGCAACCCGGCTCGTGCAGTTCCAATGCAAAGATATTATCACATTTTTTGCATCTTGCCTGTATCGGCTTTTGCTCGATATTCAGTTTGAGTCCTTCACAGGCGGTATTCTTGCTTATCGCCTCGAAGGCGAAGCGAAGCACCTCATCGTTTACGCCGTTGAATACGCCGCAGCTTATCCTGGCGGCGACGGGTCTGGCGTTCTGCTTTTTAGCTTCAGCAGAGATAGCCGCCAGCACTGATTGTGCGATAGTCGCCTCGTGCATCAGCAAATTCTCGGCAGCTCTCTGCCATAAGGCATCTGAACGATTCTTAGCCCGCCGATTTTTGTTGCCATTTCGACGATGGGAACGTCCTCGGTTTTTGTGACCTCGCCGATTATGGCCGCCTGTTTCCCCAGCGTATGTTCTTTGCAGATACCGATACAATCTTCCGCTGTATCCGGCGAGACGACCGCGACAAATTTCCCCTCGTTTGCGATATTGAGCACGTCGAAGCCGAGTGCATCTGCGGCGGCCTGCACCATAGGATTTATGGGTATGTCCGGCTCGTTTATGCGGATGCTCAAGGCGGTTTGTTTCGTGATTTCATTTAACGTTGCCGCAAGCCCGCCTCTTGTCGGGTCACGCATAAATTTTACGCCTTTTGTCTCGGTCAGCAGCTTACAGGTCAAATCGGCAATCGCAGCACAATCGCTTTTGAGCTTTGAGCGAAAGCCGATATCCTCCCGATGTGACATAATAGTCATTCCGTGGTCACCTATCGAGCCGTTTATAATGACCTTGTCGCCGACGGTGATTTTATCAAATCCCAAATCGACCCCATCCAGCCGGATTCCGATTCCGGTGGTATTGATAAAAATTTCGTCTGCCGCGCCCGCCTCAACCGTTTTGGTGTCGCCGGTTACTATTGGGACGCTGTTTTGAGCGGCGGTTTCGGCGATGCTGTCCAATATCTTTTCCAGCAGGTCAAACGCAAAACCTTCCTCGATAATCAATGACAATGTCATCGCAGCCGGCCTGGCGCCCGATACGGCGAGGTCGTTTATCGTTCCGCACACGGCCAATTTGCCGATGTCGCCTCCGTTAAAAAATAACGGCTTGACGACGTAACTGTCGGTTGTTAAGCACACCGATTTGGAATCGAGATTGAGCTTTGCGGAATCCGCCAGCTCCGCAAGGGTGTTGTTACTGAATCTCGGCAGAATGAGTTTGCGGATTAACTGGTCGCTTAGTTGTCCTCCTCCGCCGTGCGCCAGCAGGATTT
The DNA here is from genome assembly GCA_043811995.1 of Planctomycetota bacterium. Classification (GTDB taxonomy): domain Bacteria; phylum Planctomycetota; class Phycisphaerae; order Sedimentisphaerales; family Anaerobacaceae; genus Fen-1362. The sequence goes on from JBDRMP010000066.1 coordinate 13,259, forward strand.
TGTCGTGCGTGTGCTGGTTCATTTGACCCGTTTTTCTTTTCTGCCGTATTTATACCACGCGGCGCAGGCGCCTTCGGAACTGACCATACAGGGGCCGACGGGGGTTTGCGGCGTGCAGGTTTTGCCGAACAGGGGGCATTGAAGGGGGTCTATCAGGCCGCACAACACCTCTCCGCAAAGGCAGCCGGTTAATTCCGGCGTTGGTGTTTCGTCTATATCAAAACGCTTGACCGCGTCGAATTTGCTGAAGCTGTCCTTGAGCTTCAGCGTGCTGTTTTCTATTGTGCCCAGCCCTCTCCAATCCCCGGCTGTCGGCTCGAAACACTCCGCGATGACGCTTTGTGCTACTAAATTACCTTTTTCGGTTACGACCGCCGAGTAAATCGTTTTTGCTTCCGCCTTACACTCAATCAGTTGCCGGCATATCTCGGCTAATCCTTCGATAATCTGCATTGGCTCAAATCCCGCCACCACGCAGGGTTTTTTGTATTGTTCGGCAATTTCTCGAAAGGCCCCGTACCCGATTATCACGCTTACGTGGCCGGGGCAAAGAAACGCGTCTATCCTGTTACGTTTATCATTTAATAGCGCCTTCATCGCCGGCACAACCAGCTTGTGATTACTCAGGATGCAGAAGTTGTCTATATTTTCGTCCGCCGCCTGCTTTACCACGACCGCCGTGGCGGGCGCCGTCGTCTCAAAGCCCACTGCCGCAAATACTACGACCTTGTCGGGATTGTCTTTCGCTAATTGCAGGGCGTCTTCGCTGCTCAGGACAATTTTTACTTTGCCTGCCGGCTGTCTCGTTTCAAGCGAGCCGCCTTTGCCTGGGACGCGCACCATATCTCCGTATGTGGCTATAAGGCATTCCGGCCTGTCGGCGAGGTCCAGTAAGATGTCGATATAGTCCTGAGTCGTCACGCATACCGGGCATCCGGGCCCAGACAGGAGCTTCATACCTTTGGGCATAGTCGCGTGTATGCCGTTTCTGAATATCGCCACCGTGTGCGTGCCGCAGACCTCCATTATGTTGATTTGCCTGCCGAGTTTTTCGCACGCGGTGTCCATCAACAATTGTGCTTTGCGAATTCTCTCCAGCATAGTGCTTCGCTATCTACCCTGAAACCTTGTTTGACGTATCTTTGAACTCGTCGATTTCAGCAATGAGCTGCCAGGTCTTTTTGGCTTCCTCTTCGTCAATCATTGAAATGGCAAAGCCGGCGTGAATCAGCACGAGGTCTCCGAGTTTGGCCTGCGGCAGAAGCGTGGTTCTGGCGCGAAACTGGTTGCCCATCGCGTCAACTACCGCTTTATCGCCTTTAAGCTCAATTATTCTTGCCGGTATCGCCAGACACATTTTTTTCAGGCCTGTTCCTTTTTCAAGATTTTATGGACGGCTACAGCCGCCTGGCCGACAGATATACAGCCGTCGTTGGCCGGGAAATCACTGTTATATAATACCGTAAAGCTGTCTTTGTTCAACAGGTGGATAAGCCGTTCGGTTAAAAATCTATTGCAGAAGACCCCGCCGCTTAAAGCAATGATGTTGAGTTTCGCACTTTCTCTGGCTTGTTTAGCCATCGCCAGCAGGGCGATGGCAATCGCATTGTGAAACTTCGCTGAAATAATTGCACGGTCTTTACCCTCGCGGACATCGGTTACAATCTGCCTAATCATCGTGCGCAGGTCAAGGATTGATTGCCCGACAAATTCAAAATCATAGTGCTGGTCGCAGCCCGGTTCGGCAATTGATTCGAGAGCCATAGGCAGTTGTGCCTCGAAATGATTGTAATTGCCTAAGCCGAGCATTGCCGCTACCGCGTCGAAAACCCTGCCCAAACTGGATGTTTGAACTGTGTTTATTTTTTTACGGATTTGCTCGCAGATAATTTCCTGTTTTGTATGGTCCGGTTCAATTCGCTCAAGCAGCCATTGCAGTTTCTTCAAATCGAATTCTTCACCGTATGCCTGCATTAAAAGCCCGAGCAGTGGTCGAATCGGCTCCTTGCTCGCCGCGTCTGCTCCTGCCAGTGGGTAATACGCCAGATGGCTGAATCTTTCAAAATCGTCTAAGGTAGCGATAAGACATTCACAGCCCCAGATTGCCCCGTCAGTCCCGTAGCCGGTGCCGTCGCAGGCAAGACCAATCACCGGCTCGTCAATACCGTGCTCCGCGATAACCGAGGCGATATGCGCCCAATGATGCTGAACTTCGAAGATTTTGATTTGTGGCACGGCTATCTTGGCCGTGTCTTCACGGGCTGGAAGCCCGTGCCACGTTCGGGCATATTGTGATGACAGGTATGCCGGATGAAGGTCGCATACGACTACTTTTGGCTGGACTTCGAACAGCCCTCGCAGGTGTTCGATTGATTTTATATAGTGATGGTAAACCTCGGCGTTCTCAAGGTCGCCGATGTGCTCACTGCATAGAAGCTGGTTACCTTTGACAAAGCAGAAGGTATTTTTCAAATCAGAGCCGGCTGCGAAAATATCCAGTGGGCTTGTTTGCTTTATCAGCACGGGCGTCGGCACGTACCCCCTTGAACGGCGAAGCAAAACGGGTTTCTCGTCGATAAGGTGCACAATCGAATCATCGACCTGCCTGAAAATTTCCCTGTCGTGCATAAGAAATGCATCTACGATGCCGCCAAGACGTTTAGTTGCCTCGTCGTTTTTGCAAATTAGCGGCTCATCGCTTATATTGGCGCTGGTCATCACCAAAACCTTCAGCCCTTCCGCAAAAAGCAAATGGTGAAGCGGGGCGTATGAAAGCATAAAGCCAAAGGTGTTCACGCCTTCGGCTACCGATGCCGCGATGGTCGAGTCGTGAGTTTTAGGCAAAAGCACAATCGGGCTTTCAGGACTTTTCAATGACTCTTGTGCCCTGTTACTTACGATTGTGTGCTGTTTTATCGTCTTGACCGAATCCGCCATCATCGCAAAGGGCTTGTGTTCTCTTTGCTTACGCTGTCTCAAGCGTCTGACCGCCTCGTCATTGAACACATCGACCGCCAGATGAAATCCGCCTATTCCTTTTATTGCGACGATTTTTCCTTCGCGCAGCAGCTTTGCTGTTTGAGTGATTACCTTATCTGTGCTGGTTTGAATAATGTTGCCCTTGTTATCAGTGAGCCAGATTTTTGGCCCGCACTGTGGGCAGGCGACCGGCTGGGCGTGAAATCGCCTGTCTGTTACGTTTTTGTATTGGCCGGCACATTTCTCACACATATTAAATGACGACATAGTAGTATTGGGTCTGTCGTAAGGAATGGTCCTGATTATCGAATACCTTGGCCCGCAATTGGTGCAGTTTATGAATGGATACCTGTATCGGAAGTCCTTCTCGTTGAACATTTCCCGCAGACAATCTGCGCAAGTCGCGATATCTGCCGTGACCCGCGATACCGGCGTTCCGCCGGCGTCGCTTGGCTTGATAATGAACTTTTGCTCTTCTGCCACGGGTTTCAGGTCATATGTCACACACGAGCTTATCTTTGCCAAAGGCGGGGCATCTTTTCCTTCCCGCCTCGCCGAAGACGGCGAGTCGAGGCGGGTGAGCCGTTTTATAAATTCCGTTATCTGCGGCGTTTTTCCCTGCAGTTCGATAGTTACACCTTTTGTATCGTTGTAAACAAAGCCGGTGAGGTTCAATTGCGATGCCAATCGATATACTGCCGGACGAAAACCCACTCCCTGCACCTGTCCCGTTATAAGTATCTTTTTTCGCTTGACCAAGGTTTTTAATCTCGATTTTGGTATGCGTTTTCTACGCTCCATTGAGCTAATTAGTTTCAGCCGGATTATAACCGCCGACGGCGGGGATTAAAACGCCTGATTGACCGTGTTTTTTGTTTGTCAGCGAGGTTTTTGTCTGGTAAAATGGTTTGCGTCTGGGGCCATAGCTCAGCTGGGAGAGCGCTTGCATGGCATGCAAGAGGTCGTGGGTTCGATCCCCGCTGGCTCCATTGACATATCTCATTTTCAATAAAAGAGTTGCGATTCATGTCTGTTATTACATACATATTATAAGGACTTCGTGTATGAGGTGCATTTTCTATTGGGCTTAGCAAGATATCTTCAGCTTTGCAATCCGATTAGTGGTGCGAAGACCTCTTGATAGAGGAATTCTTGCCGTCTAACTGTACATCCTACACAAAGTTATCGCAAAGATTGTTTATCCTATCCGATTTTTGTCGGCCTGTTTGCGTCAATTCTCAGAGTCCAGTAAGTTCTGGTTGAGTTCCAATTGCTCAGAGTATATATATGAGTGACCGACCTGGCAAAGGCCCGATTTCAGGGTGCATATATGAGTTTTTGATGCAATTTCTAACACTCCCGAACCGTCTTAACGTGTAACTAATTCACTTATTTTAGTGGTTTTGAGAACAGAGTATGAAGGCCTTACTAATCCTGGGGGTTGTATTTGCAGGGGCTGTTGGCTACAAAGCACCGGCCAAACCGCATGATAACAATGATAACCTTTTTGAAAACCCTGTTATTGTGTCGCCTCAGGGGAAAATAGACGAATTGGTGCTCGCGGGATTAAAACAGGCGGGCGTTCAGCCAGCCAACATTTGCTCCGATTCCGTGTTTGTCCGCAGGGTATACATAGACATGATTGGCACACTACCCACACCGACAGAAGTAAGCAAATTCCTTCTGGACAGCAACCCAAACAAGCGCACAGCTCTTATCAACCGCTTGTTTGAACGGGAGGCGTTTGCCGACTACTGGACTCTGAAGTGGTGTGACCTGCTGAGGGTCAAGTCCGAATTTCCCATCAACCTGTGGCCAAACGCCGTGCAGGCGTACTATCGCTGGATTCATGATTGCATGCGCACGAGTATGCCCTACGACCAGTTTGCCCGCGAGCTTTTGACTTCTAGCGGCAGCAACTTCCAGGTGCCACAGGTAAATTTCTATCGCGCGATTCAGGGCCGCGAATCCTCCGCTATCGCCAGGGCGGTCGCACTGACTTTTATGGGGACACGCTTCGAAAGCTTGCCATAATCCAGCCGCACCGATATGGAAAGATTGTTTTCGCGGGTCGCCTATAAAAAGACAGCCGAATGGAAAGAAGAAATTGTCTATCTGAACCCGGAGCCGGCCGACTCCCTTGAGGTGGTTTTCCCAGACGGTAATATGGTGAAAATTCCACCAAAGGAGGACCCCCCGTTGCGTCTTTGCCGACTGGCTTATCACGCCGAATAACCAGTGGTTTGCACGCAATATCGTCAACCGCATATGGGCCTGGTTTATGGGCCGAGGCATAATTCACGAGCCGGACGACATTCGGCCGGACAATCCCCCGGTAAATCCTGAACTGCTGGCATTTTTAGAAAAGGAGCTCGTGCGGACTTCGGTGCGAAGATGAATCGTCTTACAACGACAGTGGATGTGCTTGGTATTCAGGCCGAGAACCTCCAGGCAGCTGAGTCACGTATTTCCGACGTTGATGTCGCAACCGAAATGGCTACGATGACCAGAAACCAGGTCCTTGCTCAGGCCGGCGTCGCGATGTTGGCGCAGGCCAACGCAATACCCAGTATGGCTTGACGCTGCTCAGATAACACCAGGCAGACAAACGCGGCTAATTGATTGGGGGGAGGTGACTGTAGCCACAAGCAACAGTCGCCTCCCCAAATTTTAATAAACAATCCGGGCCGTTTTTAAAGTCGGTGCAAGAACCGTCCCGGTTATTCCAACACCCGACATTATGGAGTAGTTCTGATGAACGGAGTCGAAGTTTACAAAGAGCACGCCGTCGCCACCCAGAGCAAAGGTCGTCTCATAGTTATGCTCTACGAGGGCGCAATCAAGTTTCTGAATCTTGCGGCCGGGGAGTTGGAGGCGGGAAACTACGCCGCAAAAGGCCAGCATATCGTCAAAGCACAGGATATAATCAACGAGCTTAACGCCGTCCTCGATATGGACTCCGGCGGCGAAGTAGCCGAAAATCTGCGACGCCTCTACTGCTTTATGATTAAACGGCTGTCTGAGGCAAATATCAAAAAAGACCCGCGCCTCGTTCGTGAAGTTATAAAGCTCCTGGAAGAGTTGAATCAGAGCTGGAAGGTCATTACCGGCTGATACTTACATAGCTCATTTGGCCTGTCTGCCTGTCCCCTTAAATTCTCTGGTTTCCTTACTTATCACCGCAGGTCCTATAAAGCTGAATTTGCTTACCTTCTAAAACGGTTCTCGCCGGTTCTTAGCTGCGCAAGTGTGATATTTATAGTTAGTTAGATAGCAAAACAGGGGTATAAGGACTTAGGGAAAGTGTACTATAAAAAAATTAATCCGATGCTAAATTTATGGAAAATCTGTCCTTATAGACCAATGATTTTATTCTTCCTCCGCAATACTACAGGTGAAACCCGTAGTAGTTTACTTTCTTGACACAGTGTGGTCATTCATTTTTGCCGTATAGCCAGTGTTCGTCGGCGAAATTATATTCGAGAAGTTCTTCCGGCTTAAAGAAAAGAGCGATTTCATATTCCGCCGATTGTGCGCTGTCGGAACCGTGGACGAGAGTAAATCCCGTCGAACACCCGAAATCGCCGCGTATTGTTCCTGGCTGTGCCTCATACCCGAACGTTGCTCCCAGCATCCTGCGGGCGATTTCTATGACACCCTGGGCTTCCCAGACCGTTGCCAGCACTGGGGCCGAGCAGAGAAATTTCACCTGACCTTCATAGAAAGGTTTGCCTTGATGAACGGCGTAGAGTTTTCCGGCAAGCTCTATATCGGGACGCAACAGTTTCGCCCCGACCAGCTTGAGGCCTTTTTTCTCAAATCGGCTTATGATTTCGCCGATTAAGTGCCGCTGTATTCCGTCCGGTTTGATTAAAATCAGCGTGCGTTCGGCCATTTTTCTGCTTTTTTACCGCGGATTTCTGTTCTTAGACGCCCTTGGGGACGATGTAAATCTCCACGCGCCTGTTCTGCGGGTTGCCCTTCTTGCCCGGCTCGTTCGGCACTATTGGCCTGAATTCCCCGAACCCGCGGACGCTCGCGCGCTCGGGCACAATGCCGCTGTTTGTCATAACGTTAAGCACCGATATCGCCCTGTGAACCGAAAGATGCCAATTGGTGGGATGCCTCTCTCGGGAAGCTGAGATGGGCTGGTCGTCGGTATGGCCTACAATTATAACGTCAAAATCTCTTGCTTGTTGGGTATTAAGAATTTGACACAAGCTCTTTACTGCTTCGGCGGCAGATGGGTCCACTTCGTCGCTGCCGGCCTTGAAAAGCAGGTCGCTTTTGAATTTGACGACGCCCCTGTTGGGGTCGAAGGTTACCAGGTTGCTTCCCCTGGCCCATTCTTCAAGCATTGTGCTTAGCTCTGCCGGCAGTTGTGTGGCGCCTAACAGCTGCTTTTGCATTGCCTCAATCATGGCCTTTTTCCTGGCGATTTCTTCTTCTAAGGCGGCTATTTTCTGCTGCATAGCGTTCATCTCGATACTGCTTCGGCCGCCCGTCGCATCCAGTTGTCTTTTCAACTGGTCAAGCTCGAGTGTTGCGGTTTGTAGCTGGCTTTCAAGCTGTCTTAGGCGTTTTTCCTGCGTGGCGTTCTGGAGCTTGAGGTCCTTGTAGTTCTGCTCAGAAACACAGCCGCTCGTGATTATTAATGAAACACATACAATACTGGTTACGAGGATTGTTCCGAGTCGCATCTTTTCATCCTTTCAAGCATGGCAGACAGTTAAATTCCTTTTAATTTGTCTCCCGGCTGACCGGGACTGTAAAACGTCAATAAAACCATTTTCCTGACATTCGTCAAGCGCAAAATTGTAAAATCTTGCATTGTCTGAGAAGTGTCTAATGGCCTGTCCCGAAAGACCTTTATCCGGGATTTAGGCAACCACGGATTAGGCGATTTTTTTGCTGTCCTCTATACGCCGAACACTGTTCGCAGCGGTCTTGACGAGGGATAATTGAGGGTTTATAGTTGGTTTGGCAGGTCATTATGAGTATAAATTCTGGGTTGTTAGTTGCCTTCGTCAGGATTAAGTGAGGAGAAGATGAATAATGACGATTCGGTTTCAGTGTCCAAAATGCGGTAAAGCTCTTTCTGTAAAGAATGAATGCGCAGGAAAGAAGGGTAAATGCACGTGCGGGGCGGTGGTAGTAGTTCCGAATCAGGCAGATGGAGACGTGATAAGATTTGCCTGTGGGACGTGCGGACGGCGAATCAAGGTCCCGCGGACTCATGCGGGCAGGCAGGGCAGGTGTCCGCAATGCAAGAACATAGTCGTTATTCCCGCTGCGGACAGTCAGGAAGTGGCCGGTCCTGAAAGCGTAACTGTCGAGGGGAATCGGCAGGTACAGGCGGGTATGTTGAGATTTCGGTGTTCGGCGTGCAATGGAATTATTGAGGCGCGAGCAAGCTCGGCGGGCAACCTTATGGAGTGTCCGAAATGCGGGGGTTTTACCGGAGTGCCGGATGGCGAAGAGATTGGTCAGGAGGCGGGAGGCGGCGGTATCGGAACCGGCAGGCAGGCCAAGCCGAGCACCGGCAAAGTGATTTGCCCGAGTTGCGGACGTAAGCTGTCTGATGATGCGACGGTGTGTATTGGTTGCGGGATATACGTTCACAGCGGCAGGCCGATTTTGATGGCTCGCGGTATGGACGAGGATATGTTGTATGAGCGGGCTCGCAAGGTTGTTAGTCCGGTTAGCTGGCTGATACCTTTCGGTATTTACCCGGTATATTCGGAGGTGATGGGTCACCACAGGCCTTATTCGATATGGACAATCGCGGCGTTGACCGTTCTGATTAGTGCGTGGTTTCTGGGATATCAATACACGAATTCACCGAAGATGAGGTCTATGAAAAACCTGATGCTTTGGGCAGGCAGGGATGAGCCGGATGCAAAGCGTATTCAATTGCTCTATAAGTTTACAAACTACGGGGACTCGAAGGCGTTTCTTGCCAAGAGAGAGGAGCTGAAGGACACGACGCCGGAAGATGAATTAGATATCGCTGCGATGAAGGAATTGAGTCCCGAGGAGCAATGCTTTGGTCAATACAGGCCTGCACAGTTGATTACGCATGCCTTCCTGCACGGAGGCCCCCTTCATCTTGCGGGAAATATGCTGTTTCTGCTGATTTTCGGCTCTCGCGTTGGTTCGGTCGTTGGAAATATCTGGACTCCGATTTTGTACGTACTATTGGCAATAGCAGCGGGTTTTACGCATATGATGATGTCCCAGGCACAGGCGCCGACGGCGATGCTCGGGGCTTCGGGGGCGATAATGGGAATGGCGGGCGTGTACCTCGTGCTTTTTCCAATTCACAGAATCTTTATGACCGCGTGGTGGCGATGGGGCCTGATTGGCGGCTTTCATCTTTCGTTCAATGTTTTTGCCCTGCGGGGTTTTTGGGTAGTGCTTTTCTACATTTTATTCGATATCGTCGCTGTCAGTTTGGCGTTCAGGACGGGCACTGCTCACTGGGCTCACATAGGTGGGTTATTGTGGGGGATGGTCGCTGGTCTTGTTTTGCTTGTCGGCAGAGCCGCCTATTCGAGAACGGATGTGCTGTCGTTGATTTTGGGTAAGTATGCCTGGCCGCTGATAGGCACTCCGCACAGGCGAGGATGATTGATTTAATTTATTAAAATCTCGCTGGACAAATAAAGCGATAGAATTATACAAGCGCTTTACTTGCCCTTTTTCTCTTTTTTGGGTTTGGGCGGTTTTTCTTTCTTTACCTTAGGCGGCTTTTCCTTTTTGACCTTCGGCGCTTTGGGTTTCTTCTCGCCGCCCATTGTTGCGCCAATCCCGGTAATCAGCAAAGAGGCCACAGCCAAGCCGCCGGCGATATACCAGATATAGCCCTGCACAGGTTTAAGAATCGTCGGTATCATATTGCTGAAGCCCGCGACTGCGACTATGGCGGTGTAGATGACGGCAACCAGAGGTATGAAAAGCATAACGCCCATTGCGTTGCTCATAGCGTCGGGCGCCGCTTCGACATACGCCTGGGCGGCTCCGACAGCCGGTGCGGCAGGCATTTCAGGAAATTGTCCTCCTGCAAGTATGTGGTCCGCCTCGGCGGCCACTTCCATAGCCGAACCTTCCGCGGACCTTGCCAAAGGCGCTTCGGCTGCGGGGGCTTCTCCGCCGGGAGTGGTGTAAATTTCGTCCAATATACCGCCTAACGATGTGTCGTCGGCCTGCAGCGACAGGTCCAATAGACCTGAGCCGGAACCGAATGTATCCAAACTAACGTCTTTCTCGATTTCTTCGAGTGACGCCTCTTTACCCGGGGCCGGAGTACCGGAAAGTCCCTTGAATGTCTCCCCGCCGGTATCTCCTCCGAGTGACTCCGCGGTGTCGGTCTCGCCCAGAACCTTGATTCC
>JBDRMP010000067.1:0-39502 GCA_043811995.1 Planctomycetota bacterium
ATATTTGCACGGCCCGGCACCCGGCCGGGAACATTTTTCTCAATCGACCGAACAAAGATTTTTCACCCTGCTGCGGTTTTGCTCATTTTGCTCACAACCGCCAGGGAGCACGCACAGGGCGCGACAACATTTTATTCGCAAAGCTGCCTTTTATAAAGCAATCTTTTGCTGATTACCTATTCGCATCAAATATCCTGCCTTAAAAACCCTCTGGCAAACTATTGCAAGCTATGCTATAAGCAAATCCTGATACTTTAATGTCACCCTACCGCCTAAGGCGGCGGGTTATTTGAGGAAAACTTGTATGAAAGCAGCGGTCCTGACCGGCATCAGGCAAATGGAAATCACGGACGTGCCCAAACCGGTTATCAAAAGCGATACCGATGTTTTGTTGAAAATCAGGGTTGTCGGCGTCTGCGGCAGCGATGTCCATTATTATCGCACGGGCAGAATCGGCTCGCACGTCGTCACGTATCCCTATCTCGTTGGCCACGAGTGCTCCTCTACCATTGAAGCCGTCGGCAAAAAAGTAAAACAAGTCAAGCCCGGCGACGAGGTTGCCGTTGAGCCGGCCATCTCCTGCCATACCTGCCCTCAGTGCAAAATGGGTCGTGAAAACACCTGCTACAAATTAAAATTCCTCGGTACCCCCGGCGAAGGCAATGGCTGTCTTTGTGAATATATCGTTATGCCCGAGGATTGCTGCCTGCCCACGAAAGGGCGAATCTCCCTCGAAGAAGCCGCGCTCTGCGAGCCGTTTGCAATCGGCGTCTATACCATTAAGCAATCGCATCTTGCTCCGAATGCCAAAATAGCCATCCTCGGCTCAGGCCCAGTCGGGCTAAGCTGTCTGGTCGCTGCCCGGGTACAGGGGGCCGGCGCTATTTATATGACCGACAAGCTTGATTATCGCGTTGACTTCGCTAAAAAAACCGGCGCAACCTGGGCTGCAAACCCGGATAAGGAAGATATTGTTAAGGCCGTTGGCCGGCTCGAACCGCTCGGCCTTGACGTTGCCTGCGAGTGCGCAGGTCAGCAGGAGACAATCGACCAGGCCGTTGACCTCCTGCGACCGGGCGGCACGCTTATGCTGGTCGGCATACCTGAATTTGACCGCGTCAGCTTTCCCATCGACCATATCAGGCGAAAGGAAATCACTATCATCAACGTCCGCAGGCAAAATCGCTGCGCCGAGGAGGCGATGGAGCTTGTCGCAGAGGGCTCGGCAAAAATCGATTCCTTTGCCACACACCGCTTCGAGCTCGAGCGGGCAAAAGAGGCCTTTGACCTCGTTGCCGATTATCGAGACGGCGTTATCAAGGCAATGATTGAATTATAATCGCAAAATCAGCCCCTCGACTTTTTTCTGGACATCAGGTCTGTGAACGTGCGGAAAAGGTATCTCGAGTCGTGCGGGCCGGGGGATGACTCCGGATGATACTGAACGCAAAAAGCCCCAAGACGTTTGCAGCGGAATCCTTCCAAAGTGTTATCGTTGAGGTTGATGTGCGTCAATTCGACGTCTTTGTCTTTAAGCGAATTTATGTCAACGCAGAAACCGTGATTCTGTGAGGTTATTTCGACCTGATTTGTATCGAGGTTTTTTACGGGGTGATTTGCGCCGCGGTGGCCGAATTTGAGCTTGTATGTTTTGCCGCCGAGAGCGAGACCTAAAATCTGATGACCGAGGCAAATACCAAAAACAGGAACTTTTCCTAACAGTTTCCGAGTGTTCTCGACGGCGTAAGTTACCGCTGCGGGGTCGCCGGGACCGTTACTGAGGAATACGCCGTCCGGTTTTCTTGCCAGAACCTCTTTTGCAGGTGTAAACGCGGGCACGACGTAAACGTCGCAGCCGTGGCTGATAAGCAGTCGCAGTATGTTTTGCTTGATGCCAAAGTCATAAGCGACCACTTTGTATTTCAGCTTTGGTTTGCCGGCAGTTGGCTTCAAAACGTCAACGACGGGCTTGTCCCACTTATATGGCTTCTTCGAGGTAACATCTTTGACAATGTCTCTGCCCACAAGGCCTGGGTAACTTTCGAGTTTTTTCGCCAGCGCCGCTATATTGAATTCCGTCGAGGAGATGATGCCCCTCATCGCGCCTTCGGTGCGAATGTGTTTGACGAGTTTCCTTGTGTCGATACCCGCAAGGCCGACCACGTTATTGGCCTTGAAATACTCGCTTAGCGACCGTTCGTTTCTCCAGTTGCTGGGATATTCGCAATTCTCCTTAACGATGAAGCCCGCGGCGTAAACCTTTTTGGATTCGACGTCGAGAGCGTTGGTGCCATAGTTGCCGATAAGCGGATATGTCATCGTGATAATCTGCTCGTAGTATGAAGGGTCGGTGGGAATTTCCTGATAGCCGGTCATACTCGTGTTAAAGACAACCTCTCCGCACTTCTGGCCCTTGGCGCCGAATCCTGTGCCTTCGAATACAGTTCCATCTTCAAGAAGCAGAATCGCTTTCATTTTTTCGACCCTCCTTTACGGTGGTGCAGTTGAAGGGCTTTGACGCCGATTCGCCCTTTTTTAAGGGCATCGATTGCTTTTGCTACGGCTGTTGCCCCTCTTATGGTCGTTACGTATGGCACCTGCTTGTCGAGGGCGGTTCTTCTGATTGAAAACGAATCGCTTACCGTTTGTTTGCCGACCGTGGTATTGATAATCAACCCGACCTGCCCGTTGATGATTGAATCGACTATGTTTGGTCTGCCCTCGCTTACCTTGCGCACAAACTCGGCGGGGATATTATTATTAATCAGTGTGATGCACGTTCCTTTGGTCGCAGTGATTTTGAAACCCATCTGGTGCAGATTACGTGCGACCTCGATGGCCTTTTTCTTGTCGTCGTCTTTGACGCTGATGAGTACCGTGCCTGAGGTGGGTAACGGGTTGCCGGCGGCTATCTGGCTCTTTGCGTAAGCGATACCGGCCTCGTCGGCGATTCCCATCACCTCGCCCGTCGAAAGCATTTCTGGCCCTAAAATTGTATCAACGCCCGGGAACTTCAAAAACGGGAATACCGCCTCTTTGACTGAATAATGCTTAGGCCAGACCTCCTTTGTGAATCCAAGCTCATCGAGAGTCATACCGGTCATAACCTTAGCCGCCAGTTTTGCCAGCGGAACGCCAATGGCCTTGCTGACAAAAGGCACCGTTCGCGAGGCACGCGGATTGACTTCGAGCACGTAAATCTCACTATCTTTAATGGCGTATTGTATATTTATCAGGCCCTTTACCTTTAGCTCCATAGCCAACATTTTGGTCTGCCGCATTACCTCGTCGATTATTTGCTTGCTTAATGACACCGGCGGCAGGGTGCAGGCGCTGTCGCCCGAATGCACGCCGGCTTCTTCGATGTGCTCCATTACGCCGCCGATTACCACTCTTTTACCATCGCATATCGCATCGACGTCTAATTCGGTGGCGTCGCCGAGGAACTTGTCTATTAGAATCGGATGTTCGCCTGAGACCTCGATTGCGTTCTCGACGCAGCTTTTGAGGGACTGCTCGTCATAAACGACCTCCATCGCACGGCCGCCTAATACAAACGATGGTCGAATCAAAAGCGGGTAGCCCAGCTTGTTGGCGATTTTCAGCGTTTCATCATACGACATCGCCGTGCCTGACATCGGCTGGCGAAGCCGGAGTTTCTTGACTACCTTGTTGAAGCGTTTGCGGTCTTCGGCCCTGTCGATGCTGTCGGGGCTTGTGCCGATGATGTTAACACCCGCCTGTTCCAGAGGCACGGCGAGTTTCAACGGCGTCTGGCCCCCGAACTGGACTATTATTCCCTCCGGCTTTTCCTTTTCGACTATCGACATTATGTCTTCGAAGGTCAGCGGCTCAAAATACAGCCGGTCGGAGGTATCGTAGTCGGTGCTGACGGTCTCAGGATTACAGTTGACCATTATCGATTCGATGCCGATTTCCTTCAGAGCAAATGCCGCGTGGACGCAGCAATAGTCGAACTCGATACCCTGCCCGATTCGGTTTGGCCCGCCGCCTAAGATGACGACCTTTCTTCTTTTGGTCGGTTTGGCCTCACATTCTTTTTCGTATGTCGAATACAGGTAGGGCGTGGCCGCCTCGAATTCGGCGCCGCAGGTATCCACCATTTTATAGACCGGCTCAATACCTGCCTGCTGACGCTGCTTACGAAACTCCCGTTCAGGCACCTTCAAAATTGACGCGAGGTATTTATCGCTGAATCCGTATTCCTTTGCCTGCCGCATCAAGGCGGCGTTCATTTTGGCCGGCCTTGAAGTTTTTATCCTGCCTTCGAGCTGAACGATGTCCTTTATGTTGTTCAAAAACCACGGGTCGATTTTCGTCAGCCCGAAGATTTCCTCGACGCTGACCTTTCTTCGCAGGGCCTCCGCCACATACCAGATTCGGTCCCAGTATGGCGTCCGCAGCTTGTCTTTTAACTGGCGGATGGAAAGCTCGCGGTTTATGTGTTTGTTGTCTAACGAATAACGGTCTATTTCAAGCGACCGAATGGCCTTGCCAAACGCCTCTTTGAAGGTCCTTCCTATGGCCATCGCCTCGCCGACCGACTTCATTTGCACCGTCAGCGTCGGGTCTGTTCCCCGGAATTTTTCAAACGTAAACCGTGGCCACTTCACCACGCAGTAGTCGATGGTCGGCTCAAAGCACGCGGGCGTCTTTTTCGTTATATCGTTGGGAATTTCATCGAGCGTGTAACCGACTGCCAACAGCGACGCAATCTTCGCTATGGGAAAGCCCGTCGCCTTTGATGCAAGCGCCGAGCTTCGCGACACGCGCGGGTTCATCTCAATCACGTAAAGCTTTCCGTTGTCGGGGTGGACCGCAAACTGGATATTGGAACCGCCCGTCTCGACGCCTATCGCCCGGATAATCTTAATCGAGGCATTGCGCATTATCTGATATTCCTTGTCGGTCAGCGTCTGTGCAGGCGCGACTGTAATACTGTCGCCCGTATGTATGCCCATCGGGTCGAGGTTCTCGATGGGGCAGACGATGACGACGTTGTCCTTGCGGTCCCTCATTACCTCCAGCTCGAATTCCTTCCAGCCGATAACGGACTCTTCGATAAGGGCCTCGTGCATTGGACTTAAATTCAGTCCCCACTCCACGTATTTCTGGTATTCTTCTTTGTTATAGGCGATGTTGCTGCCCGTGCCGCCGAGGGTATAAGAGGGGCGAATTATCGCAGGCAGGCCGATATACTCGGAAATCTCCTGTGCTTCCTGCCAGTTATGAATATAGCCGCTTTTGGGCACGTCGAGGCCGCAGCCCTGAATTGTTTTCTTAAAGAGGTTTCTGTCTTCGGCCCGTTTTATGCTCGCGAGGTTCGCGCCTAACATCCGGACGTTGTATTTTTTCAGCACGCCTCGCTCGGCCAATTCTACGGCGGTATTCAGTCCCGTCTGTCCGCCCAGCGTCGGCAGTAAACTGTCGGGTCTTTCACGCTGGATTATCTTTTCGACAATCTCCGGCGTTATCGGCTCAATATACGTGCGGTCGGCAAAGTCGGGGTCGGTCATTATCGTGGCAGGATTACTGTTGACCAATACGACCTTATACCCCTCGCGCCTAAGCGCCTTGCACGCCTGTGCGCCGGAATAGTCGAACTCACACGCCTGCCCTATTACAATCGGCCCTGAGCCGATGATTAATATTTTATGTATGTCTTTACGTTTCGGCACCGCAGTTTTTCCGTCAACTGGTAACACGGGCTTCCAGCCCGTGAAGACACGGCCAGGATGGCCGTGATACGGGCATTGGTGCAGTTTTTTACAGCACAGTTTGCCGTCTGTCAATTATTATCCCGCAACCGGCGGTCGATTGCCGCGGCTGCGGCCCGGCCGCTGTCAATTGCACGCACAACCAGCGATGCGCCGTTGATTGTGTCGCCTGCCGAGAACACCCACGGTTGGCTCGTTTGAAAGTTCTGGACGGCCACGTCGCCTCGCTGGTTCAATTCCAACCCGAGCTCTGTAATCAATCCTTCGTGGGCGACGTGCAAAAAACCCATTGCCAGAAGCACAATATCGGCATCCAGCGCAAACTCCGTTCCCGGCACCTCCTTTATCTTCCAGCCCTTTTCCTGCTGAATCCATTCCACCCGACAGCAGTGAATCTTGCTGACCCTGGTTTCTGCCCCCGTCAAGCGGGTAGTCATCACGCCCCACATTCTTTCGCAGCCCTCTTCATGAGATGAGCTGGTCCGCATTATACGCGGCCAGTTGGGCCAGGGTGTATCCGGCGGTCGCTCTTCCGGGGGCTTGGGCAAAATCTCAAGCTGGACGATATTTTTAGCACCTTGGCGACGGGCCGTTCCCACGCAGTCGCTGCCCGTATCTCCGCCGCCTACCACCACCACATTTTTATCTTTGGCGTTGATTACTCCCTGACCTGCGGTAAGCTCGCCGGCGCATATTTGATTCTGGCTGGTTAGATAATCCATTGCAAATACGACGTTTTCATAACCCCTTCCCTGTACGGCCAGGTCTCTCGGCGTTCCCGCTCCCATTGTCAGGCATATACAATCGAACTGTTTGTGCAGGTAATGTGAGGATATGTCCTTGCCCACGATTAAGTCGGTCTGGAATCTTACGCCTTCGGCGGCCATTTGGTTGAGCCGGCGGTCAATTATGGATTTTCCTAATTTGAAGTCCGGGATGCCGTATTGCAGGATTCCACCGATTTTCTGGTCCTTTTCGAAGACCACCACGTCGTGCCCCGCACGCGCAAGCTGTTGAGCTGCTGCCAGACCTGCAGGGCCTGAGCCGATTACTGCGACCTTCCTGCCCGTTTTTCTCGTCGCCGGCACCGGCTTTATCCAGCCCTCGGCAAAACCTCGCTCGACGATTTGAAATTCAATGTGTCTGATAAGCACCGGCTGGTCGCTTATCGCCAGAGTGCACGCCGTCTCGCAGGGCGCAGGACAGACTCTGCCTGTGATTTCAGGAAAGTTGTTCGTCGAATGGAGCATCTCGCACGCCTGGCGCCAGTTTCCCTGATACACGAGGTCGTTGATGTCGGGGATTGAATTTTGCAACGGACAGCCCACGCCGTGACAAAACGGTATGCCACAGTCCATACACCTCGCTGCTTGCTGCCTGATTTGTTCAGGCGTAAGCGGCAGGTCAAGCTCCTCGAAATCGTGTATTCGTTCCTCTACCGGCCGATGTCCAACTGTCTGACGTTTATATCTCAGAAAACCTTTTATCTCACCCATAGAACACCTCCTCTGTCGCAGGAGTTGTTTCTGTGTCTCGATGTTCTGCTGCACGCATCTTCTCCAGTGCTTTGCGGTAGTCGATGGGGATGACCTTCACAAATTTGCCGACCATATCCTGCCAGTTGCTCAAAATCTGATGGGCCTTGGCGCTGCCCGTCCAGTCAAAGTGTTTCTGAATAAGCTCTTTGAGCAGTCGTTTGTCCTCCTTTTGCCAGACGCTTTCAAGCTCTACCATATCGAGGTTGCACAGCGTGTCGAAGTTGCTCGTTTCGTCGAGGACGTATACAATGCCGCCGCTCATCCCCGCAGCGAAGTTGCATCCCGTTTTGCCGAGCACTACAACGGTTCCATTTGTCATATACTCGCAGCAGTGGTCGCCGACTCCCTCGACAACCGCGGTCGCGCCGCTGTTGCGAACACAGAATCGCTCACCGGCCATCCCGTTTATAAAAACCTCGCCGCTTGTGGCGCCATATAACAGTGTGTTGCCCGCAATGATATTTTCGTGTGCGGTAAACGGCGCACCGGCCGGCGTAACAACGACGATTCTGCCGCCGCTTAATCCCTTGCCGAGATAATCGTTACTGTCGCCGATTAGTTTTAGCGTAACCCCGGCCGCCAGAAACGCCCCGAAACTCTGTCCCGCCGAACCCTGAAAGACGACCTGGAGCGTATTGTCCGGCAGACCTTCAGGGCCGTATTTGGCCACAATGCGGTTACTCAATATAGCCCCGACGGTCCTGTTGACGTTGCGAATTGACATTTCGATAACGGTTACTTTTTTCTTCTCGATAGCCGGCTTTGCCTTTTCGATAATCTGCCAGTCGAGGTGGTCTGCCAGCTTGTCCGGCTGCTTACCAGTCGCCCGAATTGCTCTGCCGTCGGACGTATCCGGTTTTTGGAAAATCGCCGAAAAGTCCAGCCCCTTGGCTTTCCAGTGCCCAATCGCCCTGTTGGTCCCCAGCCGGTCCACGCGGCCGACCATGTCCTCGAATTTCGTAAACCCGAGTTGTGCCATAATCTGTCGCACTTCCTCGGCTACGAAGAACATATATCGCTCAAGGTATTCAGGTTTCCCCGCAAAGCGTTTGCGAAGCTCCGGGTCCTGTGTGGCTATGCCGAACGGGCAGGCGCCTTCGTGGCATTTGCGTAACAGTGTGCAGCCCAGAGTCACTAAAGCCGCGGTGCCGAACCCGAAACGCTCCGCGCCCAAAAGGGCGGCGATTACGATGTCTCGTCCTGTTTTCATTTGGCCATCCGCCTGGACCCTGATGCGGTCTCGCAGCCGGTTCATCACAAGGACCTGTTGTGTCTCTGCCAGCCCAAGCTCCCAGGGGACACCCGCGTGTTTTATTGAAGAAAGCGGGCTGGCGCCGGTTCCTCCATCGTGGCCGCTTATTAAAACCTCATCTGCGTTGGCTTTGGCCACGCCGGCGGCAATCGTCCCCACGCCTACCTCCGCGACTAATTTCACCGACACTTTTACGCCGGGATTGCTGCATTTGAGGTCGTAAATAAGCTGAGCGAGGTCTTCTATCGAGTATATGTCATGGTGTGGCGGCGGCGATATCAGCGTTACGCCGGGTGTCGAATACCGCATTTTTGCGATTTCTTCCGTCACTTTGTGTCCCGGTAATTGGCCGCCTTCGCCCGGCTTTGCGCCCTGAGCTATCTTTATCTGTAATTCTTTTGCGTGCGACAGATAATTAACGGTCACACCGAACCTTCCGCTTGCGACCTGCTTGATTGCGCAGTTTTTGCTGTCGCCGTTCGGCAGGGGGGTATAGCGAGCAGGGTCTTCGCCACCTTCGCCTGTGTTGCTCATAGCCCCGATGCGGTTCATCGCTATCGCGAGACACTCGTGTGTCTCTTTGCTGATTGACCCGTGGCTCATAGCGCCGGTGCAGAACCGCTTGACGATTTCGCTGGCCGGCTCGACATCTTCGATGGAGACGGGCTTTCCATCCTCAAATTCAAATAATCCTCGCAGGGTGCACAGCTTTTCGGCCTGTTCATTGACCGCCTTTGCATATTCCTCGTAGGCCTGCCGGTCGTTATTTCTGACGGCGTGCTGAAGGCGCGGCACGGTAATCGGGTTCCACAAGTGTCTTTCGCCCGTGTGTCTGAAATGATATTCTCCGCCAAATTCCAGCCCGAGCACACCGGTCCCGGTTTGTCGGGGTTCAAATGCCTCTTGATGGCGTGCCAATGTCTCCTGAGCAATCTCTGTAAGCCCTATTCCCCCGACGCGAGAGCTTGTCCCCGTGAAGTATTTGTCTATTATCTCGCGGTTCAGCCCAATTGCCTCGAACAGCTGCGCATTACGATAGCTGCGAAGCGTGGAGATGCCCATCTTGCTCATAACCTTCAGGATGCCTTTTTTGATTGCGGCTATGTAGTTATCAGCTATCTGCGTCGGCTCCATCTTTGCCGGCAGGTGTCCCTGCCGCTGAAGCTCGAACAGCGTTTCAAACGCCAGGTAGGGATTAACCGCGTTGGCGCCGTAGCCGCACAAAAGACAAAAGTGCATCACCTCTCTCGGTTCGCCTGTCTCGATAATCAATCCCGCTTCGCCCCGCAATCTGCGGTTTAATAGGCCGTGATGAACAGCCGCAGTCGCCAGCAGCGACGGTATCGCGGCTTTGTCCGGGGATATATCACGGTCGCTTATGATTATCAGCGAAGCCCCATTTTTTATGGATTGCGCGGCTTGCTCTATAAGCCCGTCAATTGACTTGAGTAAGCCGTCAGGGGCATTTATGTCAAACAGGGCGGATATGGTCGCTACGTGGAAGTCCTCTCTTTTTACCGAACGCAATCGCTCAATGTCTTCATTAGTTAGAATCGGATGAGGCAGCTTCAGTTGCCGGCAGTGCTGGGGGCTTTCTTCGAGGAAGTTGTGTTTTTTACCGACAAACGACATTAAGCTCATCACAAGCCCTTCACGCAAGGGGTCAATGGCAGGATTCGTCACCTGAGCAAAAAGCTGCTTGAAGTAGTTGAACAGCGGTTTTGGCCTCTCGGACAGCACCGCGAGGGGGGTATCGTTGCCCATTGAACCCACCGGTTCCTGCCCGTGCACCGCCATTGGCGTCAAAATCGTCTTAAGCTCTTCACTCGTATAGCCGAACGCCCGCATTTTCTGCAGGGTCGTTTCAGGGTCGCTGCTTATCAGCTTGGGCGAGTCAAATAGTCCCCGAAGCTCGATTCTGTTTTCTTCAAGCCAGCGTCGATAAGGTCTGCGCCGAGCAATTTTGCTCTTGATTTCATTGTCGGTGATGATGCGTCCCTCGACGGTATCGACAAGGAACATATTTCCCGGCTGCAATCTGCCTTTTTTGCTAATTTTCTCCGGTGGAAATTCGACGACGCCGGCTTCGCTGGCTATCACCACAAGACCATCAGTAGTAACAAGGTATCTGCAAGGCCGCAGGCCGTTGCGGTCGAGCGTGCCGCCTATTAATCGTCCGTCGGTAAAGACCATCGCTGCGGGGCCGTCCCACGGCTCCATTATCGAGGCGTGATATTCGTAGAACGCACGTTTGTCGGTGCTGATGTAGTATTTGGGGCCGAATGCCTCCGGTATCATCATCATCATTGAGTGTGGCATACTTCGGCCGGCCCGCACCAAAAGCTCCAGCCCGGCATCAAAACAACCTGAATCGCTCGTTGCCTCGGGCAGTACGGGTATGAGGTCGCCTATATCTTCGCCGAATGCCTCGCTTGACATTATCGTTTCGCGGGCGAGCATATAATTACGGTTGCCGGCCAGCGTGTTGATTTCGCCGTTATGCGCTATGCAGCGAAATGGCTGCGCCAAACGCCAGTTCGGAAACGTGTTGGTGCTGTATCGCTGATGAACTATTGCAAGGGCGGATTTGACTTGCTTATCAGCAAGGTCGGGATAATACTCGAACAACTGCCGAGCCATAAACATCCCTTTGTAACAAATCGTTTTGCAGGATAGCGATGTAACATAAAAGTCCTCGCCGGCTTCTCCAAATTTTTCCCGTACCTGTTTTTCTGCCCGGCGCCTGGCCATATAAAGCCGACGTTCCAGCACGTCATTTTGCAGGCCCGCACTATCGACAAATATCTGCCTGATTGTCGGCTCTGCGGAAAGGGCGATTTCACCGAGGCAGTTGTTTGCCGTCGGCACATCACGCCAGCCCATTACTCCCATTGCATAGTATCCGATAGCCGATTCGAGAATATCGTCGCATTGTTCCCGCAGCTCGGCGTTCTTCGAGCCGAAGACCATCCCGGCACCGTAACGCCCAGGTTCAGGCAGGGTAAAACCCAACTGCTTGCACTGGGCCGAGAAAAACTCGTGCGGAATCTGAAACAGAATACCTGCCCCGTCGCCGGTCATCTCGTCTGCGCCGGCGGCGCCGCGGTGGTGGAGATTAAGCAGTATCTCTTTGCCGTATTCGATTATCGAATGGTCTTTTTTGCCGGAGATATTCACTACCGCCCCGATACCGCAGGCGTCATGTTCCTGCCTTACCTCGTAAAGACCCTGGTCTTTTAGCTGTATCCGTCTCATATATTTATGTCTGGTTACTGCATTCTCGCAAATCGGGCTTTTGTGCCTACTTAAATTATACGCCCCGTAAGGCAGTAATTCTCCTATAATAACTTAATAGGGCGCATAAACATAACTGATATTGTATCCAGCGTATCTAATACTGGTTCTGCCGGAATCGGCATTATGAGTGCACAGGACCTGATTGTGCCATTTTGCAGGAGAGGCATTGGGTTTCCCTCTCTTTATCTTTACCGGGCTTATTTTGGGGCGTTCCACCAGGGATGGACAAATTATGGGGCAAGGCCTGCTCCGTTTCACCCCTGAGGGATGACTGCGAACAGGCCTCACCCGCAACCCAATGCCCACTGCACGAACGGTCGTGCAGCTTCGCCCATTTGAAATATCCCAGGTCTGTCCTGGGGCTTACTACACTATTAATTGTCGAAATAGAGATGGAATTCGTACGGATGCGGCCGAAGAGCCATCTCATCTAATTCCTTTTCCCGTTTCCACTTAATCCACGTCTCGATAAGGTCGTCAGTAAAGACGTTGCCGACAGTAAGGAACGCATGGTCTTTTTCGAGAGCGTCAATCGCCTCTGCGAGTGAGCCGGGCGCTTTTTTGGTCTTGGCCAGCTCTTTCTTGGACAGTTCATATACGTCCACATCCATCGGCTTACCGGGGTCGAGTTTGCGTTTGATACCGTCATTGGCGGCCATAAGCATTGCGGCGAAAGTAAGGTAGCCGTTGCAGCTTGGGTCCGGGCAGCGGAACTCGACACGTTTTGCCTTGGGACTCGGCGAATACATCGGAATGCGACAGGCGGCTGACCGGTTGCGTGCGGACATACACAGGTTCACCGGCGCCTCAAAACCCGGCACTAAGCGTCGGTATGAATTAGTTGTCGGTGCGGCGAATGCGAGGATAGCAGGCGCATGATGGATAAGCCCGGCAATCGCGTGCAGGGCGAGGTCTGAAAGACCGGCATATCCCTTGCCGGCAAACAGGTTGACGCCCTTTTTCCACAGCGAAAAATGCGTGTGCATGCCTGAGCCATTGTCCTGAAATATCGGCTTGGGCATAAACGTCGCAGTTTTGCCGTGGCGCTTGGCCACGTTTTTGACTATGTACTTATACCACATAAGCTTGTCGGCCTGCTCGACCAGCGGTGCGTAAACCATGTCGATTTCGGCTTGTCCGCCTGTGGCAACTTCGTGGTGATGTTTCTCGACCTTGATACCGACCTTCATCATTTCCTCGACCATTTCGGTGCGGATGTCTTGTTGCGTGTCGGTTGGGCTGACCGGGAAATAGCCGCCTTTGTAACTGGGCTTGTATCCGAGGTTCGGTTCTTCGAATCTGCCTGTGTTCCACGAACCCTCAACGGAATCTATATGGTACATCCCGGTGTGCTGATTTTGCTCGTAGCGGACTTCGTCGAAGATAAAGAATTCCGGCTCAGGGCCGAAATACGCGGTGTCTGCCAACCCGGTCTTTTTCACGAAATCGGCCGCCTTTTTGGCAATATATCGGGGGTCACGATTATATTCTTCACGTGTGATAGGGTCGAAGACATCAGCAAGGACGCTCACCGTTGGTTTTTCGAAAAACGGGTCCATAACCACGGTGCTCAGGTCTGGGACTGCCATCATGTCGGACTGGTGTATTGGCTTCCAGCCGCGGATTGATGAACCGTCGAAACCGAGACCTTCCTTTAAGGCCTTTTCGTCGAGGAACTCCACAGGGAACGTGCAGTGCTGCCAGGTGCCGAGAAGGTCGACGAACTTCAAGTCCGCCATCTTGGCATTGTTCTTTTTTGCAAACTCAAAAAATTGTTTTGGAGTCATCTGTCCACCTCTCTAAAAATATTGGGTTGCTAAGTTTTTTTACTTACTTTTTACGTAAAACAACTATATTGTTTAGTTTTTGCAAACCTTGTGCCAAAACACCACACAAACCGCATTATTCACATAACTCCTTTGTATAAAAGAGCTTGTATTTGTCAATATTCCTGAGCATGCGTTGCACAGGTATACATTATTGTTTATATCGCCAGACAAATCTACGTTATTGTATTTTTAGCTATCCGATTGCCTCACCGCCTCTTTCACCTGTGCGTATGCGGATACATTCGGGCAGGTCGAGCACGAATATCTTTCCGTCGCCGATTTGCCCGGTTTTCGCACCTGCGATGATTGCCTTTATCGTTCTCTCGACGAAGTTCTCGTTTACGGCTATCTCCAGCCGGACTTTTTTCAACAGGTTAACTTCCATTCCCACACCCCGGTACGACTCATGATAACCCTTTTGCTGGCCACAGCCAAGGGAGTTCGTCACGGACATTTTATAGACCTCTTCTTTATACAGCGCCTGTTTCACGTCGCTGAGTTTGTGTGGCTGGATGTATGCAATTATCAGTTTCATATTTAAATCTCCTTACGGCATATTGCCGCCTTGTTATTCGGTAGTGAATACCTGGAATCCGGCATATGCCTCATTGCCATGCTCGCCGATGTCCAGTCCGCGTAATTCTTCTTCTCGTGAAACCCTGATACCGAGGACTGATTTCAGAATAGCCCAGGTTATCATTGCCGCGGCGAATACGAAAATCCCCACTGATACAACCGCGGCAAATTGTGCGCCGAGCAGCTTAAAGCCGCCGCCGTAGAACAGGCCGTTACCAGTGGCAGTGCCGGTGATTGCGTCCTGAGCGAAAAGCCCTACGCAGATAGTTCCGAATACGCCGTTGACGAGGTGAACCGATAAGGCGCCAACGGGATCATCTAAGCGTAGTCGGTCAAACATCATCACTGCCAGAACAACCAGTACGCCGGCAATCAAACCGATTATCAAAGAGCTGCCCACGCTTACGAATGCGCACGGCGCGGTAATTGCGACAAGGCCCGCGAGGCAACCGTTTAATGTCATTCCCAAGTCGGGTTTGCCTAACAACATCCACGATAAGAGAGTTGCACTCATAATCGCCGCCGCAGCCGCCGTATTGGTTGTTACCGCGATGTGACTGATTGCAACCGGGTCTGCAGCCATTGTTGAGCCAGGATTAAATCCGAACCAGCCAAACCACAGGATAAACGTTCCGATTGTTGCCAGCGACAGGTTATGTCCGGGGATTGCCTTGATATGACCGTTGTCGTATTTTCCGATTCGCGGACCGAGCATTATCACTCCTGCCAGTGCCGCCCATCCGCCGACGCTGTGAACAACAGTCGAGCCGGCAAAATCGAACATCCCTAATTTCGCCAGCCAGCCCCCGCCCCAGACCCAGTGCCCAACAACAGGGTATATAAGCATAGCCATCGCAAAGGTGAAAATGATGAACGCTATATATTTGATTCGTTCGGCTACCGCACCGGACACAATGGTGGCCGCTGTGCCGCAAAAGACCAGTTGAAAGAAAAACTTGGCCCACAACGGAACGCCGGTCCATGATATTGCCGAGTAAACGCCTTTGTATGCCTCGCCGATAGCAGGGGAGTTGTCCGCGCCGCCTGCGAAGAACAGGCCTTTTAATCCGACGAAAGAACTGCCGTCGCCGAACATCAATCCCCACCCGATGATTAAAAATCCCAGCGAAGATATTGCGAACACTATAAAGTTCTTTGACATAATGTTCACGCAGTTTTTAGCGCGGGAAAAGCCGGATTCCACCGCGCCGAAGCCGAGATTCATAAAGAACACCAGGAACGCCGTTATCAAGACCCACATCGTATCAACCATCACTTTAGTATCCATAATACAAACCCTCTAATTCTAAAGTTAAGCTCTGATTATTTGGAAAAGTTCATAGTTCTCAAAAAGAGGTCGATAATCCCGCGCCGACCCAGAAGTTGTCGTTATGGTCCCTGCCCTCGCGAATTTTATCGCTGAGCAGTGTTGCATAGCTGATACTTGGTTTAATCGTCCAGGAATCAATGCAGAACGGTAGTCCAGCCGAGAGAGTAAGGTCATTGGAGCCGCTGTGGTCCACGCCGAAGTAACCGTCGTTATAGGCAGCGTTGGCCCAGCCATAGCTCACTCCCAGCTGTAAACCACAATAGCATTTGTCGTTCCATTCCATCAGTTTTTCAAACGTATGCCCGAGACCGAACTGGAAATAACTGCCCTTGACTTCATCAACGTCACGGAACCACTTGAATGACGGCGATAAGGGTACGTCTAAGCTCAGGCCGCCGTATATTTCAGTTGTCGGGTCATAAGGAGTATTGGGAAATCGATAGTGAATCGTGCCTACTGAAAAACTCAGCCAGTCAACACCCGGCACCACAGCAGTATAATCAAGCGAGTAATCGAATTCGCTGAACTCCCACGAATTATCGGGTGCTGTTTGGGATTTGTTTGTCAGGTCAAGATTTCCCCATATTGAACCGGTAAGGCCATACGCGCTGGCAGATATAGCCGGCTGAAGGACGCTCTCATCATTGAGGTTCTGTCCTCGCCAGACGTACTTGCTGTAATAATCCGCTGCAAATCCGAATTTTACCGTCTGCTCTTCTGTTGCGGTTGTTTCTGTCACGAACACTAATATAGCCAATACCGAACTGACATATCTTACAATCCGCACATCAAATTCCTTTCAAGGGTTAAAGTGTTTTTGGTTTTTGTTACAGGACACTTTAGCAATATGCGTGCCAGGAACAAAAAAAGAACATTTGCTTAGACGTAACCCCTTGTAGAAAAGTGGGTTATGGATTGTTTTAGGAGTTGCTTGCGAGTAAGGGTTTAACTACAATAATGTAAACTTAGGCCAATTATCCTGCGAAATTGTAATTTTTAGGATATCAGGACAATAGCTTTGGGTAAATGCCGTACTTGCTAATTTTGTATCCGAGGATTCGTTCGGTGATACCAAGCTCTTTGGCTGCTTTTCTTTGCCGACCGCCTGATTTCTTTAACGCATCAATTATAAGCTCTTTTTCTTTATTGGCGATTATCTCCGGCAACGATTGCCCTGCGACCTGCTCGGTTTTTCTTATCATTTGAAGCGAAGGCGGCAGGTGCTCGGAACGGATTACCTCTCCGTCACACAGCAGCACCGCCCGCTCGATGCAGTTTTCAAGTTCCCTGATGTTGCCCGGCCAGTGATAACTTGTAAGCATCTCGATGGCGGGCGTCGAGATTCGGTTGATTTGCTTATGGTTTTCGGCTGCGTATTTTTCGAGGAAGTGGTCGGCAAGCTGCATTATATCGTCTTTGCGTTCACGCAGAGGCGGCAGGTAAATAGGGAAGACGTTTACACGATAGTATAAATCTTCGCGGAAAATGCCCTCCTTTATCTGTTGTTCAAGGTTTTTATTGGTGGCGACGATGATTCGAACGTTGGTCTTAATTGTCTCGGTGCCGCCGAGACGTTCGAATTCTTTGAACTGAATTACCCTTAAAAGTTTCACCTGCAAGCTGACGGGGAAGTCGCCTATTTCGTCGAGGAAAATTGTGCCGCCGTGCGCCCTTTCGAATCTGCCCATTTTACGTTCCGTTGCCCCGGTAAATGCGCCTTTTTCGTGGCCGAACAATTCGCTTTCCAGCAGCGTTTCCGGCAGCGCGGTGCAGTTGACCTTGATGAAGGGTTTCTCCACTCGCGGGCTGTTATAGTGAATGGCGTGAGCGACGAGGTCTTTGCCGGTGCCGCTTTCGCCGCGAATAAGGACGGTCGCGTTGCTGTCGGCCACCTGTTCGATGAGCCGATAAACCTGCTGCATCGCGTTGGATTGCCCCACCATATTGTGTATGTTGAATCGTGTTTTCAATTCCTGGCGAAGCCGGACGTTTTCATCGCGAAGCTGTTTGCGTTCGGATTCGACGAGCCGGTTCAGTTTCACCGCCTGTGCTATCATAGTTGAAATGATGTTCAGAAGTCGAACGTGGCCAACGAAATCGTTGGTTTGCTCCGTTTGCCTGTCAACGCTCAGTGCGCCGATGGTCTTGCCCTCCAGCTTGATGGGGACGCAGAAGAACGCGATGGGCGTTCCTTTCGCCGGCTTTCTTGCGCCCGTTTTGTGGATGAAGCGAGGGTCCCTCGATATATCCGGCACGATTATCTCTTTGCCCGTCTGGACGACGGTGCCGGTTACCCCCTCGCCCATCCTGTATATGCCCATCTTTTTTGACCTTTCGCTGATGCCGTGGGCTATCTCGATGTTTATGGTCTCGGTGTCGGGATTCAGCAGGGTAATCGTGCCGCGCTGCAGCTTCAAATGGGTATCCAGCGATTTCAATATGTGGCGCAGCGTCTGCTGCAGGTCAAGCGATTCCGCAAGACCCTTTGCGATGTCATTTAACAGCTGGACTTCTTTCGTCGGTTTTGTTTTCACTGTGCTCATTTCTTAACGGCTGTTGAATCGTATGATAACAAAGTTGTAGGCGATATGCAATAAACAACAATTTTGTATTTTGTGTCTGGGGTGGCCGATTTGTTCGGTCCGGATGCAAGGCCTGTTAAAAGTCGTAAGTTACCTGCAGGAAAAGAATATCGTTGTCTATGAAACTGCCGCCTCGTGCGTCTTCGTGTCTGAAGCTGGCTTGAATTTCCCAATCGTCAGCAACGGTATCGCTCCCCTGCTTACGATTTTCAGGGGCAGGCAGGAAAGGCAGGCCGAAAAACGTCAGGTCCAATTGGACTTGGTCCAGTGTTGGTTTGGGCGCCGATGATAGGTTGCTCGTTTGTCTGTCGAATTGAATTCCAAGGATGGCGTCGCTTGAAAGGTAGTGTGTCAATCTGATAAACAGGTCTTCCGAATCGGTGCCCATTTGATGCCCGATTATTCGGTCTTTGTAGGTATAGCCGGCCTGATAAATATGGTGGCCGTAGAAAACGTTCGGTTTGCCGGGGATGTGGTTGTTCGCGTATTCAATGGTCAAGTCGGTTTTTCCTTTTCCAAATATGTCATAGACCTTTGCCCCGAAAATTTTACCAAAGTTACTCGGTAAACCGCCTGCCTCGTCTTCACCGATTGCATCGACGTATAACTTGACCGATTTTGCGGGTATCAGCCAGTCCGCGGGCAGCAGCACCGACGCATCGAAGCCGGCCAACTGGTCGTTGTCGAGTTTTCCCGGTCTGTTTTCTTTTGTTGCGAGGAAGATATCCGTGTAGTCCCGCAGGCCGAGACCGCCTCTACCCTTGCCGCCGAAGATAATGGCGCGTGACAGGCCAAGTTCCACCGCCGGATGTGGCTTGAAATTGATTCGCATACCGGTCAGTTTGGGCTCGGGGACAGGCCTGTCTTTCTCTAATTCCGTCAGGAACCATACAACCTTGAAAGGCCCCAAACCGCGAAATATCCAGGGCAGCTCGACCGGAGCGGGTGTGGATAGCTTGACCATCTTGAATGGCTCGGCATTGTTACTCATAAGCAGCGACCCGTGATAACCCGGTCCCCACCATAGAGAATCTTTTCCAACTTCTATTTCCATCTTGCCCAGTGCCAGCTTGCCGTATGCCTCGATTAGTTTTACATCCTCGCCTGTTTCTTCGGATGACCAGGGGTATTCGGGGTGCAGGTAAAACGCGGCAATGTTGAACAGTTGCCCCCGTGCCACGAAGCCCCCGCGCAGGTTGGAGTGTTCATCGAACTGGTCGCCCCGAATATTCTCGACATCCGGCCTTGAGCGAGCGTTCACGTATTTTATATAGGGGCGTTCGAGTGGTTTTACGAAATCTTGTATCGGCTCGCCGTCGATTGCGCGTATCGTTGCGAGTTCGGGCTTATATTCTTTTTTGAGCCGTTCGAGGATTCCGGCGATAATCTTATTTTGCGAGTCGAGCCGTTGAAATTTTTCATCGGCCTCGGCAACGTGTCGGGCCATCTCGAAACGCGAGACGGGTTTGGTAGTAAGCATAGAGCCGTCAATCAGCCCCTGGCCGATTAGCTTGTCAACAGCATCGTAACTCCAGTGGTCCAACGGCACATTTGTCGAGACAAAGGACAGACAGAACAAAGCCACAAGCGCCAACAAAGCAGAAAGATATTTGCTCATACGCCAGCGTTTCTCGGATAACGTCATAACAGCTGCCGTCCGCCTGATTATAATCGACATACCATCCTCGTCAACAACTATAGTTGCCCAGTTACAGCCCCAACGAGCTTTTCTGTGTTGCCCGTTAAGAGTTTATCGGCCGGTCCCATAAAAAAGGTAAAGTGTTTAGGGACGGTTTGTCGAAAAAGGGTTAGAAACCAGTTTGTTTTTGGGTGATTTAAGAATGTTCTGCAATGCCCGTTTGAGCCGCTATGGTCGGCTAAGGGAAAGCAGGCGACCGTGGGGGTCAAAAAGCATGGGGAATGTTGTTCGTCCCCGTCAAAGTCGTGGAAGCGTCATTTTTTGTTAGAAGTTGCTTTCAATTAGTTTTGGATTGAACCGGACTGTTTAGGTGTAACCGACGGGGACGGAGTATGCCCTGACCGGTTGTTACAAAGGAGTGTAACAAATGAGGGCGGAAAAAAGGTCAATAGCCCCAACTTTGAGTTGGGTGATTAAATCGATATCACGCACGCTCAGATTTCACTGTGCAGCCCAGGCGAGGCGGGGACAATTCTCAATCCAAATTCCCGTCGCATTTATAATATTACTTCTGGCCAGCTACGTAACGGCCGCACAGACAGGCCTCTTCACCGATGTCTCTGCCCTTCAAAGAATGGGCATAGACCCCAATTCTCTATACCAGTATCAAAAGACATCATCACTAGTAGGCGTCGAGACGCCCGAAGCGACAGATGTCAATCTTCAGGAAACACTTCCGACAGCACCGGCCGTTTTGCCGATGTCCTCTATAGAACGCATGCTCTCGGGCGAGATTTCGGGTCTGGTATCCGGCACGCTGACTCAGTTCGGCTACGATGTCTTCCAAAGGCCGGTATCGACCTTTGCGCCTGTTACCAATGTTCCAGTTGGTCCTGACTATGTCGTCGGTCCCGGCGACATGTTCACTGTAACGTTGTGGGGGCGAGTCAATGTCCAGTATGCCGTCGAGATAGACCGCAACGGCCAGATTGCTCTGCCTGAGGTGGGCGTGCTTAGCGTGTCCGGTATGACGCTCAAAGCGATGCAGGACTATCTGCAGGACCAGTTGGCACGCAAGCAAACCGATTTCAAGATGGCTGTTACTATGGGCCGGCTGCGAACGATAAAAGTATTTGTCGTCGGCGAGGCGGTTACCCCGGGCAGCTACACCGTCAGTTCCCTCTCGACGGTCATAAACGCACTTTTTGCGGCAGGCGGGCCTTCTAAAAACGGGACACTGCGAGACATTCGGTTATCGCGAAGCAACCAGAAACCTTTGCACATAGATCTCTACGATTACCTGCTCGGCGGGGATAAGAGCGATGACGTTCGTCTGCAGGACGGCGATACGATATTTATCCCGATAATCGGTCAGGTCGTAGGCGTAGCGGGCAACGTTAAGAGACCCGCCATATACGAAATGAAAGAGCCGATGAGGTTGCGCGAGGTCCTCGATTTGGCGGGTGGCGTCAACTATGCCGGCTGGCTCCAGCAGGTCCAGGTGGAAAGGGTCGAGAACCATAAAAGACGAATCGTGGTTGATTTTAATATGGTCGAAACGAAGGGTATCTCCAGCAAACAGGCCGCCGAGACCATAATCCAGGACGGCGACCTTATGAAGGTTTTTGGTGTTTTACCGTTTGAGCAGAACGTTGTCCGGCTGGAAGGTCACGTCTCCAGACCCGGAAAGTACGAGTGGAAATCCGCAATACGGCTGAGGGACGTAATAACCTCTTACAACATTCTTTTGCCGCAGGCGAACCTTGAATATGCGGAAATCGAGCGGCTCGTTGAGCCGGATTACCATCCCATTATAATTACCTTTAAGCTGGGCAAGCTCCTCGAAGGCGACTCTTCTGAGAATATCGAGCTGGCCAGATTTGATACGATTCGAATTTACCGCTGGGACGAAAAAGCCAAGCAAAGCGTCTCGATTGCAGGCGAGGTCTATCGGCCGGGAGAATACCGTTTTATCGCCGGTATGAGATTGAGTGAGCTGCTCGATGCAGCGGGTGGCCCGCAGAAAAACGCCTATCTCAAAACCGCCGAACTCACTCGCAGACACATAAGCCAGTCCGGTATGAAGACCGAAAAGATGAATATCGACATCGAGGAGGTTTTGGCCGGAAATCCCGCACAGGATATTGAGCTGCGGGATTATGACCACCTGATTGTCAGGGCAATACCCGAGCTTGAATTTGACCGCGTGGCTACGGTATCCGGCGAGGTTCGCTTCCCCGGCGTGTACCCCATAGAAAGGGGCGAGGCCTTAAACTCGCTTATCGAACGCGCGGGCGGCTACACCGAAAGGGCGTATCTTCGGGGGGCGGTCTTCACCCGTGAAAGCGCAAAAGTAGTTCAGCGGCAGCGTATGGACGAGCTCATCAATAAAATCGAAGAATCTGTTCTGACCGGCACGGACCGGGCGGTGGGTGGGGCCTTGGATGAAGAAACCGTCCAGAATCAGGAAATTGCTCTCAAGGCCAAAAGAGAGCTGCTGGCAAAGCTGCGGGCCGCAAAAATTGACGGGCGGGTCGTTGTTAAACTGTCCCCGCTCGACCAATTCAAGGGGTCGAGATATGATATTGAGCTGGAGAAAGGCGACAGATTGTTTGTTCCTGAAACACCGGGCGTTATAAATGTTGTCGGCGAGGTTTACAACCCTACCTCTCTGTTGTATGAAAAAGACAGGACAGTTGCTTATTATCTGCAGAAAGTCGGAGGCCCCACCGGCGATGCCGACCAAAAGCAAATAAGCATCATAAAAGCCGACGGTTCTGTCGTGAGTATCTCACAGAAAAACCCCGACGCAGTGTATTGGGATTCAGAATCGCATCAGTGGAATTTCGGCGGATTTATGGGTATCCGGCTCAATCCGGGCGACACTATTGTCGTGCCCAGAAAAATGGACAAGTTCTTCTGGCTCAAGACCACCAAGGATTTGACGCAGATTCTCTTCCAGGCGGCACTGGCCACGGGCGTGATTTTGGCGCTGTAATCTTAATTGAATATGGATAAAAGCGGTGCAGGAGAAAATGAAATGACTTTGGCCGATTATTGGGCCGTGATACTTAAGCATCGTTCACTGATTGTACGATTTTGCGTCATTGCCGCTGTCGTCACCGGCATCATCAGCATATTGATGCCCAGGATATACGCTGCTACCACGTCAATCGTACCTCCTTTGCAGATTCTCGAAAAGGAATCTGAGGCGACGGGGGCGCTGAGGGCCCTCAAGGATTCGCTGATTAGCAGAGCAACAATGGCCACCAGCATAGCGGACCTTTATGTGGGGATTCTCAAAAGCAGGGGGGTACAGGAAGCAATTATCGACAAGTTCAACCTGTTGAAGGTCTATAATGTGAAGCGGCTGCTATACGCACGCAGACAACTGCAGAAAAACACCGATATAGAGACCTCTAAAGAGGGGATTGTTTATATTACTGTTAAGGATAAGAGTGCGGCCATGGCGGCGGCCCTTGCCAATGCTTACGTGGATGAGTTAGACCGCCAGAACAAACGGCTTTCTGTGGGTCAGGCGACAAGCAAGCGGATTTTCCTCGAAAACCGCTTAAGGGAAATAGATGAGAAACTCAGCAGGATTGACAACATTTCCAGCCGGGAGGCCAGAACACAGGAAATGTTGTTTGAGTTGCTTACCCGGGAATGCGAGCTTGCAAAGATTGAAGAGGCAAGAAGTATGCCGACCATACAGGTTATTGACAGGGCCGTTGAACCCGAAACGAGAATGTCCCGGGGCGTTCTGCGGCGAATAGTAACGGCCGGTTTTATAGCGTTGCTGTTCGGTTCGCTTGCGGCTGTCTTTATAGAATCTTCTCGTAAATTCAAACAAGAATAACATGGATGCACGTTTTCTTGAAATTCGTCCGCGTTTACAGATTGAATTTGTTCTTTGAGCAGAAAAGGTGACATAAGATGAAAGTATTGGTGACCGGCGGATGTGGTTTTCTCGGTTCCCACGTTTGCGAGTATTATGCCGTCAGAGGCGATGGAGTTGTCTCTTATGACAATATGTCCAAGCATGAGTTGCAGAGGACCGGGTTCGCTGTTGAGACCGCACGGAATTACAACTGGGAGTATCTTAAAAAGCTCAACGTTGCCCTGGTTAAGGCGGACGTGCGGGACTTTGATGAGCTTGCGGCACGCGCCGACGGCTGTGACTATATAATTCACACGGCGGCCCAGCCGGCGATGACAATCAGTTGGGAGGACCCCCGCCTCGACGTTACCACAAACGTGCTCGGTACGTTCAATGTTCTGGAGGTCGCTCGCAAACTTCGAATCCCGGTGGCAAGTTGCGCGACCGTTCATATTTATGGCAATGAGATAAATCAGGAGCTGACCGAGACGCAGCAGAGGTATGTCAGAAATCCCGCGGCAATAGACGAGCAGCATCCAACGCTGGAGGGAATACTTTCACCGTTACACGCGTCGAAAGGCGCCGCTGACATATACCTGAAAACTTATATCGACACTTACGGTCTTGAGGCGGCAAGCTTCCGGCTGACTGGTATATATGGCACGAGGCAATTCGGAGGCGAAGACCACGGCTGGGTCGCCAATTTCTCGATACGTGCTGTGTTGGGCTGGCCTATTACCATTTTCGGGACAGGTAAACAGGTCCGGGACATTATTTACGCAACGGATGTATGCGAGGCGTTTGACGCCTTTTACAGGTCTCGAAAATCGGGCATCTATAACATAGGTGGCTCAACCAACACGATGATTTCTCTTTTGGACTGCGTTGATATCCTCGAGAAGATATTGGGACGCAAGCCGGTTGTTAATTTCGCTCCTGACAGGCCGTCTGACCTGCGATATTTTGTGTGCGATACGACAAAGGCCCGTGAAAATATGGGCTGGGTTGCGAAGGTTCTTCCTGAGCAGGGCATAAGGTTGCTTGTCAACTGGGTTGAAGAGAACATCGATATCTTCAGTGAAACGGCAGGCAGGATTTTATGAAAGCGCTGATTCTGGCTGGCGGGCGAGGAAAGCGGCTGGGGGATATCCCCAACAACAAGTGTATGCTTGCGGTCAGAGGCAAGCCGCTGATTGAATACAGTCTGGATTGCGCCGGCAGGACCCGAGTAGATGAGATAATAGTAGTGGTGGGCCATAGGGCCGAGGAGATAATAAATGCCTATGGCAACGGGTACAACGGTAAGAAAATAAAATACGTCATACAGCGCGAATTAAAGGGGCTGGTTCACGCGATTGAGTGCGCAAGAAACGCTATCGGTAAAAGCGACTTTATGCTGATGCTTGGAGATGAGTTAATGTTCAGCCCTCGGCACGCCGAAATGGTTGAAACATTCGAGAAGAACGCGTTGTTCGGCCTTTGTGGAGTTGTTGTTGTTGATGACGTCAATCTAACCAGAAAGACTTATTCAATAATTGAA
This sequence comes from Planctomycetota bacterium, assembly GCA_043811995.1. Lineage (GTDB taxonomy): Bacteria > Planctomycetota > Phycisphaerae > Sedimentisphaerales > Anaerobacaceae > Fen-1362. Next base: position 25,202 of record JBDRMP010000067.1, read on the forward strand.
TCGCCGGAGAAGAGAATTTTCCGTCTTATTGAGAAACCGACAACGCCGCTGAGCAATGTAATGGGGACGGGCAACTGCATCTTCTGCAATGATATACTGGGCTATATTGACCAGACCCCAATAAATCAAAAGCGAGCAGAAAAAGAGCTTCCTGACCTCATTCAATGTGCAATTGACGAAGGTAAAATCGTCAAATCTTTTCTTATATGCGACAAGTATTTCAACGTGAACTGCGAGGAGGAATTTCAAAGAGCAAGCTCATGCTTTGCGCATCTGTGAGGATATTTTGAAGGTCTGTATCATCAGCGATTACCTGCCGGGGTATCACAGAATATGGAGCGGGGCCGAGCTTATCGCTGTCTCGCTTGCCGAGATGCTCAAGGCCAGCCAGTGCGAAGTATTCTTCGTGACGGTTCCTTTTGAGATTACGCCGAGCGGCAGCGGCGAATTTGAGGTTTTTCCGGTGTGGACCCCGTTACGCCGGCTTGGCGCGATAGCCAGAAATTTCCCGATAGACGTAATTGCCGTCTGGCAGATAGCGGGACTGTTGAGAAAGAAAAAGCCGGACGTGGTTCATATCAACGCAAAGTATCTTTATCTGCCGGCTGTTCTGGCCTGCTCGATTCTTGGAATTCCGGTTGTGTTCACCGTTCCTGATTACTTCATTATCTGCCCGACGACGTTTATAAGAAAACCCGACGGAAGCGCATGCAAAACGTATCATAGCGCAGATTGTTTTTCCTGCCTCTCGGTTCTCGGCGATGGCGCTCTGAAAAAGTGCGCCATTATGACGCCAAAATTTGTCGCCCAACGCGTCTTGGCTTTGAGAATGCGAATATTCAACCGCTGTAACCGGAAAATCGACCATTTCATTGCGCTGTCAGATTGTTCACGTCAGCGGCTTGTAAATTACGGCATCCCTGATAATAAAGTTAGTGTTGTTTACCATTATAAGCTCACGAATATCGAGGCCGATTCGCAGGAAATTGTATCGCCATCTGTCGTGTTTGCCGGGTGGCTGTCCGAGGAAAACGGCGTCGATATTCTTGTAGACGCTTTTCTTGAATCGCTGAAGGCGGTGCCCGATGCAAAACTTTACCTCATTGGAACGGGAAAAGAAAAGTTTATCTGCCGGCTCAAGGTGCGAATTGCCGAGCATCACGCAGAAACAAGCGTTGTTTTTCTCGGCAAGAAAAGTAATCCGCAGGTCCTGAACGCAATTTCAAAATGCGATTCGGTTGTTGTTGCTCACCAGTGGCCCAAGGAGTTTGGACCTGTAATTCTGCTTGAGGCGCTTGCGATGGGAAAGCCGGTAATTACCAGCAAAATCGGGGCGACGGAGGAATATGTCAGAGACGGCGAAACGGGTTTTCTCATTTCCGACCACGCAAACCCGCACGCCTTTTCGGAAAAAATCACTTTTCTTCTCAAAGATCCACGGACGGCCCGGCAGATGGGAAGAAAAGGCAGACAAACAGCAGCGTTCATCTTTGACGGCTCCGCCGCCCGGAAGATGATAAATCTGTACAGGATGGTCACTACGCAAAAAAGGGGGATTCACAGTGGATGTGGAGACACGGTCATTAAACGTTCGGCTTAAACGATTGTTCTATATGCTCAGCGAAAAAGGGATTCGATACACTGCTAATTTCCTTTTTATGGCTGCGACCTACAACAGCGACTTCATCAGGAAAATTTTGCTCGTAAAGCTGTATCCGTGGTGCGTATTTTATCCGAGATATATCGAAATAGAGGTGACTACAAGATGCAATTTAAGATGCATAATGTGCGAGCATACATATTGGGACATTAAGCCCAGAGATCTGACACTCGACCAGTTCGGGTACATAGTGGACCAGTTCCCCCGGCTGAAATGGATAGGCGTGACCGGAATTGGCTCAAGTTTCTTAAACAGAGATTTTCTGGATATGCTGAGGTACGTCAAGAAAAAAAACGTGTATGTGGAGCTGTTTGATTCATTCAACAACCTGAATGAGGAAATTATCGACCAGGTAGTCCGAGAAGGGCTTATTGACAGATTTATCGCCTCTGTTGACGCGGCGACGAAAGATACGTATGAACGGATACGAGTAGGCGCCGATTTTGACAAGGTATTGAATAACGTCAAGACGCTGGTAAAGGCCAAAAGAAAATACCGAACTCACTTTCCAGAATTTTCATTTCACTACATTATTTCGCGGCTTAACTTCGAGGAAATGCCCGATTTTGTCCGGCTGATACATCAGGTAACCGGAGGCGATAATGTCGGAATATTATTTACGAAGCTTCTGCATACTTTCGAGCAGGTCGAGGATATCATCCTTGAGGAGCTGCCCGAAGAAATCAGGAGTCAAACCGTTTCTCTGGCAAGGCAGCTCGGCATAAGGTTAATGTGGACAAAGGACTTGAGAGAAAACAGACAGCCGGTAATCGAGTGCACCGAATGGACAATGCCGTTTATCTTTGCGGACGGCTCCGTCATACCCTGCTGTGCCGGCAACGAGGCCAACAGGCGTGAGTTTCAGGTCCGAACGAGAATGGGGAACATCCTGTCGCAGGATTTTGAGTCCATATGGAACGGGCAAAAATTCAGGGATTTGCGAGACCGCGTTCATCGCGGCGAAACGCCCGAGCCATGCGTCGATTGCCCCGTTTATGAAGTGACGGGCAAGTCGCGGGCTCATCAATTTGCAAATTCTGAAAAAAACAGCGGTTGATTGCAGAAAGGAAGCCGGGGGGCATGAAATTACTACTTCTAAATCCATACTTTGGTAACGTCAAGGACCGTTCTTCCGAAGCGGCGACAAACAGTCCCCCGCTGGGGCTGGGCTATCTTGGCAGTTACGTTAAAGAGCACAGCAACTGGGAAGTGGAAATAGTTGACCCAGTTCCGCAGGGTTTGAGTGAAGCCGATGTTCTGGAGAAGGTTCGGGGGGCCGATATTGTCGGCCTGGGGTGTTTTACAGACACCCGTTTTATCTGTTTTGACTTCGCGGGAAAAGCCAGACAGGTGAATAAAGATTGCCTGCTTATGATAGGAGGGCCTTTCGCGTATTTTCTTGACGAGCATATACTCAGGAACAACCCCTGTGTCGATATGGTCGTCAGGGGAGAGGCCGAGCATACCGTTGTTGACATCATAAACGGCAGGCCGCTTGCCGAGGTGGACGGTATTACCTACAGGCAGAGTTCGCAGATTGTAAGAAATAAAGACCGTGGACTCGACCCGGAGATAGACAAGTTTCATATTGACTACTCGCTTCTTCCGGATTTCTCCCTTTACAGGCCGGACATCGAGGGCGATTTCGCAACGAAAAAGTTACGCACGGCGTATATAATCCTGTCGCGGGGTTGTCCGTTCAGGTGTACCTACTGCGCAAACGACCACTGGCAGAGAAAATGGAGAATAGTAAGTCCCGAGACTGCCGTATCGCAAATGATAATGTTGAAACATCGCTACGGGATAGAGTTTTTCAGGTTTTATGACGATTTGTTTACGGCCAATGAAGAATGGGTTTACAGGTTTTGTGATTTGTTGAAAAAGGCGAACCTCGGCGTGAAGTTTCGAGTGCTTTCGAGAGTAGGCACAAAGAAAGAGGTCATGGAAGCGCTTTACGAAGTGGGGTGTATTGGCGTCGGGTTGGGTATTGAGAGCGGCTCCGACCGAATGCTAAATACAATAAGGAAGGGGTTCACTTCTGCGCAGGCGCTGCGGACAATCAATGATTGTCGCTCTATCGGCTTGTGGACAGTTTGTTCCTTTATCATCTCGCTTCCCGGCGAAACTGCGGAGGATAGACGCCAAACCCTTTCGCTTACCCGGCTGGCCGATTTCTTTATGGTCAATGTTCTTCACCTGCATCCTGGCACACCTCTTTATAATGACCTCAAAGCCGCCGGACAGATTACAGACGACGTCTGGTTCGACCGCTCGATGCCCACCACCATTCATTTCAGCAAAGAATTTTTCCCTGATGCGCCGCTGTCGTTTAAAGATGCGCAATGGATATCGCTCAAGGCAAGATACCTCGAAATTATGTTCAGCCCCCTGCGAAGAGTGAAAGAGTATGGTTTTTTGATAGGACTTCTCTGGGTACTCTTTGCCCTGATTGATATGCCGTTTAAAGGCGGGTTGCACAAACGTGCATTTATATTCAGGAATCTGTATCGCAGGCTTCTTTGGCGCACCGCCTGAGAGGATGAGAGACCAAAGTTCACGGGAGGTCGAGTTTGCTTAGAGTCCGTTATGCCACAAAACGTCGAATTGCGAGGGTGTTTCAATCTCGTCTGTTGAACAATTTTGCCGTGGATTGGGTTCAATGCCTGTAAGCTGTGCTTGATTCGAAAATCGATGAATTCTTCCGGTCCGCGCATCAACCTTACTTTTACTGTGCAAAACAAGAATGAAAATGAGGCGGATGCTTGAGGTGCTCAAATAACCCATCCTCGATTTATCCTTGGTCTCTTTGAAAGATACGAGAAATGAATATATGTTTTGTTAGCATGATTGAAGACCTTGGGTGCGGAGCTTTGCGTGCCCTGTCGTCGTATGTGAAAAATAGGGGGCATTCAAGCAGGGTCATTTTTCTGCCTCGACGGTACTCCGAGGGGTGGGGCGAGAGTATATCGTATAGATTCCCTTATTCTGCGCGGACTCTTGAACAAGTCGCCAAGCTGTGTGCCGACAGCGATATAGTCGGGCTTTCGCTGATGAGCTGCCACTTTGATAACGCTGTGTACCTGACAGAATATCTGAAAAAGACAATAAATAAACCCGTCATCTGGGGGGGCGTCCATCCGACCATACGGCCGATGGAGTGCCTGAACTACGCTGATATGGTCTGTGTCGGAGAAGGCGAGCTGGTTCTGTCGGCTTTATTGGAGCGGCTCGGAAATGGTTCAACCATAGAAGATGTTTCCGTTTCCGGCCTTATAACCAGAGCCAACAACAAATTTTCTGCTGCTGACAGGTTATGTAATCTGGATGAGCTGGGCTACCCGGATTTTGATATGGCCAACCAGTTCGTATTATACGATGGCAATGTCGTGCCGCTGAACGGCGAAATTTACGCCAAATATATGAACTATAGTTACCGAACCACCGTCTGCCGGGGCTGTCTGCACGATTGCAGCTATTGCTGTAACAATGTGTTCAAGAAGCTCAATACCGGCAAAGCGCCGCCCATCAGGTGGAGAAGTATCGACCTTCAGATTGAAGAATTGCGAAGAGCCATGGAGTTGATGCCCGGCATCTCCCAGATTGATTTTGCGGATGATACTTTTCTGGCAAGGCCCTATGAGCAGATAGAGGCCTTTGCCAGGAGGTATAGAGATGAAATAGGCCTGGATTTTCGAATCCTGACTTCTCCGCTTACCGTAACACATGAAAAAATAAAGGTCCTGGCGGAGGCGGGCCTGAGATTTATCGGGATAGGGGTCCAGTCCGCTGATGAGCCGACTCGCCGGCTTTACAAACGGAAAGAGAGTTTGGAACGAATCAAACAGGCGGAAAGCGTTATCCGGGCGGTGGCGAAGGAAACGAGCACCGATATTATGATTCGCTACGACTTCATAGTAGATAATCCCTGGACGGGCGAAGTTGATGTCGAGCAGAGCGTTCGTTTTGCATTGTCGCTCGAAAGACCAAACGAACTTTGCGTTTTCTCCCTTGTTTTCTACCCGGGAACGGAGCTGTACCACAAAGCCAAGGCGGATGGAATCATCAAAGACGATTTGAATGAGTCCTACAGAGTCACCCAGCTTGTCCCGAAGGGGACATATATGAACGAGCTGCTCCTGCTGCTGAGCATCGGAGCGCCTAAATGGCTGGTCAAGCTGCTGCTGGGGATTCGCGGTTGTCCTGTTATATTGGTTCGTCTGCTGAGAAAAATTTTTACCGTGCTTATCAGGAACCCGCGGATTTTCTGGTTTTTTTTGTTCATGCGGTTCAGGCATAACAGAAAACAAACCTTTCTCAGGGTCTGGCAGAAAATTAAACTGGACCGCAGAGGCAGGAAGCTGGCGAGCATATTGCCGCGATTTGAAGGTAGAGCAGGGCAGATATCGGCCGGGAGTATTAGCGAATCAGGTTTGCCGGCGGGATATGCCGTAAAAATAATTACGCCGGTTGTCTCCGTGGACATATCAGAAACCGGACGACGCCGGCAACAGTCCGGGGATTTTTTTCCTCGGCCCGACAAGCGGGAAGAAAGTGCCCATAGATGAACGTCTCGTATGCCCGATTAAATCTTTTATGCGTTTCTGTGGCTTGATTTCAGTGTCCTTTCGCTAATCACAATGGTAAGAAGAATTTCCCATAACGCCGGTTTAGTTCTCTTCGGGGAAGTAGGGTATAAAATTATCTACTTCTTCAGCATTATCTTTCTGGCAAGGGTCTATCCCGTTGAGGACTTCGGCAAAATCAGTTTTGCGATGGCCTTTGTGCTGTTCTTTACGCTGCTTGTCAAAGGAGGGCTTGACACTATCGGCAACAGGGACCTAGCTCGCGGCCATAACAGGCAGCATCTTGTGACAAACCTGCTTTTGCTCAAGATTGGTTTGGCGGTTGCGGCATACGCGATAATGGCCGGCCTGCTCCTTGTTATCAACATTGGCCGCGACGTTAAACAATTGATTCTGATTGAGGGTTTGCAGTTGTTTGCTCTTGCCTTCTCCCTGGCCTGGGTCTTTGAAGGTTCTCAGCGGATGGGGTGGGTTGCGATTGGAAAGATTACGGAGGGCCTGACATATTTTTTGCTGCTGGTGTTATTCATATCCAAAGGCAGCGCCCTGGTCCTGGTCCCGGCTTTCCGGGTGACGGGTATTTTTCTCGGTATCGCGATTATAGTTGTGGCTTACCTGAGGAGATTCGGGCCTGGTATCCCGCAGCCGGCGGTTGGGTGGTGTATGGAGAAAATCAAGGAGTCCGTTCCGCTGACTTTTGGGCTGATTATGATTACTACCTACAACTACATCGACAGAGTAATGCTTGGGTTTATGCTCGACGAAAAAGCGGTAGGTCTCTATTCGTTGGCGTATAGCTTAGGCTCTGTTCCTACCATTGTGGCTGCCGCGGTTATGGCGGCCTTTTTCCCCGCATTCTCCCATGCCTATGCCAGCGACAAAAGCCGGCTTGGAATACTGACAAATGGTGCCACAAAAACAATGGCGACGGCGGGCTTTTTGTTTGTGCTGCTCGGATTTTTCTTGGCGGGACCGGTTATCATATTTTTCTTCGGCGAGGCCTACAGGCAGTCCGTGCCCGTCTTGCGAATTTTGCTGCTCAACATACCGGTTCTATTTATGGCGTCGGCCTATCACCAGCCCCTTGTGGCATTCGACCGGCGCAGGAGCTGGCTTATAGCCGTTGTCGCGGGCGGCATATCGAATGTTATTATAAATTTGGCCCTCATACCTTTATTCGGGGCAAATGGCGCCGCTGTTGCCACCGTTGCCTCAACCACTATCGTGTGCGTCATCGCCTATTTTTGCTTCATAAATGTGGTTCCGCACAATATCCTGGCGTCGATAGCGAAACCGCTCGCAGTCGCCGGCTTTCTCGGATTGCTTTATTTCCTTGTTCTTGAAAAGTTTGTGAATACCCTTGCCGGTGCCTGCGTGCTCTCGGTTATAAGCGTTGTAGTTTATCTGGTGGTTCTGTTTTTGGCGGGAGGTATTACCCGCGAAGAACTAGCCTGGCTGCGAGATGAAGTGTTGAAAATGCGGGTGGGCAAAAACCTGGAGGTATAATTTTTATGATTGCAGACAAGTTGTGCTATTGGTCGCGAAAAATGTCTTCGGGAACCGTATTGGGAAAAATCGCAAGATTGCCGTTTCGTCTCATACCCAAACGCGCTGTTCTCCCGATTCTGAGTGGACCATCCAAAGGTCTGAAATGGATGGTTCGCAGCACGGAGTATGGCTGGTGGACAGGCACCGTGGAACTGGAAGTGCAGAGGGCATTTTGTGAGTCGGTGAAAAGCGGGGACGTGGTTTATGATATTGGAGGCAATGTCGGATTTTATACATTGCTTGCTTCTCGACTGGTTGGTAGTGCCGGAAAGGTCGTGACTATTGAACCGGTTCCCGCGAATCTGGCTTTTCTTAGAAGGCATATAGCACTGAATGGATGTGATAACGTTGATGTCCTGGACGTTGTCGTTACCTCGGAAAGCGGCGACGCGACTTTGGTGCTCGTGCCCGTCAGTCATATACCAAGTTTCCCTCTGGCAAGCATAATGCACAAAGAAATTGATGGACACTACGCCGGCAGTCAAATCAGGGTCAGGGCGACGACTCTTGATGATATTGTTCTTGATGGAGCGTATCCTCCTCCGAATTTCATCAAGATGGATATCGAAGGCGCTGAGTGTCGGGCCTTGGAAGGCGGGCGAAAAACAATATCACGATTCAAGCCAAAAATCCTGTTGTCTGTCCACGGCGATAAAATCAAACAGAAGTGCCTTGCGATTTTTGATTCGCTGAATTATAGATGCTGTCCCCTCGAAGTAGGGAGAGTCAAAAGAGAGGACGAATTACTGTGTGTTCCCAGGTAGCTGACGCGACGCTGCCGCAATATCGTTGTGATGCCGACGACTCAACCTTGAAGAAGGGCCAAAAGCTGAAAATCCTGATGATTTCCTATCCGTTCCCCCCGTACGGCGGAATGTCCAAGCGAAATGTCTATTTTGCCAATCGCTTAGTTGAAAAAGGCCATCAGGTTGACGTTTTATCGATAAATCCCTCCAGGCATTTTCACGGTTACGATTCCAGTATGGTTGACCTGATATCACCCCAGGTCAGGGTGCATCGGACTTACGCCGGTTTGTTTCATCATCTCGGTCACAGGTTCGGCCTGCTGAAAACTATGGGGCTTGCCTCAGTGGCGACAGCCGAATGGTTTCCTTATGGTTTATGGCGTGCCTTTTGGCTTTGCCGAAAGAACAGATACGACGCCGTTTACTGCCACGGCGACCCCTTTCTGTCGCATCTCATCGCATATCTCTTGAAAAAAAAATTCGGGATTCCCTTGGTGGCATACATCGGCGACCCCCGTTCCTTCGGGGTGTACTCGAAGGGCAGATTAGTCCTCAGAACGCTTGAGCCGATGTGCCTCAGCAGTGCGGACCAGATAATAGTGAATTGCGAAGAAACCCTCGATGGTTTTGTGCATCACTTTCCGTTTATGACAAGAGACAAGTTTACGGTAATCACCGATGGTTTTGATGAGAGACGCTACGAGACCGTCCCGCCCGAATCGTCCGACAAATTCAGAATAGTTTATACCGGCGTTTTTTATCAGGGCTCTCGTGAGCCATTTGAGTTTTTCAATGCTTTGAAGCAATTGAATGGCGAGCGTGTAGAGGCGCTGATTGCCGGGACGGTCCCACGTGATTACATTGACTATGTCTCAGACAATGGTCTTAGCGACAAGGTAATCTTCTTGGCTCACCAGTCCTACAACCGGGTAATTGCCCTGCAGAAGGGAGCATCTTTGCTGCTGGTTGTGGGCTGGGGGTTGGGCTATCAGCTTCCCGGCAAGGTCTTTGAGTATATCGCAGCACGCCGACCTATATTTGTGATAAGAAACGATGATAAGGACGTCGCTTCGAAGCTCGTTCTCAATTGCAAAAGGGGTGTCAGCGTGGCCAACGACGCCGGAAAAATCGCGTCATCCATACGAAACCTTTATGGACTTTGGCAGACCGGCAAAATGGATTCTGCCTTCGACCTGACCACACTCCGACAGTTTGACTGGTCAAACCTTGCCGATAATCTTGAGGAGGTATTGCTCCATGTTGTCAAGAATTAGTATTCAAAACGAGAGTACGTCAACTCAAATTGAATGTCCCGCCTGCAGGTCTGTCTTGGAGACGGCAACTTCCCTGGAAAAGCTTGAGACTGCCTATGGATTGTATGGTCTCTATCATTGCAATGATTGCGATTTGCAGTTCTGGTACCCCCGAAATACGGATTCCTCTCAATATCAGACAGAAGATGTTTATAATGAAACCGTTCAGCTCCATAATCTCGGTCTTTGGCATTGGCCATTCTTTAAATATTTTCCCGCAAATAAGGGGAAATTGCTGGATATCGGATGCGCCGACGGCTCTTTTCTATCGCAAGCTCGTAAGCGGGGCTTTGATGTGTTTGGAATAGACTTTGACAAAGAGGCCGTGGCCGCCGTTGTGAATCAACGGAAAATTCCTGCCCAGGCATGCTCCCTCGATGTTTTTGCCTCAGGTACAAACTGCGGGCGATTTGACGTTATCACTTTTTTTGAGGTGCTGGAACATCAGGATGACCTCTGTAATTTTTTGGAGCAGGTTAAACGCCTCACTAAATCCGGTGGCTGGATTGCCGGCACGGTCCCCAATCGCGACAGATTTATGTTGATAAGAGAGTATCAGGATTATCCCCCGAATCACTTCATTCGTTTTTCCAAAAGGGCGCTTGTCCATCTGCTGCAAACGTCCGGCTTCTCAAACGTCGCCGTTTATGAAAAGGGTTTCAGGTATGTTGATTTGGCCGTATACCTGGAAACCCATTTTCTGGCCGGTTCGGCGGAGGTCGCTAAGGTGTATCTTAAGAAAAAACTGCTCAAAGCGAATGCTGCGCAAGCCAGGATTCTTGCACTCAACGGCTTTGAAGGACGTTTTGGATTTGGTTATCAGGTCCTCAAAGCTGCAAGGTTGATCAGGAACGCAGTGTTATTAGTTCCTGCCGTTGTTCTAAACCCCATATTGAAACCGCATCTTTATTTCCAGGCGCAGGTCTCAAGGTAAATGGTAGAGGTTAAAAAACAGGAAAATCGCCATTTGTTTGTTTTGTTACTGTTTTCAGCATTATGCGGATTGATAGTGCTTTGGAACGCCGGTACGAACGATGGTAATTTGGCCTTCCTTCTGGTTCTGCTGGCGGTTTGCCTTTTACCGTTTTTGCGGGAAGACCCGCTGGAATCGATAAAATTCTTCGTCTTTCTTTTCGGTATGTCTATCGGATTGCGGGGTCTGTCGATTCTTTGGCAGGGCAGCATCTGGATACCGAACTATCGTAATGATAATCCGCATTATCTTAGCACGTTATCGCTTGTCTTTATTTTTGCCGTCATAGCTATAATCGCGGTCTTAACAGGATACAAGTCAAAGCTTGGTTGTGCCGTTGCCCGAAGGTTGCCGCAGGTAAACTTCTTTTCCGTGGAACCTTCCCGCGTGTTACGCGTTTCGATGTGTGCCGCATTTATTGCTATTGTTGGTTTTTATCTGTTATACCAGAAATGCGGCGGACGAGAGGTGTGGGGCGACCCGGGCAGGGTCATTACCGAGGGAATGAAGGAAGGGGGCCGGCTGTATTTTGCGCTGCTTACCGAGTTCGGCGTCATCGGGTTCTTCTTCCTTTATGCGTATACATTGGGCCGGCGACGCACATTTTCCGAAAAGGCGTTGTTGCTGCTTCTTTTGTCAATCGGATGCATCAACTTTTTGTTCATCGGGATGAAAAGCGCAGTCGTCGGTTTCGCCGTGGTCCTCATAGTCCTGCACCATTATATAAAAAAAAGGTTTTCTTATCTTAAAATGGCCATAATAGCGGCGGCTCTCGTTGCGTTATTGCCTTTGCTCAACAGCTACAAAAAGTATGGGCTGCATTCGGCTGAAATGATATGGAGGGAGTATGACCCGACAGATATTCGATTTTTGTCTTATCTGACGCTGGCCCGCTCCGCTGGTGCCGATATGTTCTTTCTCAGTATCGACAAAACGCCTGAAAAGCTGCCTTTCCAGTATGGCCGGACATTGTTAAGAGTTATCACCTCTTTCGTCCCGCGGCCACTTTGGACCGATAAACCCTGGAGCTTTGGAATGGAGTTTAATGAAAAATATGTCGCCAAGCCGGGCTTCATTGCCTCTGTCTCGCCCGCCACTATCAGCGAGCTGTATATTAATTTTGCTTTACCTGGTGTAATCATCGGTTTCTTTGTAATAGGCGTCTTTCTTCGGGCAATGTATCAATATTGTATCGCATCCGGCGTAACTCGCGAAAAAACGCTTATTTATGCAATTCTTATGGAGAAGATGATAGTTCTTGTAGACGGCCCCATAGGTGACTACACGACCTTTATTCTGATTAGGTTATTTCCCATCGTTGTTTTGGCCTGGCTTCTTAAATTGTTGCAGCCGCAGAGCGAACTCGAAAAATGCCCAAAAGAATTATTATTGACGACGGCCTCGCTACAATAGGTAATGCCGGTGGCATAGGCAATTACAGCAAGTTGTTGTTTAAGGCAATGAGCGATGACGGGCCCGACAGCCGGGCCGATTTTGAGATTATATACAGACAATATGGCTGCCTGCGACGTTTGCCTCGGCTGGTCAGACGCTCTTTGTATCTCGGATTGATAAATCTCGCCGATACCGTTACAAAAGCAGATGTCTGTCATTACACAAATCATTATATGCCTGTCTTCAGAGCAAAACGGAAAAAATACATAACCACTGTTCATGACTTGGCGGCGTGGAAAATTCCCGACTTGTTTACTCCGGCTTACGTAAGGTTTGCCAGGTCTATAATAACAAGGTGCATCCTGAGGTCTGACCACATAATTACGGTCAGCAATACCGTGAAAAATGAAATCCTCGATATGTTTGACGTTCCGGAAAGCAAGATAAGCGTTTGCTATAATGCCGTGGGCCCCCCGTTCAGGCGTATTGAGAACTATGCCAAGCGAGACCTGCTGCTCTTTGTCGGGAATATCGATGCTCACAAAAATCTGGTTACTCTCGCAAAGTCATTTGCCCTGCTTAAGAAAAAAAGCAGGGGCTACAATCGAATGAAGTTATTTATCGTAGGCAAGAAGCGGTCCGGTTACGGACGCCTTGCCGAGGTCTTGAGGTCTCTATCTTTGTCTGAGGATGATGTCAAAGTGCTCGGATATGTTTCAGATGAGCAGCTTGTGGAACTGTATAACAGCGCTCTCGCTCTGATTATGCCTTCGCTTTACGAAGGATTCGGATTGCCTCTTATTGAGGCGATGGCTTGCGGGACGCCGGTTATAGCCAGTGATATTCCTGTTTTCCGCGAAATAGCCGATGGCGGGGCATTGTTTTACTCGCCCCCTCAAGACGAACACTCGTTGTGTCGGAGTATCACCGCACTGCTTTCAAGCGAATCCCTGCGAAAGTCGCTACAGGCCGGCGCAAAGCGACTGGTGGAAAGATACACAATGGCCGATTTTGCACGCCGACACTGCGAGGCGTATAAATCAGTATGCTGCGTTTGTTAAATCTTAAGGATATGAGGCAAAGGAAGAAGTATTTAGCGAAAGGTTGGTGTGATTAATTTGACAAAGACAGAAAACGCGATAACCTGTCGGCCAGGTGGGCATCTGCAAAATGGGTCAGGACAAACGCAACAGCGCCTCAAGGCAAATGATGAATTGATCCGGTACGAAAAAGCAAAAGCGAGGGTCGTCGTCAGAAACCTGACGAGTTATTTGGGCCTTTCGCTTCGCAACAAGAAGATTCTTGAAATCGGCTGTTCGACGGGCGCCTTAATGGAGGAGCTTGAAAAGCGGGGGGCTGATGTTTCTGGGGTGGACGTCGACAGCTCCTGGTCCTGTCGTTACTATTACAGTCCCGAAAAGAGGATTTTGCTGGACATCCAGGAAAACAATTTTCCGGACGAGTGGGAAAAGAAGGATTTTGATTTGGTCATTGCCCAGGAGGTAATCGAACATATTAAAAGACCTTATGATTTCCTCCGGAGGGTCTGGCGGGTTCTGAAGCCGGATGGCTGGTTGTTTCTGACCACCCCTAATCTGACCGGCATTACGGCCTTGCTCAAAGGGAGAAAATGGTGCGGTCTTGTTACAGAGAGTCATTTTCTCCTTTACTCTCCAAAGAGTATGGATTTTACCGTCTGTAATTGTGGTTTTCGCAAGGTGCGGACCTTCACCAATACAGTGCCCATCGTATACCAGGACAAATACCCCTCGTTGTGGCGGCTGAATCGCGCCTTTATGCCATTGGGGATGGGGGGAGGCATAATGGGCTTATATAGGAAAACAGAGCATAGTTCGACAATGACCTGACACCAATGAGGTGTTTACCGTTTGATGGATACCCTGCAAAAAGAGTCGTCGAATGTCAATGCCGTGAAAAGCACTAAGTAACTATCTCAAAACTGATAATCGCCAACATCGGCGATACCAGAACAATAAACAGGCGAGTTTAACTAACGCAAGGTAATTACATGCTTTCTTATCATAACGAACAAGAATCGCACGACACTTGCTCAACCATGCAA
>JBDRMP010000068.1:0-22100 GCA_043811995.1 Planctomycetota bacterium
CTATGGTATTCCACAGTTCTTCCGGCACGTGCCAAATCGTTGGCAACGGCTTTACGTTACGTTTTTTTCTCATCTGCGTATCCTTTCAATAAGCTTACACAGATGTTATCGGCTAAATTATGCGTTTTGAGATAGTTACTAAGTGCCTGCCGGTTGTGTCGGTTGTTATCCCGGCCAGAGACGAGCAGGGCCATATAGACGCATGCCTGTCGCAGTTGCTCAAACAGACATATCCGAAAGAGTTGATGGAGATACTTGTGGTTGACGGTATGAGCACGGACGGGACAAGAGAAACCGTGGAACGGTTTATTCTCGCCAATGGCGGCGCGAATGTAAAATTGCTGGACAATCCTAAAGGGCAACGGGCGTCGGCCCTGAACACAGGCATTCGAGATGCCGCGGGTGAAATAATAATTCGCGTGGATGCCAGGACGATTGTCCCGCGGGGTTATGTCGAGAAGTGCGTGCGTGCGCTTTTGCGGTCAAAAGCCGACAATGCGGGCGGGATGCAGGCGCCGATAGTCCTGAAAAGCACAAATCCGAGCAAAGAGCTGACGCAGCGGGCCGTTAGTATCGCCCTTGCCCATCCCTTCGGAATCGGCAACGCGCAGTTTCGCCTCGGCGGAAAAAGTGGCTATGTGGACACCGTATATCTCGGTTGCTTCAGAAGAGAGATTTTTGACAGGGTTGGCCTGTTTAATGAAGATGCGCCAGTCATTAGTGAGGACTCGGATATGAACTATCGTATTCGAAAGGCGGGGGGCAGGGTTTACTTCGACAAGGATATCGTCGCATACTACTATCCCAGAGATACGATAAAAGACCTGGCAAAGCTTTACTTTCGTTATGGCGGGGCAAAGGCCGGCAACTTGTTGAAAACAAAGAATCTCACGGCGTGGCGGCAGTGTGTTCCGCCGCTTTTCCTTATTGCAATAATTGTTCTCGGTTTGGCGTCGATATGGCTGGACTGGGCCGAAATTACTCTTGCCGGCATTTTGGGATTGTATCTGCTTACGGACGTACTGGTCTCTGCGAAAGCTGCTGTAAAAGAAAAAAAGAGAGGGATTTTCCATCGGCTGCTTGCTGTTTTTCCGGCGCTTCATTTTCCCTGGGCAATGGGTTTCTTTGTAAGATTGGTGCAACGCCCAAAGCCCGGCAGCTACTGGGGGTATTGAAATGCGGATTTTTGTCACAGGTGTAGCGGGTTTTATCGGCAGCAACCTTGCCGACCGGCTGTGCTCGCTCGATAGCTGCCACGTAATCGGCATTGATAATCTCGCCTATGGCGTGAGGGAACAGGTGCCTAATGCCGTCGAGTTCCACAAGCTTGACATTCGCTCAAGGGAAATTTTTCCGCTCTTTGATGGGATGGACATTGTTTTTCATCTTGCGGCCAAGAACTGCATCAGCGATTGCCAGCTTGATCCTGTCGAAACCGCTGACATTAACGTCACCGGCACCGTGAACGTCTTTGAGGCGGCCAGACGTGCAGGTGTGAAAAAGGTAATCTATGCCGAGTCATCTGCTCTGTATGAAGGCAGCGACGTCTTTCCGACGCCCGAGTCGCAGGTTAAACCGGAAAGTTTTTATGCCGCAAGCAAAGCCGCCTCGACATATTTTGCGAACTCTTTTGAACGTTTCTCTAACCTGCGTTTTACAGCTCTGCGTTATTTCTGCGTATATGGCCCAAGACAGGATTACAGAAGAACTATCCCGCCCGTAATGAGTGCGTTCATTATAAAACTCCTCAAGCGCGAGCAACCTGTCATCTACGGCTCGGGTAATAAAAAAAGAGATTTCGTTTACGTTGATGATGTTAACGATTTCCACCTCCGGTGTATTAACGATACGAAAACAGATGGCCAAACGTTCAATATCGGTTCGGGCAGAAATTACTCGGTCAACGAGATTTATCAGATGATCACAGACCTTATAGGTATCCGCATCCCCGTTGTCCACAAACCAGATTTGCCCGGCGAAGCAGAACAGACGCTGGCCGATATAACAAATGCACGCCGGCTCGGATGGACCCCCAAAACTCCAATCGCTGACGGTCTTAAAAAAATGGTAGATTTCATCAAAAGCGAATTTCAGAAAGGCAACATAAAATAACTATGAAAGCGGTCGTTCTCGCTGCAGGAAAAGGTCAGCGTTTGAAAGGTTTTATCGATAATGTCCCCAAACCAATGGTGGAAATAGCCGGAAAGCCCATCCTCCGGCACAATATAGAATGGCTGAAAAGTTTCGGCGTCACTGATATTTATATCAATCTTCATCACCTGCCGGTGGTAATCACTCGTCATTTCGGTGACGGGGTCGGAGAGGGTATGCGAATAAAGTATTCCTACGAGCCGAATCTGCTTGGCACCGCAGGAGCCGTAAAAAAAATCGCCAGCGAATTCTGGCAGGATAAATCCGACGAGCCGTTTCTTGTCATATACGGGGACAATCTCGTTTCTGACTTTGACCTGAATCGGATAATAATCTTCCATAAACAAAAACAAGGCACAGGCACGATATGTCTTTATCGCAAACCCGAGGAAGTCGCAAAAAGCGGCGTGGCGGTCCTCGATAAAAACGACCGAATTGTCAAATTCATAGAAAAACCTTCGATGGATGAAATACCCGGCGATCTCGTTAACACTGGAATCTATTGTCTTGAACCGGCGATTCTTAAATACATCCCTGAAAATTCCCCCTGCGATTTTGGCAAAGACGTTTTTGGCAGGGCCATCGACGACGGTGCTGCTCTCTACGGCCTTGTGTTTAATGCCAACCTCGTTGCAATTGATACGCCGCAGCTTTTTCAAAAACTCGTCGCTCCCGGAGCAGGAAAATGATTATCACGCGCACGCCATTCAGGTTCACGCTCGGCGGCGGAGGAACAGACCTGCCCGCCTATTATTCTAAATACGGCGGCTTCATCTTCGCTGCCGGTATCAACAAGTATATGTTCATCAACCTCAACAGGCCCATCGTCGATGACCTTATAAGGATTAAATATTCAAAGTCCGAGACCGTCGAACGCCGCGATCAGGTCCAGCATGAAATTGCCAGGGCCGCTATGGAAATGACAGGCGTGGAAAATGCCCTCGAAATCATTTCTATGGCCGATGTCCCCGCCGGAACGGGACTTGGCTCCTCAAGCTGTTACGCTGTCGGTTTGCTCAACGCATTAAACACGATGAACAGAAGGCATGTTCCTCTCGAACAACTGGCCGAAGAGGCCTGTCGGCTCGAAATAGACATCCTCAAAAAGCCCATCGGGAAACAGGACCAGTATATGGCTGCCTTCGGCGGACTTACGATTCTTAATATCGAAAAGAATGGACGCGTAACAGTCAAAACGGCAAATGTCTCACGAGAAACAATCGATGATTTGAATAAGAACCTGTTGATGTTCTACACCAGCACGCAGAGAGATGCAAATTGTATCCTCTCCGAGCAGAGTAAAGGCGCCGGCTCGGGTCGCAAAGACGTCGTCGAGAACATGCATTATATAAAGGAAATAGGCTACAAAATCCTTGCCGCAGTCGAGTCCGGCAACATTACCGACGTCGGCCTGCTCTTTGACAAGCACTGGGAGCATAAGAAAAAAATATCGAATAAAATGTCAAATCCCAGATTCGATAAAATATACACGGCCGCAAAGCAAAATGGAGCCCTCGGCGGCAAAATCTCCGGCGCGGGCGGCGGCGGTTTCTTCGTCTTTTACGTCGAAAATAATCACAGCAGGTTCAGACAGGTTATGAAGACGATGGGGCTGAGGGAAATGAGATACAGATTTGATTTCGAAGGAACCAAAGTTCTCGTTAACTTTATGAGTGCTATTGTCTGATTATGCCCGCTCTTCGGGATAAAACTGCGATTATTACGGGCGGCAGCGGCGGTATCGCGACTGCAGTCGCAGAGGCGATGCTGCAGGAAGGCGCCAGGATTATGCTGGCGGACTGCTGCCGCTCGCGACTGGAAACATCGCTCGCCAAGTTGAATTCTCCGGGCAGAGTTGTAGCTGTTCTCACGGATGTCTCTGACCTTGACCAGGTTCAAAACCTCACAACGGAAACGCTCCAGAAATTTGGCTCTATCGACATACTCATCAATGCCGCCGGTATCCAGAAGCCGATAGGCCCTTTTCTTGAAACCGATATCCGCGACTGGATACGCAATATAAATGTCAACCTCATTGGAACGGCTGCCTGCTGCAGGGCCGTTCTTCCTTATATGATTAAGCAAAAACGCGGCAAAATTATCAACTTCTCAGGCGGCGGCGCGACCTCCCCTCGCCAGAACTTTACCGCTTACGCCTGCGCCAAAACCGCCGTAGTTAGATTCACCGAAACGCTCGCACTGGAAGTCGCCCCTTACGGCATCGACGTTAATGCTATTGCCCCAGGCGCCGTCGCTACTTCGATGATTCGGGAAATTGTAAACTCAGGACAAAAGGCGGGTCTTCCGGAACTCGACAGCGCAAACAAAATTATGCGGCAGGGCGGGACAGACCCGCATCTTCCGGCACAATTGATTGTCTTTCTGGCGTCGGAAAAAGCCAATGACCTCACCGGCCGGCTTATTAGCGCCGTATGGGACGATTGGCGCAAGTTCGACGGACAAATAAGCCGAATCGTTAACTCGCCTCTTTACACACTCAGGAGAATAGACGGCAGAAATTTCACCGCCGTCATCAGCAAATGAAAAATGTTGCAATAATCGGAGCGGGTCTCATCGGCGCAAAACGTGCAACTGCCCTAAGCGCGTTTGGCGACTTTCGGCTTAAAGTCGTTGCTGATGTCAATCCGGCGGCCGCTGATAAGCTCGCCTCTCAATTTACTGCCGAATCCGTCACCGACTGGCGAAAAGCCGTTGACAGGCCCGACATCGATTTTGTCGTTGTTTCGACCTACAATAAGCATCTCGCCCCGATAAGTATTGCCGCACTCAAAAATGCGAAAAACGTCCTCTGCGAAAAACCCCTTGGCAGAAATGTAGATGAATCTCGTTCGATTCTCGAACACGCAAACAATGGCGTCGTCCTCAAAACCGGCTTCAATCACCGCCACCATCCCGCCATAACTAAGGCAAAACAGTTCGTGGAAAAAGGCGAGATTGGCCGCATAATGTTTATGAGGTGTCGTTATGGCCACGGCGGCAGACCCGGCTACGAAAGTGAATGGCGCGCAAGTAAAGAAATCTGCGGCGGCGGTGAGCTGCTCGACCAGGGTGTTCACGTCGTTGACCTTTTTCGCTGGTTTGCCGGTGATTTTGAGGAGGCATTTGGCTGGATGCAAACCGCATTCTGGGATATGAACGTCGAAGACAACGCCTTTGCAATGTTCAAAAGCGCCGCCGGTGTCGTTGCTGTTATGCACACAAGCTGGACCCAGTGGAAAAACCTGTTCTCGTTTGAAATCTTCGGCGACCTTGGATACCTGATTGTCGATGGGCTCGGCGGCAGTTATGGAATTGAAACGCTAAAAGTTGGCAGGCGGAATCCAAAAGGTGGTCCGCCCGATGAACAAACCGAACAGTTCGCAGGCCCCGATAATTCCTGGCAGCTTGAGTGGGCGGAATTCGTCCACGCCGTGAAAGAAAAAAGACAGCCGCTCGGAAGCGGTTTCGACGGCCTCCAGGCCAATAAAATGATTGATGCGGTGCAGAGGTCCGCGCAGACCGGAAAGCCGGCCAAAATATGAAACGCGCAATCTTCCTCGACAGGGACGGTGTAATAAATCAGGTCGTTCTTAAAGATGGTAAACCTTTCTCGCCAAGAACGGCGGAAGAATTCGTTTTCTGCGATGGCGTAAAGGCCTTTTTAACAGAATCAAAAAAGGCCGGCTTTCTGAATATCGTCTTTACCAACCAGCCCGATATTGCCAGAGGTCTTGTCAGTTCTAACGATGTTGAGAAATTGCACGATTTCGTAAAACAGCGACTTCCGGTCGATGACATCTTTCTCTGTCCACACGACGACAAAGATAATTGCCATTGTCGCAAGCCAAAGCCGGGTATGCTTACCGATGCCGCCGAGAAGTGGAACATAGACCTCAATGCTTCGTTTGTCATCGGCGACCAGTGGAAGGATATCGAGGCGGGTAAAAAGGCCGGATGTGCAACTATATTGCTTGATTGTTTCTACAATAAAAATGTCGAGTGCGACTACAGGTTATCGGTTCTGCGGTCGGCTCTAAATGTTATCTCACTTTCAGAAATGGGGGGCACTATGGATGACTATATCAAAAAATTTCTTGGAGAGGTTGGGCAGATAGCAAGCAGTATTGATGTCTCTGCGGTTGAACGGGTTATTGATAATCTTGTCAATCTCAGGGAACGTTCGGGCCGGCTGTTTTTCCTCGGCATCGGAGGCGGCGCAGGAAACGCCGCACACGCCGTCAATGACTTCAGAAAAATTGCCGGTATCGAGGCATACGCACCGACCGACAACGTCTCTGAGCTTACCGCCAGGGCAAACGATAATGGCTGGCACACCATATTTGCCGACTGGCTAAAAACAAGCAGATTGAGCGCCAATGATGCCGTTTTTGTCTTCTCGGTCGGAGGCGGCAATAAAGAAAAGAATATAAGCACCAACATTGTCGAGGCGCTTGAGTTTGCCGTCGGCGTCGGCGCAACAATCCTCGGTATCGTCGGCAGGGACGGCGGCTTCACCGCCAAAGTCGCCGACGCCTGCATAATTGTGCCTACCGTCTCGGCGGATACCATAACACCGCACACCGAGGCCTTTCAGGCGGTTCTGTGGCATCTCGTTGTATCACATCCGAGAATGAAGGTTGCTGAAATGAAATGGGAATCGGTCAAGTAAGAAAGGAGACCTATTATGGCAATATTTGTTGATTCAGGAAATATAAACGAAATCCGCAAATTTATGAGAATGGGCATTCTCCGTGGCGTTACAACCAATCCCACGATTCTTCTAAAAGATGGCCTCACTGGCGGAATGGAGGAAATAAAAAAACGAACTCTCGATATAGCAAAAGCAATTCAACCATATCCGCTTTCAATCGAGGTAACAACAAATGACGAAGACCTTATGCTCGACCAGGCGCTCCAGCTCGCCGGATGGGCTGACAACATCGTCGTCAAGTTAACTATTCACGGGCCCGACGGCGAACTGCATAATCTCGAAGTCATTCACGACCTCGAGCATCACCACGATGTTCGCGTCAACGTCACCGCTATGATGAGTGCCCAGCAGTGCCTCCTCGCTGCTTTAGCGGGCGCAACCTATGTGTCTTTGTTTTGCGGAAGGGTCAACAATATGGGCTACAACTGTCTCGATGAATTGAAAAAGATACGAAAGCTCCTCGACCAGTTCGACCTCAAAGCCAAAATCATCGCCGCTTCCACAAGAGAGGTTCTTAACGTCGTAGAATGGCTCGAAGCCGGCGCCCATATTGTTACCGTTGTCCCGAAAATTCTGGAGGGTATGCTCGTCCATCCTTATACCAAGGAGACGGTTCGGCAGTTTCTTCAGGACGCTCTCAAGTCTGAGCAGCTTACGCAGCGAACCCCTGTTTCGGCCGTCCTGGACTCGACACCTCTTAAAAACTCAAGAAAAAATGATTCAGTTACAGCCCGCCTATAGCCGATATATGTGAAGGGTTGACCGTTGTCATAGCTGCATATTAATGTTCTTCAGGGGTAGTTTTTGGCGGGTATGCTATGGGGCAAGGGGTCTATGTTGAGTCAGTAGCCCGCAAAGCAGAGGCGGGTGCTGTATCGGTTGACGGCTGTGAAGCCGGCTTTAAACATTCTTCTACGATTCTTCTCGAACGGCCTTTTGATAGAGACGTGCATACAGTCGAGCCGCTTGCGATCCCATTTCTCCGGCTGCCTTTAGCGCCGGCCTGGTCGGAATATATGGTCAGGGCCCTCGATGTAATCGGTTCTGCCATTATATTGTTGCTCATTGCCCCGATAATGGTTTTTATTGCCCTGCTCATAAAGCTCTCTTCCGCAGGGGCCGTGTTGTATAAGCAGCGCAGGGTTGGTGAATACGGCAGGTTTTTCACGCTCTACAAATTCAGGACAATGATAGATAACGCCGAGAAACACACCGGCCCTGTATGGGCCTCCAGAGACGACGACCGGGTTACCCCCCTTGGTAAAGTTCTCAGACGCACACGACTGGATGAGTTGCCCCAGTTGTTCAACGTCTTGAAGGGGGATATGAGCTTGGTCGGGCCTCGGCCCGAACGGCCATTCTTTGTCAAACAACACAAATCGCTCCAGGGCGTCCGGCTCGCCGTGAAACCCGGAATTACGGGACTCGCACAGGTGAGGGGCTTTTATGACCTCAGGCCCGAACATAAACTCAAATATGATTATCTCTACATCCGGAAACGCTCGTTGTTTTTGAATCTTTATATCCTTCTTCAGACCATCCCTGTTATATTCCTCAAACGCGGCTGGTAGCTTTTGTCTTTTAATCTCTGCCTGTATATTCAACGCCGTGTATTTTATCTTGCCCGCGCAGCTCCCCTTGTTTTATTATGTTGCCGATGGTATAAATGGTGCGCTGCCTTGTTTAATACTTGGCGGCTTGAGGTAAAACGACCGTTTTTTAAGGCACTACCTTATGAAAAAAGCGCTCATAACTGGTATCACAGGCCAGGATGGCTCCTATCTTACGGAGCTCCTGCTCAAAAAGGGCTATCAGGTCTGGGGTATCATACGCAGAAGCTCTTCATTCCATACCGGCAGAATCGACCATTTGTATAAAGATCCCCACGAACAGCCCCCGCTGCGCCTTGTTTACGGCGACCTTACCGACGGCGGTAATCTCTCATCTGTTGTCAATGAAATCCAGCCCGACGAAGTTTACAATCTCGGCGCACAAAGCCACGTCAAGGTCAGCTTCGAAACCCCGATTTATACCGCCAACACTGACGCCCTCGGAACGCTTCGGCTGCTCGAAGCCGTCCGTTCGGTGAAAATACCCGCAAAGTTCTATCAGGCATCAAGCAGCGAGATGTATGGCAAAGTCGTCGAGATTCCGCAAAACGAGAAAACCCCCTTTTATCCTCGAAGCCCTTACGCCTGCGCCAAGGCATACAGCTTCTGGCAGACCGTCAACTACCGTGAGGCCTATGGCCTCTTTGCCTGCAACGGGATACTTTTCAATCACGAATCGCCTCGCCGCGGCGAAACATTCGTCACCCGAAAAATCACTCATGCCGCTGCCCGTATAAAACTCGGCCTTCAGGACAAGCTCTACCTCGGTAATCTTGATGCCAAACGCGACTGGGGCTACGCGGCGGATTTCGTCGAGGCAATGTGGCTTATCCTGCAGCAGGATAAACCAGACGACTTTGTGATAGCCACAGGTGTTAGCCATTCCGTCCGTGAATTCCTCGACGAGGTCTTCGGCTATCTCGACCTCGACTGGCACAAATACGTAGAAGTTGACCCGAAGTATTTCAGACCCGCTGAGGTGGATGTTCTCCAGGGCGACGCTACGAAGGCCAAAAAAGTCCTCGGCTGGAAACCCAAAGTTACCTTCAAAGAGCTTGCTAAAATAATGACCGACGCCGATATGAAAATTGCTCAGGATGAGAAGATTCTCAATGACCACGCTGGGAAAAAGCCGTGAAACGGTTACTTTGGGATTGTTCGGTTGGGGGCGATGAAGGTGCAGGGATGAAAAAATGACCCGCAAGGCATTTTTTAAATTGTTGCCGCTTTTAGTGCTGTATTTTGGCGTGTTTCTTTTCTTCGCCAATCGCTCGCTCGATTTCGGCGATGAATCGCGATACGCAATGTATGCTGAAAATCTGACTAAGGGTTTCTACGCGCCCACAGATACCCTGTTTTTGTGGAATGGCCCCGGTTATCCGCTTTTGCTTACGCCGTTTGCGTTTTTCTATGTCCCGTGGATTTACGCCAAAATGCTCAATCCCGTCTTTTTCTTTCTCGCGGTCTGTTTTTTTTACTCCGCCGTCAGAAGTTTCGCGTATGAGCGCCCTGCCTTGTTTTTTACATATCTGTTCGGCCTTTATCCGCCTTTTTACGCGGAGCTTTGGATGCTCCTGACCGAATCATTTACCCTGATGCTCGTAACGCTTTTTGCTCTGCTTATTCTAAAATGGTTTCAGACCGCTAAATTACGTTTTATGTTCTCGGCGACGATTGTATGTGGATTCGTTGCCTTGACGAAGGTCTTCTTTGGCTACGTTATTACAGCCGTTCTGATGCTCTCTCTTGTCCTGGCCTGTTGGAATCGAACCGCTCGAAAAGCGCTCCCCATTTACGCGTTGGCTTTGCTGCTTTGCGTCCCTTACCTCGCTTATACCTATCATCTCACGGGAAAGCTTTTTTACTGGTCCACCGCGGGCGGCGAGCTTGTTTACTGGCTATATTCTCCTTATCCGGACGAGTGCGGAAGCTGGAAATCGGACGTCGATGTGGCTACAGACCCGGCACTGGCGAATCACAGGCCCTTTTATAAAGAAATTGAAGGTCTTAACTTCGTCCAGAGGGATGAACGCTTCAAGAAAAAAGCCCTCGAAAACATTATCAGTAATCCGCGTCAGGTAGTTTTGAACTACGCAGCCAACCTCGGCCGACTGTTTTTGAATTTCCCATTCTCATTTAAATATCAGCATCCTCGCACCCTTTTCTATATAGTGCCCAACTGCCTGCTTCTGGCCGCAATCATATTTTCCCTTTATCCGCTGATAAAACACCGCTCAATTTTGCCCGGCTATATAATTCACGCCTGCGTTGTTTCGGTGGTATATATCGGGGGGCATTCATTGGTGGCTGCGATGTCTCGCTTCTTGTGCACAATTCTCCCTTTCGTTTTCTTGGTAATCGTCTATGTCGCGACTAATCTGATACAACTGCGGACTCCCGAACTCAACATAGAGGATTCAGCGTAATTTAAGGACGGTTTTGTGGGTGGATGGTTTGAAAACAGACGGATAGTCGTTACCGGCGGGGCCGGCTTTCTTGGCAGCTACATCATAGAAGGATTGCAAAAACGTAAATGCAAAAATATCCTCGTCCCCAAAATCGAGGACTATAATCTCGTAAATCTGACAGACATTGTAAGAATTTATGACGATATGAAACCCGATGTCGTCATTCACCTCGCCGCGGTCGTCGGCGGCATAGGCGCAAACCGCCTGCACTCTGGTAAATTCTTCTATGAAAATCTTATGATGGGTGTCCAGTTGATTGAGCAGGCACGATTGCGTTACATCGAAAAATTCGTCGCTCTTGGCACCGTCTGCTCCTATCCCAAATTCACCCCCGTCCCATTCAAAGAAGATGATTTATGGGATGGCTACCCCGAAGAAACAAACGCCCCTTACGGCCTCGCCAAAAAAATGCTCCTCGTCCAGTCACAGGCCTATCGAACTGAATACGGCTTTAACTCCATATTCCTTCTTCCCGTCAATCTCTATGGCCCGCGCGACAATTTCAATCCTGACAGCTCCCACGTCATACCGGCACTGATTAAAAAGTGCTTCGATGCAATCGACGCCGGAGACGACCATATTGTATGCTGGGGGAGCGGTATGGTCTCACGTGAGTTCATTTATGCCGGCGACGCCGCGGAAGGCATCCTGCTGGCAACCGAACAGTATAACGGCTCTGAACCCGTGAATATCGGCGCCGGATTCGAAATAACCATAAAAGACCTCGTGGAGAAAATCGTAAAACTTACCGGCTTCAAAGGCGAGATTCAATGGGACCCCTCCAAGCCCGATGGCCAGCCCAGACGCCGTCTCGACGTATCTCGTGCCAAAAAACTCTTCGGCTTTGAGGCAAAAATGCCCTTTGACGAGGGCCTCAAACGAACCGTCGACTGGTTCCGCCAAAATCGTTCATAAAATGTCCCGCTTGCTTATTTTGAATCGGACACGACGAAGTTGACGGTAATCACCGGTTCAATCCGAAGGTTCTCATCGGGCGCAATCAGAAGGTTTTTCACTTTATAAGGTATGCTGATTTTCTTTGTGCCGAAAATTGCCCCTCCCTTGCCTTCAATGGCGAGCATCACGGTTCTGTCCCCGTAAAGCGTTATATTGCCGGCTGCCTTGATTTGCTCCGGCTGGCCGTCTGCAACTAACTCGAAATCCACCTCGGAATTGTTTCGAATTCTAACGTATGCCTTGCCTTTGCCTTTGATTTGCACTTCCGCCTCCGGCATCTGCACCGATTTCTCGAATATCGCCCTGATAAACTTCTCATCGCCGATGATGCTGTTCTTGTAGTAAATTGCGGTCCGGTGCGCCTGCAGTGCTTCTTTGATGCCATCCTCATTGCGGTCTTTCACGAACACCAGCGTCATTGGCCTGTGCTCGCCCTTGCAGCAATCATACGCTAAGCACATGGGGTTGTGAATATCTGAATTGCCCACAATTGTTAGTTTCTTTTCCGTCGCCCACTTGTGTGCGAGCGGATAGTATGAATCCTCATTAACAATCTCGATTCCCTGCATCCATCCCTTTTCGTATGCCTCGGTATGTATAGGATACCAGCGCGGCACGCCGTCCTCCTGCTGACCTTCCCAGCCGGGATGGTTCCAGAAAATAAAAGCGCCCTGCGATAAGGCGTTTTTCATCACGTCGTTAAAGTCCCTAGTGTCAAGCGCCTTTGTGTCTTTTAGGAAAATCGCGTTAAAGTGCCCCGGTGGCATATCCCTCGTGATTTCTGCCCCCCTTATAATAATCAGCCCTATTTTGTCGCCTGCCGTTTTTGCGATTTCGTAAGCTCTCTCGCCGTCTGGGCGCACGTCGCTTTTGTGTGGCTTATATTCGATGTGGTCGGTTATCGCTATTGCATCCAGCCCCTCGCGCCACGCCTCCTCCACCCGCACCGTCGGCCAGACCTGTCCGTCTGAAAATACCGTGTGCGTATGAAAATCGCACTTCAACGTCCGGTAGGGGGGTATGTCTGGAATCTTTACCTCACGTCTTGCCGCCGCAAAGCAATCCTCAACAAGCGAAAAACCCAGTATCAGCGTAAATAAAAATGAAACAAACGGTTTGCTGTGAAAGGCAATCTTCATAAAAATTCCCCTTAAACAATCAGCCGGTAACA
This sequence comes from Planctomycetota bacterium, assembly GCA_043811995.1. GTDB lineage: Bacteria > Planctomycetota > Phycisphaerae > Sedimentisphaerales > Anaerobacaceae > Fen-1362. The sequence goes on from JBDRMP010000068.1 coordinate 13,069, forward strand.
TTTATGCTCATCTCCAGCATTATAAGCCCTGCAGGCAGGGGGGTAAAGCAATGAAATCAGGGCCTAAATTTGCTTGGTTTTGAGGGGCTTTTACGATATAATATATGGTTGGAAAGATGGCCTGTATGTGGATTGTTACCCTGTTTGCAATGAGGGATGAATGATGAGAACGATGAGAGCTTTGGTAAGCGTCATTTTACTATGCGCGATAGCAGGTGTTTGTCTGGCTCAACCCCAGCCCGCAATCGTCCCTAAACCCGGCGACTGGACACTCGATGTCCGGTTCGAGAACCCTATGCAGATTGTCCTGCCTGGTACCGTCCAGCAGCGATTCTGGTATGTGATTCTGACCCTAACCAATAAATCCGGAAAAGACGTCGATTTTTACCCCACCTGCGAGCTGATGACCGATACCTTTCAACGCGTCCCAGCCATACAGGGAACATCCGCCATCCTCTTTGAGAAAATAAAAAATCGCCATCAGGGCAGGTACCCTTTCCTTGAGCTGCTCGAAAACGCCGGAAATAAAATACTTCAGGGCCAGGACAATGCTAAGGATGTAGTCGTCTTCTGGCCCGATTTCGACCCTAATGCCAAGTCGTTCGATATCTTCATCTCAGGGTTTAGCAATGAAATCGCCGTCGTTGACCATCCCGTCGAAAAAGACCCCGATGGCAATCCCGTCAAAATATACCTTCGAAAGACCCTCCAGTTGACCTACTCCCTCGCCGGCGACCCCAAATTCCGCGACAAGCAAAAACTGAAGCTTGAAAATAAACAGTGGGTTATGCGGTAAATCCTCGCCTCAGCTTCCCGGCTCCGCGGCTTTCTGCATCAGCTCGTGCACCCACTTCTCGAAAAACACCGGATAAAGGTTCATTCTTTCGCTGGCCAATTGCAGGCCGTTCTTGCTCAACAGGTCTAATAGACGGTCTTTGTGGTCTGGAAATTGCTCCGCAATTCTTTTCATATATAAAGCGGCCAGCACCTTAAGCCGCTGTTTTTTAACCGCCTCCGGCTGCTCCGCCGCGCGGAAGTAACGCCGAACGGAATCAACCGTCACACCCGCCTCCGGAAAATATGACGCCAGTCGACGCGGCAGTTGACTGGGCAAAACAAATTCATCGTCCACCGACGAGTCCAGCTCATCCGGCTCGTAATGCAGGAACGGGTCAAAGAAAAATACCGCAGGATTATAATCTACTCGATGTTTCGCCAGATACGGCACAAACACGTCCGGCGATTTCCCTTCTTTAAATAAACTCAGCGGGCCGTCGCCGACCAGCACCGTGAAGCAGAATTTATTCATGTCCTTGCGGTTGTACCCGATGATTTTGTTATACGCCTGGTGCAGCTTGGGCAGTGTTACCTTCCGAACGTCCATTATCAGCATCCGCGACTTTGTAGTGTGTTCTACTGCCGCCTCTATCTCTTCCAGCCGTCGCTGCCATTGTGACTCTTTGGGCACGACAAGCTCGTAGAAACGGGTCTTCCTGTCGTTTTCAAGCCGTTCGCAAATGTCCTCACTCAGCACCGTGTCCAGTGTCAGGATATGAATCCTCGGCTTTCGCTGCTGATAACTTAATACGTCAAATTCTTCGCCCATAGCCCTTATATTATACTCAATTTTTATTTGACATAAACTAATATTTTCAGTAATCTCGCCTCACAAATTGCGAGATGTTAATTGAAATAATCATTAAGGAGCGAAAATGAAGACCCTCAGATTGGTTTGTTCAATTGCCGTTTTAATACCGATTGTTTTTGGGTTTGGACGGGTTTCCGCCGAGGAACCTAATATTCCCGAAAGAAAGGAGAATACTATGGCTGTTCAGTTAAAATGGCTCGGACACGCCAGTTTCAGAATCTCAGAGGCCAACACCGTCATATATATCGATCCCTGGAAAATAAAAGAAGCCCCGCACGATGCAACTCTGGTCCTCGTCAGCCACAGTCACTTCGACCATTACTCCGCGGACGATATCGCCAGGGTCTCGGGTATGACTACAAAACTCGTCGCTGCCGGCGATGTTGTTCAGCAGTATGGCAAAGGCCAAGTCCTCAAACCCGGCCGAACAATCGAAGTAGCAGGCGTCATACTCACGGGTGTTCCCGCCTATAATCCTGCAAAAAAGTTTCACCCAAAAGCCAATAACTGGCTGGGAGTCATCGTCGAGATTGGCAAAAATCGTATCTATTACGCAGGTGACACCGACGAAACGCCCGAAATGGATGCCCTCGAAAATATCGACCTGGCACTGCTCCCGGCAGGGGGCACATATACGATGAACGCCGATGAAGCCGCCGACGCTACTAAACAATTCAAACCCAAAATGGCAATCCCCTATCACTGGGGCGACATTGTCGGCGGTAAAGCCGACGCAGATGCCTTCGCTCAAAAAGCTGCCTGCAAGGTCAAAGTCCTCGAACCCGGCGAGTCAATGACGATTGAATAGAGATTGCGGAGCACTGGTTTTTCGTATTTCTTGTGCCTTTAGGGCGTAATTTGCCCTCAGGAAATCCCTGATTTGCGGATGCTATATACCTCGCATTATGAGAAAAACCCCCTATATACGATATAATCGCTGTTACTGGATAACCATTGGTTACTTTGGCCTCAAAAGGCCAAACCCTTTTAACGTGATAATCGTATATTTTAATAGACGGGATGGCTGGGGGAAACCGGCAATGCCGTTAAAAGTTCGGGCTGTCATATCACCAAACCTCCTGTAAGGCAGCCCGACTTATTTTAACCTCGGCTAAAAGTGCTATTTCACAGCTGCTCTTTTTTCCCTTTGTATATTATGGACACGCTTGCAACGCGGGCATTTGACCGTTTCAGAAGTATAATTAGGTGGTATTTTCAGTTTCAGCCCGCACACACACGACAAAAATACGAATCCGTTTACCTTCCGCATAATGTCACCGACCTGCCGCATTTGATTTTCTAACCGTTCGCTTTTTGCCTCAGCGCTTGCATTCCTAAGTGCGAGGTCTTCCTTCGTCAGGGCCGTGGCCGGCACAACGGTCTTGCCTTTGGTCACGCCCACAAATGCCTCCGAATAGTCCTTCAGCGAAGCTCCGTGCGACATATTCCGCAGAATTCGTATCCTCTCCGATATCGGCGGGTGGGTGCTCGTCAGGTCCGAAAGCTTCAGTTGCCCCTTCTTCTTGAACGGATTGACGATGAACATCGGCGCCGTCACCTGGTTGGCGCTTATAAGCTGGGGCGAGCCGTCCCCCGCTATTTTCTCCAGTGCGCTTGCCAGCCCTTCCGGATACCGTGTCAATCTCGCCGCACCCGCGTCGGCCAGATACTCACGCCGCCTCGACAACGCAAAATATAACAACTGTGTCATAATCGGCGCCAAAATCGCAGCCAGCACAGCAATCAGGATAAACAACGCCGCACCTCCGCCGGCCCCTTTCCCCCCTGATGAATACCTCCTCCGTGAACCGCCTAAAGAACTGTAGTAAAAGCTCCGCAGAAAAACCTGCGAAAGAAGCGCTACCGACCCCAGCATCACGCCCGCCAAAGTAACAAACAATATGTCTCGGTGTAGTATATGGCTCATCTCGTGGGCCACCACGCCCTGAAGTTCGTCGCGGTTCAGCTTCCCGAGAAGTCCAGCCGTGACCGCGATTGATGCCGATTCAGGTTTGCGGCCCGTTGCGAAAGCGTTTGGTGCCGGGTCATTGATAATATAGACCTTCGGCATAGGAAGCCCAGATGCGATTGACATCTCCTCGACAACGTTGAACAGCCGAGGGTGAACGTCGTGCGTCACTCGCCTCGCGTTGCTCGCGGATAGCAGAATACTGTCACCCGCAGAAAAACTTATTAACGTAAGCACCACCCAGACCGCACACGCCGCAATCAGCCCGATTGTCCACCCGTCCGGCCCGCCGATTGCCATCCCGATGAACACCCCCAGCACAACGAGACAGCTCCCCATCGTCGCCAATAGCAGCAATGAATTTCTCTTGTTGACCCTTATTAATTCCCACATTTTCTATGTCATTTCGAGCGAGTCCCCCGGCGCCACGGGGAACGAGTCGAAAAATCTTTTATTAAAAGCTGACTTTTGGCACTTCCCTTTCGCCAGCCGCCGAAATCTCGAAGAAATCCCGCTTGCCGAAACTGAACATCGCCGCCACTGTGTTCGATGGAAACATCTGAATCTTGTTGTTGAAGAACAGCACCTGGTCGTTGTATGCCTGCCGGGCGAATGCAATCTTGTTCTCCGTGCTCGATAGCTCTTCCTGAACCGCCATAAAGTTCTGGTTCGCCTTCAGGTCGGGGTAATTTTCGACCACGAGCATGAACTTGCTCAGCGCCTCGCCTAAGGCGCCTTCGGCCTTTGCAGCATCGCCGACGTTTTTCGCCCCCATAGCCCTTGCCCTGGCCTCCGTGACCGCCTCCATCGTCCCTCGCTCGTGCTTCATATAGCCCTTGGCTGTCTCAACGAGGTTCGGAATCAGGTCATGCCTCCGCTTGAGTTGCACGTCTATCTGAGACCACGCGTTATTGACCTGGTTGCGAAGTCTCACCAGCAGGTTGTACACCGTGATGATGAACAAGACCAGCAAAACCAGAACTGCGAGCAAACCCACTAAAATAATCATCGCCGCACCCATAATATCTCTCCTTTACTATTCCTCTTTCCTTATCCCTTTCTCGTTTTTACAGGGCGTTCTTTATTTCTTTGATTCCTGCTCCCAGCGTCGCAGCCGAAATCTTGTCGAGTTCGCCCTCCGGCCCGACAAAGTGAAACACCCGATGCGTGTGCGAGCCACTCTCATTCGGCTTCAATTGCAGTGCGGGAGACAATGTCTCCAGTTCATAAAATGGCCCTAACTGTTTTTCTCCGCCTTCAAGAGGCCCGTCATTGTACGAATTTATTACGTCACCGTCGTATGGGGACTCCTGCATCCGCCACATATTGTTCACGTAGTCCGTCGCGTCCTTCGGCTTGGTGTATTGAACAAGCGTCAGCACTTTATTATTCTTGTCGTAGCTGCCTAAAATCGGTTTCGCTCGTTTGGCCGACAGCCCTATTTTACTCCGATTCCTCCCGTCCGCCTTGAAAAAAATTACCCCCTCCTTCACAACTAACCGGTTGCCGGGAACCTTCCCGAAGTATTCGTCGTTCACCTTCGGCCCTAACGTCTTCTCGTCACCTCCGTTATATGGTATCACTACCGTCGTTTCAGGCGAGGGGCACAACATGCTCAATATCCATATCGACAATAGCCCTGTCTCTTTCTTCCACGGTTGACTGCCGGTATTGGTGATTTTGCTTTCGGTTTCGTATGCCGCCATACTTACCGCTTCGCCGATCGCCGACCCAAGTTTCTTGCTCGCTTCTTCTTTGCCCAGCAGCCGAATCGTCCGGTCTATCTGAATTTCAAATGTTGTCCCCGACCAGTTGACTAACGATGCCTTCTTTCTGAAAACAGCTTTGTCGCCGCTTTGTGAAATCACCTCAAACGGCTCGGTATCTATCACCGCGGGCACTTGCCAGTGCTCGAAATCAAACGACGACCCCTTCGGAAAATATACGCTGAACTGCCCTCCCTCAGGCCCTATCCACATCCGCTCCTCCCCTCCGTATGCATTGATGTGCGGCCTTTTCTCGCCTGATGCGATGAGTTCCCTGTTTATCCACCCGAAACTCAGGCCACCTTCACCTCGCGCCGTGCTTGTCATTACTCGCCCCTGATACCCCGGCGCCACGGCTAATTGGGCCCGTCCCGCCGCTTCCGTTAATACTATAACCTCGGTGTGTTTTCTCAAAAAATCGAGGTCTTCACTGAATATAGTCGGCTTGTTTGCCATTTGCGAACTTCCTGCAATGAACAGCAACAAAAAAGTTACCTGTCCAACTGTAGCCATATTCATCTCCTTTCTTATCGGCTACTTTAAGCAAAATTGGTTTCCGGTCAACTCTTTTCCCCTCACAATAACTACCCTGCCCACGCCTTCGCAGAAAAAAATCTGTCTGCTCTTGCTTTCTTGTTCCCCAAAAGCTAAATTGAGAGCTTTATATTCAGATTTTACCCGCCCCACGCGGGCATAATGATGCAGTCTTGAGTTTTGCTATGTTTAGACCGCTTAATTTAATTGACGGCAAGATTGTGGAAAGCCAGAATGGCTCGGGCACAATCTCTGTTTACGTCGCCCCTGATGAGACCGAACGAAAGCACCTCGTTGACCAGCTTAAAATAGACGAGCACACCCTCAATTCATCCCTCGACCCCTATGAGCCAAGCCGCCTTGAATTTGAGCCCGAGCACGTCGCTATGATTTTCAAAAGACCGAAACGGTATCTCGCCGAAGACAAGTTCCTCTTTAAGGCCGCCTCTACAGGCGCTTTTATGTTCAAAGACCGCCTCATTATTATCATCGCTGAAGATGTTCCTCTCTTTGAGGGAAGGTCTTTCGCCAAACTTCAGTCCGTCCAGGATGTCTTCCTTCGAATTATAAACAGGAGCATTTCCCACTTCGTCGAGCATATCAGAGGTATTGACGCCATATCCAGCGAGCTTGAGCAGCAGATTTACTCCTCTATGGAAAATAAGCACCTCGTCCACCTCTTTACTCTCGAAAAATCGCTCGTCTATTATTTTAACGCCGTCAACTCCAACGGTGCCCTCATAGAAAAACTCAAAAACAACGCCGCCAAAATCGGCTTCACTCCCGAAAACGTCGAATTCCTCGACGACATTATGATAGAAAACAATCAATGCCGTATTCAGACCGAGATTTACTCTCAGGTCCTCGCCAGCATGATGGATGCCCGCGCCTCTATCGTCAGCAACAACCTCAATATCCGAATCAAGGCCCTCACCCTTATCACCATCGCGATTATGCTGCCTACCTTTGTTGTCAGCTTATTCTCGATGAACGTCCGAATTCCGCTCGCCCAGCATCATCACGCCTTTTGGGTAATCTTTGTCCTCGCCGCCGGCTCCGCCGTGACTATGGGCATCCTCTGGTGGAAAAGAAAGTGGTAATCCCGTCTCCGTCCTCTGTCTTCTGTTATCTGTCTTCTGAATTGTGACCGAACATATCCGCCAGAAGCTCTTTTATCTTGTTGCCCTCGTCGAACTTGGCCTTGTCGATTATCTCGTTTAGCTCCCCTTTATCGAACCACAATCCGTCACCCCTCGCGCATCTGTCTATTGTCAATACCTTTTCGTCCTTGCCTACTGCCGCCTTCTCCATCTTCTTGTCGCATATCGGGCATTTCCTCTGCTGCTCCCCGGTATCTTCCGCTTTTCTAAACGAGCTTATCAGTGCCCTCGATTTCTCCCCGTCGCCCAAAAGCAACTCCATCTCACCCGCGTCAAGCCATATCCCCGCGCAATTTTCGCAGTAGTCTATCTCCGCCTCCGCTAACTCCAGCACAATCATCGCGTTTTTACACGCCGGACAATCCATATCAGCACTTCCCTTATGATTGACAGCTCCCGAATCTTACATCCCGCCGTCCCAGTGGTCAATCTTTTTTAATCCGTCGAAGCGCAGCAATATACTGTCTTGTTTTGAAGTTTGTGCTTGGATAATTGAGATTTGTTTGGAATTGAGCGATTAGGATTTTGGATTTAGAACTGCCTGCTCTCTTCCGTCCTCGGTTATTTGTCTTCCGTTTGTTTGGCGCATTCCGCCAGCCCCGATGGCTCCGCCACCTTTCTATAACCGAGCGCCTTTATCACTTCCAGGACCTCGGTCCAGGTGGGAAACGGCCTTGAGTTTACCTTCTTGTATTCGTTAATCGCCATCAAAAACTCGAACTGCTCATCGGACATCTGCCCTTCTTCGGCTGTCCGTCGGTCGTCGCTCCTTCGCTTGCCCGGCCCGCGCCTGCGGTCAAGCCCCAGACGCCTGTCGACCACGCTGCCTCTGCGGTCTTCACTTTTTCTGTGCTCTTCGAAATTTTGCTCGTTCGTTCCCATATTATCACAACCTAAAATTCGTCCTCGAACATCTCGCCTGAAAATTCGTCCTCGTTTTCATCCTCGAATCCGGAATCATAGAAATCATCGAACGCATCCTGCGACTCGATTATCACGTGGGCCTCGTCGGCCATCTCCTCCGGCGACATCACAACGAACCGCTGGCCGCCGGCGAATTCGTCCTGCTGTCGTTTCACCATGGCCGGGATATCGTTGTTCTTGAGAAGCTTCTCGTATTCCTTCGCCTCTTCTGCCGTGTCCGCCGTGGCTACGACGACGAGCTCCTGTAATCTCGACTGTGTCTTATGACTCTTTCGGGTCCGTTTAGCCATCTTCAAATCTCCCTGACAAATCACTCCTTTCATTTCCGGATGATTTCTTCACTCAAATTATAGTCGTCAAAATATAAGGCCCTGATTATGAAAATTTCAAGCCCGAATTTTAAAATTTTTTCCCGCATCCCGCCGATTAAATCAATTCATTCTAACGCCTTATGTTTGCTTAACTTAACCTCGCTTTTCTACGGCTCTCAGGACACTGCTATACTAAGTCCGCTGTTTCAAACCAATGCAGATATCCCTCCGGGAGCAGGGAAGTTAAGACGTGCAAATTCACCAAAATACTTCCTTGCGGCCTCATCGTATGCCTTTGCCGCGTCAATTTGAAGACCACGGACCTATTTGTCCATCCTGCCTCCGGCGGGTAAAAGTTCGTAGTTCATCGTTCAGAGCAAGTTGTTTTGGCGGATTTGGCAGGGGAATGCGATTACGAGAGTAAACCCCAGCATAAATGCCGGGGCTGAATATTATTTGGAGGTAGGAGGCGACAGAATTTAACAGATTCCTCGACTGCGCTCAGAATGACACCCCCCAACCCCTGGGGTTGGGGGGCTGCTATGAGGTCAGCCGTCAACGGTTATGATTTATTTCTTCCGTTTTATTTCATAAGCATACTTTCCCTGCATCGGACAGTTTTCGGCTCAGTCTGCTATTCGTGCTCGAAGCACAGGTTAACCATCCACATTTAACCATCAGGGCGTTACAATCTAAATATCGTGCTCAAAGCACAAGCCC
>JBDRMP010000069.1:0-7356 GCA_043811995.1 Planctomycetota bacterium
ATTGTGATATTCGCCGGACAGGTGGAGCGGATTGAGACCAAGCTCGGGTCTGATGGCGAGACGATTGAGGTTGTGGCGAGGGATTTCAGCGCGACGCTCGAACGGATAACAGTGTTCGGGCGGTATGTGCAGGACATTGACGGTCGAATTGTCTTTCTTGAAGGAGCGAGGACGGTTTTCAACGAGTCGGGCCAGCCGAATGCGAGCAGTGAATTAGTCGAACATAAGGGAAATTCGACGAGGTTGTTTGCGGCAAATACGTTGGGGGCAAGATTGTGGAGTTGTGCGGAAGTAATCAAATATCTGCTTTGGGAGTATTTGCCTGCGGGACAGTTGTTCGTGCCGGATGATGACCGGCTAAGCGCACTTGCCGGGGATGAATCGGTGCGGAACCTTGACGTTACGGGTATGAGCTTGCTGGGCGCAATTGAGAAATGCTGCGGGCCGGCGGGGCTTGAATTCAAGTTTGTGCCGAGATTGAGCGAGAATGGGCCGAGTCAGGGGATAGTATTTTACAGGAAAGGAACGGGTAGAAGCGTTGAATTAAATCTTCAGCAGTCCGGGGGGCGTTTGAGCGTATCGAAGACGAATATATGGAAGGCGGCGAGCAAAAGAGGAACGCCGGTGACGCACAGGTATGTCGGACAGGGGGACAATAAGGTATTCGAGGCGACGTTCGACCTGGCGAGGGGCTGGGACTGGCACGACGAGGACGTTGACTATGAGAAGTTTTCGCCTTCGACGAACCCGGAGTTTCACAAGGTCAGGGACGTTTGGCGCAAGTGGTGTTTGAATGAGACGGGCGAATATACGAATCCGCCTTTTGTGGAGACCCCGGCGTTCGATTTCACTCAGGTATTCGGGACGGACAAGTTCGTTCATCGTCGGCGGAGGTTCTGGCCTGCAATATCGTGCGATACGCAGGGGAGGTCGCTGGGATATTTTCTTGAGGTTTCCTACGATACAGGCACGCACTGGTGGCAGTATATGCACGCGTTCGACAATCTGCTGGATGAGTGCGGGATATGGCTTGCCAGCGACAAGCTGGATATTGATACCTGGATTGCGGCGTTGAAGGGTGTGCTGCGGTTTCGGCTGACGGCATCGGTGGTGAGCGATGAGCGACTGAGCTGCACAGAAGCAATCGGGCCTGTGGGAGGGGTCGTGCCGGTGGTTGAGCGGATTGTGAACGCAGGCGGCAAATTCAAGTTTCGCAAGGTGACGGGCAAAAGCATATTTGCCGGTTTCAAGGACGGATTGGTTGTTGACCCCGTCGACATGACGGGTTTCGGGGCAGATGAGGCGGATGATTCGGCTGCGCTGAATCAGTTTGTCAGGAGGCAGGCACAGGCGGGTGCGGCGATTGAGACGTTTGACATCCAGACACCTTACTTAGCCGTCGGTTTTGAGGTCGGGGATATCGTTAAAACAAATCCCGAAGACAGAGACATATTCTCGGCGATAAGCGACAACAGGAGCACATCCGTAATCGAGAAGGTCAGGATGGATTTTAAGAAGCAGTTGACGGATATAAAAGTTATTCGCAGAAGGGCGTGATGATTATGAACAATGAACTGCCAAACGCAGGCGTGGGCGAAGTGGCGAGGATGACAAGCGCTGGAACGGGACTGTCGGTGTTCGCCGCTAAGGTAAAAAGCAACGATTCATACAACATCTACAAGGTTCGCGTGGTCGAAATACTCTCGGCGGGACAAACGCCGATTGAAATAGGAGGAGAGCTGAAGGCGACGAACCTGGCGGAGGATTTTACTCAAGCCGGTCAATTGGCCGTGGGAACGTATGTGCTGGTCTGCTCGACGGGGGTTAAAAACGTGTTTTACGCGCAGCCGTAGGAATTTTTACCACCAAGGCACTAAGACACGAAGGATTTTTTATTTAATTAAAACTTAGTGTCTTGGTGTCTTTGTGGTTAGGAGAGAACAATGGCAAGACAGAATGGCAAGGCGTGGCGGCTGAATAAGACGGTGAATCTTTCGGTATTAGTGCAACTGGCGTTTTTAGCGTCGCTGATTGTGGGAAGCTGGGTGAACCTGCAAAGACAGCTCGGCTCACTACAGCGGGACGTAACGAGCTTGCTGGAAAGTCAGAAACGCTCCACGGAAAAGATGGAGCAGCTTCAGGAAAAGGTAATCTCGCACGAGTTCCGACTAAAGAATTTAGAATTGAGAAGTTCGAAGTGAGAACTGGGAGACGAGTTTAAAAATGCAAAACGATAACGAAAAAGCTTTGTATCTTTACTCAGGAAGGGCCTCACTCAACCATACCCATGATGAAAAAAACCATACAACAGAAACAATTATGACTAATCCCGAGAATATATAAACCAGTATTAGACGATGCAGACCCTGAGAGCGGCGTAAAAGCATGAAGGAAACAAGGGCAAGCACCGATCCGGGAAACCAACCTATCAAAAATAGACGCCCGGCGGATGACCACATATTCTCAGGGCGCATATGTACAACTTCACTAAAAGGAATTTCTGCTTCACGTAAGGCCTTAATGAGTAATACGAAAAAGAATGCGGTGGCGGCGAAAGAAGATAAAGAGAGAAGTAATGAAAGTTTTCCACGGCGATTGTCATTCATATAAAACTCTTCTGATAAAAGGGTTATTTGTGGGGCGAGGATAAGAGGAGCGGGTATGAAAGTCAAATGCAAATTTAGATGCTCGATATATGTTGCCTGTCCAAGTATCGAGGGGCGAGCATCGAGAATCGAGCATCGTTAATCGAGAACTGAAAGTCAAATCTATTTTAAGTTTAAAGCGTAAAGGCAAAACGCAAAACCTGAAAGTTTTGAGTTATCAGCTTTGGATATGAGTTTTGAAATTTCACCTTTAAGTTTTGGTGAATCGAGAAGTGGAGGGGAAATATGAAGACGACGAAGAAGGATTTTAAAAATGTCAGAGATTGAGAGCCAAATTAAAGACGAATTGTGTCCCGATGGCGTTTGGTGTCTGTCGGATAGAATGAAAAATGTCCTAATACGTCAAATAACTCGCTTGCCAAATGGAGAAGTGCCAAAAGAAGAGGCGATGTATCCAAACACAGCATCGGGGATGCGAACGTTTTTAGAGGTATTTTTCAGCAGGCATTATTTCCAGGTCCAGAACAGTTTGTTGGATTACATTATATCGGCTGACTTCTACAGAATTCTGGATGATGCGGAGATTCGGATACTCGACATTGGATGCGGGCCGGCTGTGGGTGCTCTGGCAGTGACAGATATCATAATGTGCCTTTTGGAAAATCAAAATATCCCAGTGAAACGTTCTGCTCGGTTTGTTTATGTTCTGAACGACACTTCAAGAATATGTTTGGCGGTTGGACAACGGATGCTCGCTGAGTATTTTGACTTGTGCAGGGCCCACAGGATAAGTGTAGGCGAGCATACTACATTAACTCTTACGAGCAACTTTCCCGACAACATCAAGCAATTGGAGCGAATAAGGAAAAACTTCGGCGCATATCATTTGGCAATGTTCTCTTATGTTGTTCGGCCTTTAGTCGAGGACAATGGAATCGGCAGTTTGGCAAGAGACATTGTCGAAACAGAAAAACTCTGTGACCCTCGCGGGAGGGCATTGATACTGCAGGACCAATACCGAGAATCGCTGATGCGCACGTTGGGTAAACAGATAGATGTTTCTGTCGAAAACAAGGAGTTGACTCAAAAGATTTTCCCAAACAGAGGAACGGCGGATACATACACTTACTCATACTACCAGTGTTTATATAAGCCACGTCCCGGCGAACGTAATACGTATTATCGTTCAGCCGAGGCAGTTGCAGGTTAATTGCTGGCACTTACCTTTGAGGGTATTTAAGACGTGAGGGGTTTCACGGCACAAGCTGACAGGAACGGTTTTGTTGACGCCGCGAATGGCATCTATCAGGAAGGTGTAGAATTCGATTCGCTGAGGTTCGGGATAACGGAGTTTGCCATCGGAGCACAGGTCGGTCAGGTGTTGGTTTTGGAGAGATTCTCCCGCCTCGGCGAAGCGAGGCGAAGCCGGGTCGGTCTCGGCGGGATATGTCTGGCGAGCAAGGCGAGAATAGCCGGGGACAAGGCGGAGCATTCCGATGGTGATATTCTCCGGTTCGGTGGAGAGAAGCATTTTTTGAATCATTTCGGCGTAGGCGTTTTGCCAGTTCGGATGAAGGATGCCGGGGTCGATTCGGAAGCGGATGCGGTAGCCGTGGTTTTGACAACGTTTGGCGGCGGCGATTCGCTCGTCGATGTCCGCGGTATCCAGTTCGTAACGCCTGACTGCTTCGGCGCTGTTGATGCTCCAGGAGACAACTGTCTGGTTATTAGGTTTGACGGAGAGCAGGTTGCTGATATTTGCGCTTTTGGTAAGCAGCATAAGATAGGCGTTCGAGAATCGGGAGAAAAATTCCACGAGCATCGGCGAGAGATTTGTAACGTGGTCGAGGGCAAGCGAGTCGAGCATTTCGCCCATATTGAAGCTGATTTTGTGCAGCGAGCCATCGGCGAGCTTGGCGATTTGCCGAAGCATTGTGTCGTAGTTGACGTTGATTTTGATGAAGGGGTGGTGTTTGCGATATACGAACGCGAGGTAACAATAGGTGCAGCGATAGGGACAGCCGTTGGAGACAGGAACGAGTTTGTAATATGGGCGACAGCAGATATGAGGGCCGAGTTTCCCGTCGAATCCGTTGATGAACGAGGATGTTTGACCAATCATCAGGGTCTTTTTGCTTTCGCGGATGCTTTGGCCGAGGGAAGATGCGGAAGAGACGAACCGCTGGTGGTCGACTATTTTGACCGGCGTGGACGGGAACAAATCCACTATGCGACGGGCTTCAGGAAGCTCGGCGACTTTTCGCCAGAGCAAAATCATCTTGGGCGTAAATGTTTTTGCAGTGTCCAAATGTTATTCTCCAGAACGTTATTATTTTAACCAGAAAGCAGTATGACACAAAGGAGGAAAGTTATGAGAAAAGCGATGGTGGTAATGGTGGGAATGTTGTTTTTTACGGGGTGCGGGAATATACGTTTTGCGCCGCGTGAAGAGCAGAAGCAGAACGCCTGGGTGCATAATCGGACGGCGGTGTTCGCGGCACAGATGGCCAAAGATGAGGCCGTATCGGAGAAGCTTAAGGCATTGACCGACTTGAGCCAGATACAGAGCAGGGCGTTTGTGGCGTATTGCGGACTGCCGGAGGAACTGCCGCAGGCGGAATCAGCAGAGGATGTGCTGAGCGAATCGAACCGACAGTTGGCAACGATAGCGATTGAGCAATCGAAGGAAAGGCCTGACGCGTGGAGCGTGGCGGATTCGGGACTGGAGCTGGCCATTGCGATAGCGGGCCTATTTGGCGGGGCATATTCGACGCGAATCATAAAGTTTTTGCAGGAGGCAAAGGCGAAATCGAACGCGCTTAAGGAAATCGTTTTGGCAAATGAGATTTTCAAGAAGACCAGTCCCGATTCGGCACAGGCGTTCAAGGATGCACAGAGAAACCAGTCGCCGTTGACAAAGCAGATTGTGGCCGAAGCGAAGAGCGGAGCGTAGCAGGCAGCGTTAAACGGTTGCGGTTGCAAGTAAGCCCCCAACTTTATGTTGGGGGGGTTCTAATCCCCGGTATGAACATAGGGGCTTCTGGGTTGATGGCGTGCCCTGCGGCGAGGTGTATCAGGCCTACACTTCCTGGTGTGGTCAAAACGGCTACCATCCCTTAAACGCCAGCAATTTCGGCAAAGAAGTTAAACGAACGTTCCCCGACAGCGTAAAAATGCAGAAGCGAAAACGAGGTCAGAGGATATGGGTATTCAGCGGATTATCAGTAAGAGAAGGTTCTGAGGTTGCGATAGTGGCCTTGTCGGCCAGTGTCACAAGTGGCACAAGCAATTTCTAAATGTTTTTCTGGCTGGGAGAGAATCTTTATTATTGAAAAAGAGTTGAGATTTCCCCTGTGCCAATAGTGACAACCCAATTTAAATGCTTAAAACCCTTGTTTTCCTAATATAAGCCATTTTCCTATATAGGAAAATGGCCATAAACAGAAAAATTTCTGTTGACGCTTTCCTAAAAAGATGATATATCCTATATAGGAAAACACGCGTTTTTAGGAAAACCAGAATGCGGCTTAAAGAAAATGAAATAATAGAACAGTTTCAGAGAGAAATCGACAGATACGCTCCCCTGACAATCAAGAGCTTAGAGCAGGAAGTACCTCCGCTATTAGGCCTCTACGCTGATGCACTAATAGAATTTCGTATTGCAGATGGTCCCAGCTTTCAAGCAGTAGCCGAGGTTAAATCCGTAGCCACACCAAAGATTATTTCACAGACAGCCCAACAGATTGCCGCCATTATTAGCAGGACAAGTGACAAAACGACAGTGCCAATCGTAATAGTTCCTTATATGGGCAAACAACAGGCAAAGATACTTCAACGAGAGGGTGTTTCGTGGATAGACCTTTGCGGTAATATGTTGATTCGAATATCGAACAAAATATACATCGAACGAACCGGCAAAAAGAATACGTTCCCCGACACGGCACCAATCAAAAAAATATTCGAGGGGATATCGTCCTTAGTCAGCCGGGCATTGCTTCTGAACAAGGGCTCTTTCCGTTCACTCTATGAGGTTGTGGATTTTATTATCGAGCGAGGCGGAAACATAACCTTGTCAACTGTGTCCAAAGTTTTGAGGTCTCTCGAAGAAGAATTGCTCGTAACTAAAACCGAAGCGGGCGTATTTGTAACGAATCGAGAAAAACTTCTTGAGAATCTTGTGGAAGGATATGTCAGTTACACGAAGCGCAACAAAAACAAAACTTATACGTTTGACATTGATGAAAGTCAGATTAACATTTTATATTTCAGTGAAGTTGACTTTGTTCTGTGTGGGTTCTATGCAGCAAAGCTGAAAGGTCTGGTAACCACTGACCGTATTACAATTTACGTTAAATCCGTAAACGAAGTGAGAAAAGTATTTGAACGAAGCAGAGTGAAATTCAATCCTAATACTGAGTTCGGGCAGTTAGACCTTATCGAACCCAAAAATCCTTGTGTATGGTTCAATCTGCAAGAAAAGTTAGATCGCAACATAGTTGATGATATAGAGCTTTACTTGGAGCTAATGGTTGATACCCCGAGGGGACCAAAGATAGCAGAGGCGCTTAAAGAGCAGATATTGAGAGGCCAGAGTAATGGATGATATTGTACTTAGTAACTATCTCAAAACTGATAATCGCCAACATCGGCGATACCAGAACAATAAACAGGCGAGTTTAACTAACGCAAGGTAATTACATGCTTTCTTATCATAACGAACAAGAATCGCACGACACTTGCTCAACCATGC
>JBDRMP010000070.1:0-16459 GCA_043811995.1 Planctomycetota bacterium
CGTTGCGTCGCGAGACTTTGAAGCAAACATTTTTTGAAACTTTTGGCCATAACCGTAAAAATCGAAAAATCGTACGCCAGTTCTATAAGTTAATGAAACTGGCCGCTTAACAAATCAGTTTTTGGAAAGTGCAGTATGAAAGAAATCGAACTTTATAACTGCCCGCATTGTCAAACAAAAGGCGTTTTGCCAATGGATGGCACTCGTTGCCCCAACTGTAAGCAGAAAATGGGTATAGAGAACCGGCAAATCCCAATAGCTTCTGATACTACTCTTCAGCATATTGACGTGCCTAATCAACCGTTCCCGAAATCAACGACGGACTCGATTTCGGCCGAGCAATCAAGACTGAAAACCGCGGATACAGTGGTTGATCATATAGAGTTAGAGATATTGCAAGCTAAAACAGAATTGAATAATGTAAAAGAAGGCCAAATGCAAAACATATACGATATCCATAACAATGAACCCGAAAGAGTAAACGAGGACACCATCACCAAAATGCTGGCATTCGCAACAAACGCCTTGCGCAACAAGCGGAGAATATGGATAACTCCAGACATACCTTTGAAAAGGCTGACAAAGGCGATTGCGGCGTTCGCTCCACTTAATGCCGACGAACGACCGCTGATATTAATTGGATCCAGTTTTTTGTTTGTAACCTCATCAACGCTTGGAATCTTGTTTACTGACAAGAGATTGTACTTCAGACACAGCTACATAAGGGAACCCCAAGCCATTAATTATTCGGACATGAGGAAGGTGGTTATGGTAGAAGAAAATGATAAAGAGTGGGATAAAGAGTGGGGCCGCGAGATCTTCATCCAATTCAATGATTCTATTAAATTAGAAGGTTTAATGGAAGACCTTGACGTCTTTCGGACAATTATATCAATACTGGCGATTGCAAAGCCGGATTTAACTATTGAGATGCCGCAAAACGAAGTTTCAGTGCAGGAGGAAGTTACTTTATTTGGCCATGAATTCTTTCGGACTGCTATTCAGAACGCATACTGGGGTGCGATAATAGGAGGTGGCTCGATTCTTGGCATTTGGTTATTCATATTCGCTGTTGAACGGTGGACTGGTTCAACATATCGTGAGGCACTGAATGGGCCGTCTAATGCTCCTCCAGTATACACAACAAGAATAGTTGAGATAGGGATAATCTGTTTGATTTGTGGAACAGTGATTGGCTTTTTTACCACCCATCCGAAAGAATATGTACGGATTTGTCCTCGCCTATTGATGGGGGTTTTGGCAGGGGTGTTCTGTTTCGCAGTTGTATATGTATTAACTTTGAGTGGGCTTCTACCTGTATTTGGATTCGGACCAGTTTCTTCGGGGGCTTACTGTGGGATCTTCACATCTATCTTTACTTTATTGGGGCAGTTCGAAAAGAAACCTTTGAAAGAACTCGTTTCAGATTTCATTAGAAAAAAGATTCTAGGGAATAAATGGTGACAGCTACCGTTTTTTGTTAAAGATTTTGTGTTTTTTGTGCCTTTTTGCGGCAATCAAAATCAGTTTAATCTGTGTAATCAGTGGCTAATTTTTTTATGCGTGAATTTTTTTCTGTTTAATGGTGAGCCTGTCGAACCACCTTCGGCATATTCGGCCACAATCTGGCCTGAGCCGAGAAGCTTCCATTTGTAAATCACAAGGCCTTCAAGGCCGACGGGGCCGCGGGCGTGGATTTTGTTGGTGCTTACGCCTACCTCGGCGCCGAGACCATAGCGGTAGCCATCACTGAACCGCGTGCTGCAATTCCAGAATACGCCTGCTGAATCAACTAAATCAAGGAACCGTTCAGCCGTCGCCTTATCCTGCGTCACAATCGCATCGGTATGGTGCGAGCCGTAAGTATTTATATGCTCAATCGCCTCGTTTAGACCTTCGACAACCTTGATTGAGATGACTAAGTCGAGATATTCCGTCCGCCAGTCGTCGTTCGTTGCCTCTTTAACGTCTATAATAGCCCGTGTTTTTTCGCAGCCGCGTATTGTTACTTCTTTGCTTTCGAGTGCGTGCTTTATCTTCGGCAGGAATTCCTCAGCTATGGCCGAATCGACGAGCAGTGTCTCTGCCGCATTACATACAGCCGGATACTGGCACTTGGAATCCACAACGATTTTCTCGGCCATATTGATATCGGCATCGCCATCGACATAAACGTGGCATATACCGTCCGCGTGACCAAGCACCGGTATATTTGTATGGTTCATTATATAACGGACAAACTCATTCGACCCGCGTGGAATGACAAGGTCGATATAGTCATCCTCCTTTAACATCTCAGCAACGTGCTGTCTTGTTTCGAACAATTGAATCCAGCCGGTGGGTATCCCCGCTTTGCTTGCCACGGCGTAGTCCTTTGACGAAGCCGGGTCTGTCGCCTGCGCGAGAAATTTGAGCAGTTGAGAGTTGACGATATACGAAATACGAACGACGAAATACTCCCTGCCCGTTATCGCGGCAGGTTTTTACGGCTTGATTGTTTTTTGTTCCGTGAATACCTTGCCCGATAAGTAATCTGTGAAAGCGACCTTGACGGTCAACGGGTTGGCGGACTTCCCAATGAGTGCCCCCACGTCGTATTTAAGCCGGTAACCGGTCAAAGCAATTGAATCGAACCACAACTCTCTAAGCTCATTCGGCTCGACGCTCCACTTGCCTAACAACGCCTCGGCGCTTGGCTTGCTCAGGTCCCAAAGCTGCACATCAATCGCCCCAGCCGCCTTGATAGCGTCCCCCGTCTCATCTATCGGCTGAATGTAAACTATCAGCGTTTCCTTCGTCCCGTTTTTATCTTCATCGTAGAGGTTTGTGTATCTGCCGATTTTCACCGCTTTCAAACTGTATATCGCCGAAGCCCTCTTTTCACCGGGCAGACCGGCTAACGCCTCCATCTGTTTTTTTAGCCCCTCGGTTTCCGCTTGTGATTGCTCCAGCCGGATTTCCAGCTCCGACTTTTCTTTGGAAAGCTGCTCGACTTGCTGTGAAAGTGAGGCCTTACCCGGTGCGTTGGCGTTCTCACAACCCGCCGCGAACACCAGCATGAGCAGCGAACTACAAACGATTAACAGTGAACTACGAGCTAATAACATCATTCAAAAATCACGATTCTTTATTGGTGTCTTTGACCACTTCCGGCGCCTTTTGGATTATCCGGTCCGCAAGCCCGTATTTTATCGCCTCTTCCGCGTCAAGCCACAGGTTCCTGTCGCAGTCCTTCTCGATTTTCTCTGTCGTCTGTCCCGTATGCCGCGCGAGTATCTGATAAATCCGCTCTCGCAGCCGAAGTATCTCTTTTGCCTCGATGTCCAGGTCCGTGGCCGGTGCAATCAATTCTCCCGATATCAACGGCTGATGAATCAGTATCCTGTTGTTCGCCAGCAAAAATCGCTTCCCCGACTTGCCGCCGGCCAGTAATACCGCCGCCATACTCGCCGCCTGACCTATGCAATACGTCGCCACCTCACACCGCAAAAACTGCATCGTATCGTATATCGCCAGCCCCGCCGTGATTGACCCGCCAGGCGAGTTGATATAAAGGTGTATATCCGTCTTGGTGTCCTCGTTGCTCAAAAAAAGCATCTGGGCTATGATTAAATTCGCCGTCGAATCATCTATCGGCCCGCCCACGAATACGATTCTGTCCTTCAGCAGACGCGAGTATATGTCGTATGCCCGTTCGCCGCGACCGCTCTTCTCGATTACTATCGGAACTAAATTCTGGTCAACTCTCATATCTTGTCTCTCAATGTATCAATCGTTAAAATTCGCCGCCCTTAACCCGCTTTTCTACCCTCTGCCTGCCACGGCGAAGCGTAGCGAATACGGGTCTTCTCTCTTCTCTTTTTTACTCTTTCCTTTTCCGTTTTTACCCGCCATAGGCGGGTTTACTTCTGTCTTACTCCAACATTCGATATTGGTCATTTCTCCGTCTTCTGTCTTCTTTTTCCTCTTTACTTCCTGTCACGGCGGCTCGTCCGGCGTAGCTAAAGCGAAGTCCGAAGCCCCTTGGGCGAAGCCAGATTTACTTTTTCTCTTCTTTCTCTTCTTTCTTCTTTTTGCTCGATTCTTCGAGCTCCAGCACCTCGTCGATGAGACCGTACTCTTTGGCCTCCGCCGCCGTCATATACCGGTCTCTCTCTGTCTCCGCGATTATTCTCTCTACGGGCTGCCCAGAGTGTTTGGCAAGCAGGTCGTTTATCATTTTCTTCGCCTTGAGGATTTCTTCCGCCTGGATTTTGATGTCCGCCGCCTGCCCGTAAACCCCGCCCCACGGCTGATGAAGCATTATCTTCGCGTGCGGCAGCGCAAACCGCTTGCCCTTCGTCCCAGCCGCCAATATCACCGCCGCTCCCGACTGCGCCCTGCCTATGCAGTAAGTGGAGATTGGCGAGCTTACAAACCTCATGGTATCGTAAACCGCCATTGTATCGTCCACCGACCCGCCGGGCGAATTCACGTATAAGCTGATTTCGTCGCTGCGCTTCTGGTTGTCTAAGTAAAGGATTTTCATAATGACCTCGGCGGCCCTGGCATAGTTAATTTCCCCGATGAGAAACACTATGCGGTTTTCAAGCAGCAGGTCGTCCAAACTCATCTGGCGAAACTGCTGGTAGGGATGGCCTGAAGTGCCATATTGTTCGTATATCTGCATATTCGGCTCCGGGTTAATTACATGCTTTTTAGGACCTTGGCTGAACATCAAGCGTTACCCCTTAAAAATGGTCATTTTTCGATACTAAGGGTTTATCGGATATTCTGACGATAAGGTTTCCTTTTTTCAAGCAGTAGATTCGGTCTTTTTCAGTTTTTTGACACAGATTCACACGGATTTTGCCACGAAAATGCAAAAAAAAACACAAAAATAACCACGAATTAGCACAAATTATCACGGATTTTCCACCGCAGAGAACGCAGAGAATTTTAACCACGGATTTAACCCATGAGATGTCGGCGTGACCTATCTCACGGGTTAAACACAGATTTACACGGATTAAGTCAGCCAAGGAGGTGTTCTTGATGAATTCCGCTTTTTAAGCAAGCTTAGTCGCGGTCTTCATCTTCGACCACAAGGTCAATTTCATTGCCTTCCGGCAAAATGCCGTTACTGGCCGAAACAAAATGTTCGAAGCCGAGCAAATAAATGCGAATTAGTTTGATGTTGTAAAAAAGAAAAGATTTGGGGATTGGGTGCCTCGCCAGCCAGCTTAGAAGTAAATTACTTGAAGAAACTTAGGGCGAGAGAGTTAGGATTTTAAGTTATCATAAAATTCAAGGATGCGGGCGGAGGTGGTTGAGCCGGCGAGAAGGTCAGAGGATTCGTTGCGTAGGCCAGCAAAGGTGGAAAGAATATATTCAACATCGTTGCGTTTGATTCCATAAAGCAAGAAGTACGCGGCATCGAGTTCGGCAATCAAGTCAAGGCGTTCGGCTGGGTCCCATTTGTGAACAGTCGGTTTAAACCCGGCGGCCTCGGCCAGAGGAATCATATCGTTGCTCGTGCAGGTCAGTTTCAAAAGACGGTCGGAAATCCATTTCTCAAGTGTCTGCTTTTTGTTCCACGGGCATTTTTGTTTGTAGAAATCAGGGTGGAAAGTGGGGATTTGTTCGATAATGAAATAGCTTAGATTTACACCACCAATTTTTTGGCGACATATATAGTCATAGGCAAAGGTGTTAAGATTGCCGAGCAGGCAAGATGTAAGTCGGGCATTAATATCAGAGCCGGTGAAAATTAGAGGAGAAGAATGTACTACGCCGGAATATGGAATAAACGCAGCAATCATTGTTCGTTGATTAGTCGGGCTGGTAACATTCTTAAATGCGATAATTTTTGTTGTATCTCGGTCACCAAGAACACGACGAACATCGGCCTCATTAACCCACCATCTTGGTTCAACAGTAAATTCGGGATTTTGGTGTAAGACGAGAGATGTTTCATCGGTTTGGCCCTGGCGCATCCAGTTCGATTCATCGACTATGACACTTGCAGCGCGGTGGTCGAACATCTGAATCATTTTTGCTTCATAAAGGGGCAGGAATACAGTTTTGCCTTTTTTCCAGTTTGAGCCGGAACGTTTGAATCCATTGGATTTTAGTTGTTCTGCGGTTCGGAATAATTCCGCATCGCTGCTTTGGTCGAACATACGGAGGTAATCAATGCCCCAAGGGTTACCACCTTCTTTTCTGTTTTTGTTAATGAGGACGGGGACGCGTTTATAGACGTATTTGGTTAGATTTGCGTCGCGTTTGAAGCGGAACATGGGACAGGTGCGAGTATTGGGATTAAGAAGTTTGAAGTCATTAGTGGACAGGACAATATGCCGTTTTTCGTCTTTGAGGTCATCCATTGTATGGGCGAAGAAAACAAAGTCGGCGGACTTGGACTTATTTTTTGAGCCGCCGAAAAGAAGGACGGAGAATTTGTATCGACCGTCAACGTCGGGGAAAATTTTCTTTCTGTTTTCAAAGTCGCAGAGGCCGGAGAGCGTTTGAGAGTTGACTAATTTGGCGAAGAAATCTTCGTTGGTTTTGTCTGTGGCGATGCCGGTTGGAACGAGAAGACCGACGCGGCCTGTTGGTGAGATGATAGAGTGGGCAAGTTCGGCAAATACGGAATAAGTATTTATATCACCTTTGCCAGCGAGTGGGAACCGACCGCATTGGCGGATATAAGTCACAGTTTTTTCGGTGGAATTTTTTGCAGTGATATATTTTTGATAAAGGTCAGGGTTTGTTTTCTGGAGTTTTTCGATGAGTCGTCGGCTTTCAGCGGCAGTCGGGGCTTCGAGCACGTGAGGGGCAGAGATATCAAAAAATTCACGATTTTTAAGCGTAAATCGCTCCCAGGGCGGATTTCCGATGACACAGTCAAAGCCAGGATTCGGGCGGGAGAAGACATCGGGGAATTTCTTTTGCCAATCGAGGGCACGCGGGTCAACGGCGGCATCAGAAATCAGCGAGTTGCCGCAGACGATATTTTTAGACAGGTCGGCAAGGGTCTTGCGTTTATGCGCGGAACGCAGCCACAAAGCCAACTGGGCGATTTCGACTGCTTCAGGGGACAGGTCAACACCAAAGAGATTATCCTTCAGGATGAGATTGGAAATTTTATCGCTGAGGTCTTTGGCCATTTGGGGTTCGTGGATTTCGAGAACATCAGCGATATCCCGGTATTTTTCTTCAAGGACATCATAAGCGCGAATAAGAAAAGCTCCTGAGCCGCAGGCGGGGTCAACAACTTTTATATTTTGCAACTCCTCAATAGCATTTTGGGCAAAGGCAACAACTCTTTTCTTTTCGGTTTTTACGTCAATCTGGTCGAGACGAATTCCGAAGTTTCTTTCGAGTAATTTAATTTTATCCTTAGCAAATTCACCAACAGTATTATCTGTGATTAAGCCAGTAAATTCGGGGGGTGTATAATATACTCCGCCTTTTTTTCTTTCGGCGGATTTGGCCATTTTGGGGTGAGGTTTTTCTTCCTCCTTAGATTCGAAAAGGCCGGTTAAGCGAATTTTTTCAATGTCATTTATGGATTTTTCAAAAAGGTGGCCAAGAACATCAACGTTGATTGTATGGGCAAAGTCGTATTCGCCGACGGATTTGAAGAAATAAGTCCAGTCATCGTCAAGGTTGAGATTGTCAACTTCTTCGTCTTTTTTGAACAATCCGCCATTATAAGGCGGAATCGGCGGGTCGATTTTGTCATTACCGTCATTGATGCTTTCAAACAACATGAGAAAATTCTGCCACCTTGGATTTGTAACTTTATGAAACGGCGGTATGTCTCTCCAGGTTCTGAGAAGGGATTGATTGGGCAGGAATTCACGTTTTTCGCAGAACGCGACGAAGATTATGCGGTCGAGCAATTTTTGTGTGACGCGAATGGCCTTATCGAGTGAGAAATTATGTTCCGGGCCGGAAAGATGAGTAATCAATTTCAGGCGTTCATCGTGATAACGGCCATATAGCTCATCGCCGACCTCGCGCTGGCGAGTTGTGCATTTTTCGAGGAGCAAATCAGCTCTCGGAGTCGGATACATTGGCGACGGAATCAGGCCGCCTTTTTCGAGAAGGTAATAGAATTGCTGAAAGACCTCTTTTTTGCAAAGCTCCTGAAGCGTGAAAAGCTCATAGACGCGAGGAGTTTGGTTGCGATGATACAGCCGGAAGCTGACGTAATTGCAGACAATGCCCCAGGGACAATCGGTAAGGTGATTGAGATAGTCCCAGCACTGTTGAACAGGTGTTCTACCCTGTGAGCGGTCTTTATCGACGTTGACGGTTGGGCCTTTGAGTTCTATTACGGCGCGAACCTGTGGTTTTTGGCGAGCGGAAAAAATACCGATTGCGGCATCGGCCTGACCGCCGTTGACAGAATATTTTTGCTGAAAGTTCCAATTTTCCTTGTGGTCAGCAAAAAGTGTATAACCGAGCGCTTCGCCAAAAATTTCCTTGCAAAACTCGCCCTCGATAGCGGTTTCATTCATTTTGCTGAGTTTGCCGCTTGATTCGAGGTCAGCCCATTTACAAATTATCTCGTATGCCTGATTTTGATTAGGGCCTTCAAGAAACTTTTGTGGTTCCTGAAGAAGATTAGGCAGGAACAACGGGCGAGTGCGACGCCCTTCACCATACCTCGCCTTATTCATTTCCGGGAAAAGATGTTCACCCTTAGGGGTCATTACCTTCCTTTCGTAATCCGTTACATGATTCGTCATTTATTGTCCTGCAAAGAGAGGCAAGAGTCAAGTATTTAGGCGAGTAAACAGGGAACTGCAGGAACTTTAGTCGGACGGTTCGGACCAATAGGACAATTCGGTCGATTAAAAGGGAACGCCGATGAGATAGTACCGACCCTGTTTTTTTCAATCTTAAAAAAGATGTGAAAAGTGGCGTGTAAGACCTAAACGATGAGGAATTACCCTGTCACACGCCTTTGCCTTCGGCAAAGCCGATGGAATCTGGGTCCCAGCGTGCGCTGGGATCTTCGCTGCGCTGCGAGAAGAGAAGTTTAATGACCCCCAGCAGAGCTGGGGGGCTAAACGATAAGGATTAAGACCCTATATCAACTTTTCTTTTTTCGGATGGGTTTGGTCTTTTTTTCGGTTTTTTTCTCGGTAGTAGCTTTGGCAGTGTGTTTTTTGGCAGCCGGTTTTTCTGTGGTTTTTTCAGGAGTTTTCTTGCTCGCCACGGCGTGGGCCTTAGGCGCAGCGGGGTGTTTCGGGTGTTCGGCCTTTGCGGGTTTTGCTTTGGCTGAGACCGCTTTTTGTGCGACCTCGGTTATTTTGGCGGTTTCGAGGAGTTTTGCGACGCATTTCTGCTCCCGAACCTGTTGGGTGAACTGCGCCAGTGAGCCATCGCGCTGCATATCTTCTTTCAGCCGTTCGGGACGCACCTTTCTCTGAATGGCTGACTGGGCGATGTGGCCATTGATTTCTTCTTCCGTCGTCTTGATATCGAGCTTGTCGGCGATTTTGTCCATTATGAAAAACACCTTCAACTGCTGCTGTGCCTGCTGTTCGGAACTGGCCTTCAACTGCTCGATATGCTCATCGATTTGTTCCCTCGGTATCCCCTGCATCATCAGGTTGACGTATTGACGACGCAGTAATGAGACGGCCTGGTCTGCGGCGACGTCGAGGGGCAGCTCGAAGCTGGTCTTGTCAAACAGGTACTTGTAGATTTGCTCTGCCATATCGGATTTGGCCTGGTTTTCCAGCCGGCTTTGCAGGCGTTCTCCTATCGCCTTGCGCAAGTCCTCCTCGCTGGCCATTCCGACCTTGGTGATGAAGTCCTGGTTCAATTCGGCGGGTTTGAGCCACTTGATGTCCTTGACGGTAATTTTCATATCCACTTTTTTGCCGCGAAGGTCCTCCTTGAAATACGTTTTTGGGACGGTAATTTCGGCGGTTTTGGTATCTCCGGATTTTGCGCCGACGAGGAGGTCGTCTAATTTTTCGACGGGAATTTCGCCGATGAAGCCGTGGGGCTTGACGGTGAATTCCGTATTGTCTAATTTCTGCTCCTGCCCCTCGATATTGAGCATAACATCGGCGACAACCTGGTCTTCCGCCTCGACCTTGCCCTTGTCTTTCGGCGTCCAGACACCCGCGTATTTGCGAAGCGACTCAATTTCGGCGTCAACGTGGCCTTCGGTTACCTCCACTTTTGTCTTGTTGACCGGTATCCCATCCAGCGAAGGCAGCTCGAACTCGGGACGGACCTCAACCTCGAAATCGAATTTCAATGGCCCGTCGTCGGGAAGCGTGATTTTTTCATAGTCAACATCCGGCTCGCGCAAAACGTCTAATTTGCTCTCCTTTACCGCGGTGTCGCTCGCCTCGGCCAGCAGTTTCAATTTCACCGTCTCGCCCGCGTCCTTCCCGAATCGCTTTTCCAAAAGCCGTCTCGGCGCCCTGCCCTTCCTGAAACCCGGCACGAGCGCATCTTTGCGAAGCGACTCGTATTGCTCGTCCGTCGCCTTGCTTATCGTCTCTTTGGGAATTTCGACGATGACTTTCTTGCGGCACGGGCCCGCATCCTCGATTGTTACGGTGTTTTTCGCCTTTGTTTCGGTCTGTTCATCAGCCATTGGTTTTCTCCGAATAAATTTTCAGCCAAGAACCCCACAATAAATTGGGGGGCTAAACATAACTAATTCGTTAAAAGTTAATATGGCTTCAGGAAAGTCATTTTATTTCCTTCAGCCATATATTCCATAGCATAATCCTTAAACGCGTCGGCAACCAGCGCCCTGCCCCGCCTTTCGGCCGGGGCGATAACTCGCCGAGGCTATTTCACCCCGCCGCTGTCTTGCGACTGCAAGACGCGGGGGCAAAGCGGGTGATGAGGCTCGAACTCACGACATTCACGTTGGCAACGTGACGCTCTACCACTGAGCTACACCCGCATTTTCGTCGTTCGTGATGCGTATATCGTATATCGGCAGTTGTGGTTGATATTATAAATACGGCGGCAGGCGGGTTGCAAGGGGTTTTTTTTTGTAAAAATCCCCCGCCCGGTAGCCCTCAACCTTAACCGGATTTATGACAGGCCTGCCGGGTCCTGCTGATAGAAATTCTTCAATTCCTGATACAGTTCCGGATATATCTTCTGCAATTCCTTAGGCCGCTCGAAAAAATACTCCGTCGCAACCGCGAAAAACTCGGCAGGGTTCTCCGCCGCGTAAGGCCTCAGCAGCGTAGACCTGTTCCTGTCAACCTCGCGCCGCAGACGCTCGTAATTCTCGTGAAGAACCCTCGCCCAGACGATAAACGTCGATTGTCCCTGCAAAACCTCACTGCTGTCCCCCCTGCCGAACGAACTGTCCAACTGGTGTGCGAACTCGTGGAACACCACGTTGTGCCCGTCATGAATGTCCGCCGCGTCGCGCCTGACGTCGTCCCACGAAAGAACCACCGACCCCCGCCGCCACGATTCCCCCAGCCGAACGTCGAACCCCTCCTCCACGACCCCGCCGGGAAGATGCCTCGTCGCCTTCGCCACGTATGCCGCCGGATAAACCACTATCGTCCGCAAACCCGGGTAATAATCGGTCTGCCGATGTAACAGCAATATGCACGCCTGCGCCGCAATTGTTACCTTTATCTCCTCGGTTATCTCCAGCCCCCCGCACCCCACGAAACTCTTCTCTGCCAGGAATATCAGGATATGACGCCGAAGCTCCTCTTTGTCCGCCTCGCTCATCCTTCGATAAAATCGCACGTTCTTCGAGAGAATCCCCAGCCACGCCAGTGGAAAAGCCCTTCGGTTTATTCTCTTTCTACGCCATTTCTTAAATAACCACATAGGCCAGATTATAAATGAGATACTGCCGATATGGCGCATAAAAATGGCCGGCGACAATGCTGTGTCGCCGACCGTTATTTTCTCTCCCTGCCAGTGTGCTGACAGAAAATGCTGTTATCGCATTTCTTATTTCAAACTTTCTTTACCACCAAGCTTGCCACGGCGTAGTCCCGATGTCGTTTATAGGGACGAAGCCGGGTGGCTACTTTTATGACTCGATTTCCTCAAACACAATACCCACGCCCATCGCAGCGTCATCAAGCAAGCTGCCCCGTTCTATCCTCACAACCTTTCCGCTTTTTATCCGCGCAAAGCCGCCCTTCTTCTTCGCCAGCACCATTGTCCGCGGAAAATTCAACTCCACAACGTTGCCCGCTTGAAGCGGCGTCGCTACAGGCAGACGCACAAAAACGCCCGTCTTGCTTATGTTGGAGCTCCTGCCGTTAAAAAACTTGTTTGCTTCCGGCAGCCACACGCTCACCGGCCATGATACTGCCGTTCGTGTAAAAGTCCGCTGTTCCGTTAAAGTTTCCATACCTAATCTCCTATTAGGGTTCTGTTGCCTTTCCTGAAGTATCGGCTGTGTTAATCTGGGAAGATTAGTATATTTAGGCAATTTACGGAACTTCTAAAAATAATTTTTACCCCGTTTTCGCTGATGACCTGATACCCTATTTTTTATCGGTCTTTATCGCCTGTTCTTTTTCCTCCGCTTGCGGAATCTTGACATTCCCCTCCCCTCGCACTACCCTCATAACAAATTCTGTTGCGTACAATTACATTTTAAGACACGCGGGAAAAAGGAGAAATACTATGGCTATGGATATCGCGACCGTCCGGGCTTTCTTTTTGTGGTGCACGATTTTGAACGGGGCCTTGCTGCTTTTCTCTTCCGTTGTTGGCGTCTTCGCCGGCGACTTTGCCTATCGAATGAACAACAGGTTCTTTTCCGTCTCAAGGGAAGCGTTCAGCGCGATTATGTGTTCGTTCATAGGGCTGTTCAAGATTTTCTTCTTCGTCTTCAATCTCGTCCCATACATTGCCCTTGTAATCATTAGCTGAAATCACTAAATCGCTTGGGTTACCTATCGCGTCCTTGACAGATAAAACCCTTTGCCCCAAAATGCTCGCCATATTACCCGCTGCGGGAAAATGCTGATATTCTGGAGACCGGCCGAATGTGCGAATTCTGCTTAAAGCATGGCGAAGGAAAAAAGTGGTATCTGCAGGCAGCAAACTACTCCGACGACCTGCTCAGTGACGTTCGCAGACGCAGGTTTATCGAAGACTTCTTCGCAAAAACCGACGAAGTCGAGCACCACGTTCACAAATTAGACTCCCTCGCCAAAGCCCCGGCCATCATCAGGGCCGTCGTCGGACGACTTATCACCGGCCGAATGAAGAAAAACCATTTTGGCCAGGTAATACCCATCGAGGACGTCGAGCGAATCTTCGATTTTGTAAACTCGATTGTCCGCGTCGCCTGCTTTTGCCGCCACGCCATCCTCCACAAAGAGCACCGATACTGTTACGGCATCACTCTCGCCCCCGATGGCGGCGCACTCGGCGAAATCATACGTGGCCTCGACCATAGCTTTCTCGGTGGGCCAGACAACCTCGCCATGGAAACACTCACAAAAAATCAGGCCCTCGCCGCTTTCCGTGACCATGAAAAGCAGGGCCTCTGCCACACCGTATGGACTTTCGGCACGCCGTTCATCGCCGGAATATGCAACTGCGACCGCGCTGACTGCCTCGCAATGCGCTGCACCGTAACGCATCGAATACCCGTAATGTTCCGTGCCGAGTACGTCGCCGCCGTTGACCCTGACCTGTGCACCGGCTGTCGGCAGTGCATGCGACTCTGTCAGTTCGACGCCATATCATACAGTGCTGCCAACAAAAAAATCGTCATCGACCAGACCCGCTGCTATGGCTGCGGCATCTGCCGTTCACTTTGTCCCACTGATGCTATCCGGCTGCAAAACCGTGCCGACGTCCCCGCCGCCGCAAACCTCTGGTAGTAAACTCATAGCACAGTTTACCCCGTCGTCGTATGGGGGGCCAAGACCCCCGGCGAAGACGGTCCGCCTCGACTCAAAACTTAAAACTAATCGGGCTTGCTCAGCTTGGCATTTTGGAAATGATTTCTTTCATTTCTGATGCGTTAAAGCCGCGCATGGTCTGTGTCTTCACATTCCCAAGCGACGCCAGCCCCACCAGCACACCGACTACCGTCTGGTCGTCCGGTGCCTCCAGAATCATCACGACATCGTATCTTCCCATCGTCCAATAGAGCTCTTTGACCGTCACTCCTGCTTTTTTTGCCGCGTCCTTGAATTTACCGGCCCTGTCGGGAGACGCCTTGAATTCCTTCGCTCCCTGTTCTGTCAAATTTACCAGCGAAATGAACGTAGCCATATCTTAACTCCTTTCGTAGCGAAGCAGAGATCCTCGCAGCGTAGCGGAGATCCCAGCATGCCTTTGGCTGGGACCCAGTATATCCTCTCTACTGCTCACCTGTCAACTATCTCGCGTTTCGCCGCCTGCTCTAATCTCTCGCGAAGCGTCTCTGTCGGGCATAAATCATCTTTTCAACTGTTCAACTGCCCGCCCCTGCGTCTTGTTTTGCAAAGCAAAACAGAGGGGCTCAACTGCTCTAATCCCTCGCTCCGCGCCGCGTCTCTATCAGGCATAGTTCGATACCGTATTTCACAAACAAACCTAGTTATCCAGAGAACGCTGTAACGACCTTTTCCATTTCCTCAAAATGTCCCTTATCTTCTGATTTAATTAAATCGAGTATATCTCTCAACACTGCTGGCGTTTCGCTCAATATGGAGATATCATGTTCAGGCTCATCGACCTCTCCACCATGGGAATATGTTTGTATAAAATTCAGAATTCTTGCCTTTTTCGCGCTATCAAAATCCACGTGTTCAAATTTGGCATATAAATTTTCCTTAGAAGGTTTACGGAATGCAAAAAAAGCCTCCAATAATCTCCTACTAATATTGGGAAGGTGGTAGAATCTTTTTAAGTCTCCAGCCGTTAAATTCGCACCTTCATAAATTAAACTGAACAAATAATGGTATTCAGATTCGTACTTGGAAAGAAGTTTGTCGAGAGCAGTGATCTTAGCGCATCTTGACTTACCACTTCCTTCACATTGCAGCATGTAAAAACTTGCTTTTTCTCTAGCATAGGAAAACCAATTTTTGACTTGCCTGAAAAAGCAGAAATTATGGGTAAAAATAAAGAGTTGTCCTGCTTTTTTAGTTCGTTCTTTCATAAAACCAAAGGCGTGAAATAATGAATTGGCATCAAGACTTGATACGGGGTCATCAATGATGACAATCCCATTTGTCAAGTCAAAGTTCTTGTCCTCAAGTGATTTTAAAAAGTATAGAAATGCAATGGCTGTCTTCTCACCTTCGCTGAGGCCATCCGCAATTACACCGTCCCTTGTAATCTGATATCCATAGTCCTTTATCTCAAACCGTAATTCATTCCTCCCAAGATATGCAGTCAAATCTTTGTTTAGGTCGTCAGCAGGTTTTCGATGCTCAAGAATATCTCTTTCTAGTTTAACGATATCATTTTTCATTCTTTCAATATCAGTATCGATTTGCATGCGTTCTTTTTTCAAGAATTCAATTCGTCCTTCTTTTTCAAGGACTTCTGCGAATGATTCCGCAACGCAAGAATTCTCAAGTCTCTCCCGGGCCGATTTAATTGCATTATCAAAATCAGTCGTTCTACGATTGTGTTTTTCAATAACTTCGTTAATTCTATCAATGGTTGTCTCGACTATTGGAGTTATTTTTTCATCGAATTCCATTGCCCTGAATATATTACTTTTCTTTTCTGTAAGTTTCTGTTTTAGCAATTTAAGATTAGTTATATAATCCTGTTTCTCTCCCTCAAAAACATCACAATGACTGTCATATTCTATTTGCATTTCGTCGTATAACTGGGCTTTATTGGGCAGAGTAAGATTGTTGGGGACATCAATTAGGTTGGTTATTTGCTGTTCAAGCTTTTCTATTCCATAAATTAATTGATTGTATTCGTCATTAAAGTGACCTTCTAGCTTTTCCAAATATCCCTTAGGTAAGGGCTGTTCGCAGAAAAGGCAAACTTCCGACGCGTTTTCTCGGTGTTTTTTTAATCCTTCGGCCACCCAATTGCTAACTTCTGGATTGTTTTTTAAGCGTTCTATGACTCGCGATACCACTGTTTTGGATAGAATTTCTCTCATGTTTAAAACAAGATTGTCAGTATCAGCAAAGGAAAAACTTGTTAATTGAATACTTTCCTTCGGAGATGCTTCTTTTTGCTTTTTCAAAATGTTCTTTTTGGTATCATCTAATATATAATTCTGCCAATTCTGATCTTTCAACTCTTGATATCTTCTCTTGAAATCTGATTTGTCGTAATTGTTATATGGATTCCGCCCACTTGAACTTAGAGCCTATCCGAATAACTCCTGAATGGCCGATATATTAAGAGGCAATGATGCCTTTGAAAGGGTTCAGGGGTGAAGAAACGAAAAACAAAAAACCGATACAGAATTTCAGACGAGTTATGGGAAAAAATCGAGCCATTGATACCAAAGCATCCAAACACG
>JBDRMP010000071.1:0-5999 GCA_043811995.1 Planctomycetota bacterium
GCCTTCGCTCCAGCCGGATGACAACCATACCTTCACCCTAACTTACACACAATTACTTACACTAAGTAGGGGCAGACCTGTGTGTCTGCCCTGAAAATAATATGGGGGAAAATGCGAAAAATGAAGAGGGCGAACACATAAGTTCGCCCCTACAAAAAACCATACAACAACGGCCGATATATACAATGATTCAATGGTTTAAAACAATGACAACGAATGAATATATCCGCAATGTGAAACAAAACCTACTGGGCTCAGAATCGTGAAATGACGCTGAGAGTTTTAACCCACAACATAGGAATTATCCTATTTGCCAAAGAGCTTTTCTACACAGCAGGCCTGACCCCTTTATTTTTTTTTGAGGCGGTACTTGAACTTTATTAGCCGCGGTAACATCGAATGAATCCTGTCCATGGTTTCCTAATTTTGTCAATAATGATGACGGAATTCGTAAACACGAATCGGCACATGAAACAATTCTGCCCCATTCTTGTCTTTTATTACTGCCAACGTATTGGACGATAGACCATGAAAACGTGACGCATAGCCTGCAAACCAATTGAAAGAATCTTGCTGCGCTTTGTATGATAGGTCGTGACAAATTACACCGACCACAGGTCCTTTTCTAGGATCAATTTTATTTTCGAGCAACTCACCTAAAAAAGAGGTTGTCTTGGATGGAGCAGCGGTTGCGGCATCAGCAAATCTGTTGTAGCATGTTTGCGCATTCGCCGAGCTATCTATCTGTGCGCAAAAAATGTTGACAGCGAAACTGCCCAGCCGGTCATCTAATTGTTTTATGAGCGATTCCTTGCAATCTTTAGGTCCGCAAACAACGGATTCAGAGTCAACCATCCCGAGACCTTCATCACGGGTCTTTCCGCATTTAGCGCACTTGGAAATGTCTTTGCTCCAATCATGGCCCTTATTGCGAGTCATGGCACACTTCGTACATCTGCAGCCATTCCAATCGTGATAATATTCTCTCATCTTGCCGCACCTGGCGCATCTCATGCAGTTATTGCTCCAGTCGTGGCCCTCATCGCGGGTTCTGGCGCACTTAGAACATTTGCAGCCATTCCAATCGTGAGCATCTACCCTTGTCTTATCACACATGGGGCATCTTTCGCAGTTTTTGCTCCAATCATGGCCCTCATCGCGAGTCATGGCACACTTCGAACATTTACAGCCATTCCAATTATGAGCATCTATCCTTGTCTTGCCGCACTCGGTGCATCTTTCGCAGTCCTTGCTCCACCTGTGGGCGTTCTTTCGCGTTGCCCCGCACTGACAGCAACTCTCGCAGTTCTTTGACCAGTCGTGCCCCTCGCCTCTTACCTTATTGCAGAATGAACATTTACACCCATTCCAAGTATGAAAACCAAGTATACACGCCAGATTCATGAATATATTTTTTGTATTCATACTCATTATCTTCCTTTCACGCCATTCTCACGCCATTCGGGACAGTCACCTATTATTTACCAAGACCTGTTACCCGAAAAATTTGAACAGTCGTGTTTCTGTTTTCTTCTGTTCTCCGAAGCGTCAGTATCACAACGTCGCCATTCGCAGATTCCAAATATTAATCCGTGTCAATCCACATATATCACTCCAATTGAACCAGCCCTTCATATTCAAAATCGAGCTATAAAATTTATCCCGCTCATCTTCTATTCTCTTTTTCTATATATTTATAATCCGTGAAAATCCGTGCCCTGAGAAATTCAAAGAATTTCCAGGACTAAGTCCCCGAAAATCTTTTAGATTTTTTGGGGGTAATCCGTGGTTGCAATATCACATCGTTGCCATCCTCAGGACTAATTGCTCAATCGCAACCCTCGGCTGTGCAAGGCCTCGTTTTATCGCGTAATCCGTCTCGGCTAATTGCTGGATTTGGTCGCCTAACTGCTTGAGCGTAAGTCGTTTAAGCAGAGAGAGTTGCGCCTCTTTATTGTACCAGATACGTGCCATGCCTGCGGCCTCGTATGGCGAGTGTCCCTCTTCGATTAATTTTTTTGCTGTGAACAAGTTACGGAATTGATACGCCAAAGCCCCGACCGTTGTGTAATCTGCGGACTTGTCTTCGGCGAACATCTTGCGCAGCCGTTCGATGGCTTCAGCGGGTTTTCGCTGGAGCATGGCGTCGATGACCGCAAAAGCGTTATACATCCGGTTATATCCCACAAGATTTTCCACGTGGCTGGTCGTGATTGATTTTTCATTCGCGGCGTATGTGGCCAATTTGTCAACCTCGGTATACAGCCGGGTTATGTCGTCGCCCGCCAAGTCGACAAGCAGTTGCGCGGCGCCGCGTTCTAAGCGTTTGTTATACACCTCTTGGGCATAAGCGATGAGCCGGGGGGGTATCTCTTTTCCCTTCGGCGCCTTTATTTCAATCAATGTCCCGATGTCGGGCAGTTTTTTTGCGAGGCGGGTGCTTTTTTGCCAGCTCGATACCGTCATTACCAGCACGCCGGTAGGGCAGGGGTTATCGAAATATTTTTCTAAGATTTCGCGGTTTGAGGCCGTGGCAGGGGTGCCCCGGCCATCCTGCTCGTCTTCTTCCTCTTCTTCGTCCTGCTGGCCGCGAGAGGAGATGAATTTGTCCGCGTTTCTTAAAACCACTACCCGCTTCTTTGTAAGGAAGGGTAGTGTCCGAAGCTCATCCAAAACATCACCTATTACGGCCTTGTCGGCTTCGACGACCAGCAGCCCCATATCCCTTTCCTGTGGCGATATGAGCTTGTCGATAAGCTCGGTGCACCGGGCGTTGACCT
Organism: Planctomycetota bacterium; assembly: GCA_043811995.1. Classification (GTDB taxonomy): domain Bacteria; phylum Planctomycetota; class Phycisphaerae; order Sedimentisphaerales; family Anaerobacaceae; genus Fen-1362. Next base: position 2,781 of record JBDRMP010000071.1, read on the forward strand.
GTGTCTGCTCTTTGCCCGCGATTACATAAACAAGCTCGGAATTACGCTGTGTCTTGTTGCCGGTTTTTGCCATAGCTTGTCCCGGTTATGATTTGCGATAGTCCGTCGCTATTTGCGGGACTTTTTGCCCGGCTTTTTATCTTTGCCCTTTGCTTTGTTCTTTTGTGGTTTCGGTTTTGGCTCAGGTTCCGGTTCCTCTTCTGCTGGAAGCTCTTCTTCCACTTCTTCAGGTTCATCTTCCGTTTCGATTTCCGGCTGTTCCTGTGCAGGAGGGGGGGCGTCCTTATCATCCGGCTGTTTTTCTTCTTCCGGGGCTATCTTGGCCGCGGCCACGAGTTTGTCGCCTTCCCTTAGCTTAATCAGCCGAACGCCCTGTGTGTTTCTGCCTATCGGGCGAATCTGGTCGAGGCCTGTGCGAATAATAATCCCGTTGGCGGTAATCAGCATCAGCTCGTCGGCGAACTGCACCGCCTTCATAGCGACGACCTTGCCGTTGCGGTCGCTGGTTTTGATATTGATTAAGCCGACGCCGCCGCGGTTCTGGGACCGGTAATTATCGAGCGAAGTGCGTTTACCGTAGCCGTTCTCGCAGACGGTCAAAAGCGACGCCTTTTCCTCGGAGATGACCATATCGACCACGACGTCGCTCGTCCGCAGCCGGATTCCGTGAACGCCTCTCGACACCCGGCCCATCGAACGGGCCTGTTTTTCGTCGAATCTGATGGCCATACCATCCCGTGTGCCGAGCACTATATGGTCTTTACCGGTCGTCATCGCCACTTCGATAAGCGCATCATTCGGGTCGAGCTTGATGGCAGTAACGCCCACCTTCCGCGGGTGGCTGTAGGCCGAAAGTTTCGTCTTTTTAATCAGGCCGTTTTTCGTCGCCATCACAAGCTGCGGCAGCTTCTCCTCCGGTGTCTCTTCGTCTTCTTTGAGTTTGGCCACGTTAATCACCGAGGTGATGCTCTGGTCGCCCAAATTCAGCAGGTTCGCGATGCTTCTGCCCCTGCTCTGCCGTGACATACTCGGCACGTCATAAACTTTTAACCAATAGCATTTGCCGCGGTTGGTGAAAATGAGGAGGTAGTCGTGCGTAGAGGCGGTGAACATATGCTCAATGAAGTCGCCCTCTTTGGTATCTGAGCCGATTATGCCCGTGCCGCCTCTTCCCTGTTTTCGATAGGTGTCGATGGGCATTCGCTTGACGTAGCCGGCGTGGCTTACGGTAACAATGACTTCTTCGGCGGCGATGAGGTCCTCCAAATCGAACAATTCCGCCTGTTCGGCGTTTATCTTGGTGCGTCTTTTGTCGCCGTATTTTTCCTTCATTTCGTGGATGTCTTCGCGGATGATGTCCAGCAGGACGTTTTCTTTGGCCAGTATTGCTTCGTATCCTTCTATCTGCTCAGTAATCCCGGCATATTCCTTCGCCAGTTTTTCTATCTCCAGCCCCGTCAGTCGCTGCAATTGCATTGTCAAAATGGCGTCGGCCTGCGGGCCGGTCAGGTATTGTTTTTCCTTTGTTTTTTCTTTAAGGAACTCTTTGGGAAGGATTTTCCGCAGGGTCTCTGATTCCGCCAGCTTCAACGGCTTTTTCATCAGGTTTTGTTTGGCCGTCGGAGCGTCCGGGGATTTTTTTATGAGCTCGATTATTTCGTCTATGTCGCTGACCGCCAGAATCAATCCTTCGAGGATATGCGCCCTGTTTCTGCATCGCCTCAGCAGGAACATACTTCGCCTGCGAATGACTATCTTGCGATGGTCGATGAACAGCTCCAGCATCTGGCGGATATTGAGCGTTTCAGGCCTGCTGTTGACCAGCGCGACGTTGGCGATTGCGAAAGTGGTCTGCAGGGCGGTATATTTGAAGAGTTTATTCAGGGCTACCTGCGCGTCGGCGTCCTTTTTTACTTCTACTACGATTCGCAGGCCGTGGCGGTCTGACTCGTCTCGGACGTCGTTAATCTCGGCGATTTGTCCGCTGCGGACACAGTCGGCGATTTTTGAGACGATGTTGGTCTTGACCACCATATAAGGGATTTCAGTAACGACGATGCATTCTTTTCCCCTTTTGGATGGCTCGACCTCGACCTTGGCCCTTACAACCAGATGCCCCTTGCCCGTAGTGTAGGCATCGATTATTCCCTTTTTACCGCAGATGATACCTCCCGTGGGGAAATCCGGTCCCGGAAGCTTTCCCATTATGTCCTTGAAGCCGCATTTGGGGTCGTTTATGACCAGCAGCAGCGCATCGCAGACCTCGGAGACGTTATGGGGTGCAATATTCGTGGCCATACCAACAGCTATGCCGGTCGAGCCGTTCACTAACAAATTCGGAAATTTCGACGGCAGGACAGTCGGCTCCATCCGCGTTTCGTCGTAGTTGGGAATAAAATCGACCGTGTCATGTTCCAAATCCTCGAGCATATGCATCGCCGGCGCTGTCATTCTCGCTTCGGTGTATCGCATCGCGGCGGGGGGGTCTGCGTCGATTGAGCCGAAGTTGCCCTGCGGGTCCACCAGCGTATAACGCATATTCCAGTCCTGTCCCAGCCGGACTAACGTGCCGTATGTCGCCTGGTCACCGTGCGGGTGATAATTTCCTCCCGTGTCGCCGACGATTTTAGCGCATTTGCGGTGCTTGCTTCGCGGGCCGAGGTTGAGGTCGTTCATCGCGACCATGATACGCCTCTGCGAGGGCTTCAAGCCGTCGCGAACGTCGGGCAGCGCCCGCGAAACAATCACGCTCATCGCGTAATTGAGATACGAGTTTTTCAGCTCGTCGAGTATTGCAATGTTTTCGATTCGCTCGTGGATTTCTGTGTCTTTTGTCATAGCTCCAAGCCGTCCTTAGCCACTGGTGGCAGGCCTCTCTGGCCGTGTTTCCACGGGCCTTGTTAAAGGCCCGTGCCGCATCAAAAGATTATCCGCCGGCGTCTGAAAAGTCAAGGTTTCAATTTCCGATTTGCGATTGCCGATTTGAACCACGGATTTGCACCCGGCTTCGCCCTGAGCCGGGCTACGCCGTGGCAGGCGGATTTTCACGGATTATTATTTATGACCCCCAGCGCAGGACTGGGGGCTGCTATGAGGTCAGCCGTCAACGGTTATGATTTATTTCTTCCGTTTTATTTCATAAGCATACTTTCCCTGCATCGGACAGTTTTCGGCTCAGTCTGCTATTCGTGCTCGAAGCACAGGTTAACCATCCACATT
>JBDRMP010000072.1:0-41482 GCA_043811995.1 Planctomycetota bacterium
GAATCCATTCATTAAACATTGGCTCTCCTTTCCAAATGTTTCTTTTGCCAAGAAAAACATCGGAAGGATGAGCCATTTTTTATTATCAAATTGTTTTCAAAGAGCTAAAATAAACCTAATTTTCTTGGAAAGTGCAGTTTCAATGAAATACCTATGAATAAACCGATAGTTAAAGTAATAAAACTATAGAAGATATTAATTTGCAAGTCACGAGTAGCAGCAAGAAAACCAAAAATAGAAAACCAAAGAAGCAATCCTATGATGTACCAGATAATAATTTTAATTAACATTTTAATTGCCTCCATGGTACTCACGCTTAAATCCAATTGCGTGTGTTTCTCGTCCAAAACGAATCCCATACCATTCGTTAGCTATGGCAGCTCCCCTATTTCCTCTGACAGTAGAATCAGGCAATTCTCTACTCAATTGCCTCGATATATTGTTACTACGTCTTGTCCATTGACGTGCAGTATTACATCCATCAAGTTCTATCACGGCACCATTTGCAAGTTTAGACCTAATGAAATCCGAAAAATTTTCATAATTATCTGAAAACTGTACTTGGTCTGAACCAGTTATCCAGTAAAGCGAGCCATCATTTGGATTTCTACCTCTCACAATCATCATAGCGTTTCGACTTCCATGCCCAGATATGTTAATTCTATTGATAGAACAATCTTTTTCGGATTTGATTGCGTTCCTGAATTCATCCATAGTGGGGTCGATCAGAGTTGTTACTCCGTTATCCGTATATATTCGAACTGTTGCAAGTCCCCAAGGGTCTAACCAGTTGAGCGGGTTGTTTCCACAATAAGTGTAAAGATTCAACCCGCCATAGTATCTGACTGGGTCTGTTTGCAGGAATCGGCCAATTGAGGGCTTATAGTAGCGTGTGCGATAGTAATACAATCCGGTTTCACTGTTGTATTCCCTGCCGGTGAACATAAAGCGGTTGCCGAAGGCGCTGGAAGAGCGTACATCGCCTTGCGTATCGCGTATCGTCGTCTCGCCGAAGGCGTAATACGAGTAACGCTCAAAGACCATAATCGTCGGCGTCCTTAATTGTTGTGCGTCATTATTGCCCCACACAACGATTGTTCCGTCGGATTTCATCGCTAGGCCATGAAATTCCCCCGCCGATATGGCGACAAAGTCATTACCTTCGGGCGGTTCGGTCTGCCCCCACCAGTCGTTGCCCCAGCCGACAATCGTGCCGTTCTGCCTGCCCTCGAATGTCGTAGTCGAGGGAGCAAAGTCGAAGGGCTGTACGCCATACGCGGAACGCTGCTATTATCGTTTTCATTTTTCAAAGAACCCCTGAACCGCTGAACAAAAACACCTCTTTTTGATGTATCACTCTCGAGTCGTGGCCTCGGTAAAAACTAAGGTATCGATCCATCTGAATATTTTCTCCAGTCTCATTCCCGTACTGAGTCTTATATCTGCTTCAAGGACTGTCTGCTCGCTCTCTGAAGCAGAGATAACCAAGCATATAGGTTCGTCAGTTGCCCCGAACTTGAAATCCACAAGCCTTTTGTGATGATTTTTGTCAAATGTAACTTTTTTTTCATCGAGAAGACGTTCCTCATGATCTTTAGTCGACACACATAACAGATTAACCTTGTAGGATGTCCCGTGTTCAGGCCTCGAAATTCTGAAAGATTTCATTTTTCTACTTTCTGCTGTGACACGACAAAGAATAAATAGTTTCCTTTGTTGCAAGTTTCTTAAAGGACCAATTCGCGACGATTTGCCTCCTTTCAGAGAAATCTTGGCGTGGAATCTATCATATGGGACCGTTACCGGATACCCCATCAATTCGTTAGATGCTTTGTAGGCTCCTACTAAACATAAAATCAACAAGACCACACGAGTAATTATAATAGTTTTTTCTCTACTTTCCTCAGATTTGGCGCTGTGGTAACCCTGGAACACTGTATCTGGGTAAAGCCATACAGAAACTGTAGCTATGAGACAGAAAAGAAATAGGCCAATTGTTATTATGCTGTATGAACGTGGTAATGCCAACCTCATACTTACCTCTCCTATTTCGAGTCCTTCTCGCTTTCGATGCCTAACATATCTTTCCAAGCGTCTCTCAAGTCATCAAAACGCCCAAGATCAATAATAAGACCAAAATATCCTGGGCCATATCTTAAACCGACGTCAACTTCACCTTGGCTTGCACCAACCCAGACTCCTTCAGATTCGGTAACACCGCCAGGCGCGATTTCCAGTCCTTCGTCTTGTGTGACTTCTACTCCCAATCCAAGGTCAACTCCCTGAACTTGCATCAAAGACCCGCCCGCATCGATTCCAAAACCTCTGTCCATGGACCATGAAGCCCCGCCCCCAACCCGGTTAGCTCCAACGCCAGCACGAAAACCCCTTACCGGTGAACTGTTAAACAGGAACTCTCCAGCAGCATCAACCGCGGCATCGTATGCCTCGTCCGAGGCATTCCAACCTCCCGTATAAAGCCATTTCCAAGGCCCTTCACCTGTAGGATCGACAAGATTTATTGGGTCATTCCAACAGTAGGTGTACAGATTCAATCCTCCTGCATATCCAATCGGGTCTGTTTGCAGGAATCGGCCGATTTCGGGCGAGTAATACCTTGCGCGATAGTAATACAAGCCGGTTTCAGAGTCGTATTCCCGGCCTGTAAACATAAAGCGATTGCCGAAATTACTCGTCGAGCGTAATTCGCCGTTCGTCCCTCGTATCGTCGTCTCGCCGAAGGCATAATACGAGTAACGCTCAAAGACCATTATCGTCGGCGTTCTTAATTGTTGTGTGTCATTATTGCCCCACACAACGATTGTGCCATCTGATTTGAGCGCAAGGCCGTGGAATTCCCCTGCTGATATGGCGACAAAATCATTGCCTTCGGGTATATTGCTTACCTGCCCCCACCAGTCGCCTCCCCATCCGACTATTGTGCCGTCATTTTTCAATGCAAGCGAATAAAAATACCCCGCCGATATGGCGTTAAAGTCATTACCCGCAGGCGGTATTAGCTCATCGACGCCGTAATAGTCATCGCCCCAGCATACGATTGAGCCGTCGCTCTTGAGGGCGACAGAGGAATCGGCCCCCGCCGAGACGGCCACAAAATCATATCCCGAAGGCGGCGGCAGGTTCGCAGGATTTTCACCCCACTCGACGATACTTCCATTGCTTCTCAGGGCAAGATTGTGGGTATATCCCGCATCTATCGCCGCAAAGTCATTTCCCTCAGGCGGCGTCGACTGGCCATAAGTATTATCGCCCCAGCAGACAATAGTTCCGTTATTCTTGAGGGCAATCGAGTGGAAATTGCCTGCATCGACTGCCCCAAAGTCGTTGCCGTCGCATACGTCGGCCTGATGATACCAGTTCCACCCCCACCCGACTAATGTGCCGTTGTTCCTTATCGCAAGCGAGTGCTCACAGCCGGACGCGATATAAACATAGTCATTGCCCGCAGGCACATCGGATTCACCAAACATATTGTCGCCCCAGGCGAGAAGCGAGCCGTCGTTTTTCAAGACAAGGGACTGATATCCTCCGCCGGCAATTTTCACAAAACGGTACGGGTTTAATCCGCTCAAGGCAACCACGCTTCCCAAGCCATCGTAATGATAGTAATAAGCCGTATTATCATCGTTTACATCTATCATACAAATCGGCTCATCTATCCCCGGCCCATAAACGTATTTGCGCAAGAGGACGCCGGTATTATTATAGTCGGCGATTATCTGGTCGCCGTCGTAGCAGAATTTAGTTATCGCAGAACCAACCTGTTTTTTTACACGTCTGCCCTGATAATCATATCTATATAATTTTAATGGTGTCGGATACATCGATGCTAAAAGCTGATTCTCACAATCATAGCTGTATGTTCTCGTCCCATCGTTTATGTCATTGCCGTTCTTGTCATATTTGTAGTTTGTCCCGCCGACGGAAACATACTGATTCAAGGCGTTGCTGTCATAATTTGTCTCGAACCAATCTTCTTCATAATTTCTCCACCCTTCCACGCGTGTCCTGTTGCCCAACTTGTCGTAGTAGTAAGCGTTGCTGTCCTTATAGTCGTCGTAAATCCGCCATCTCGCTCTTGCCCCCAAAAGTCATATATTCGACCCAGTCCTGCATCTCCTCAGGCGTGCCTGAGCCGACGTTGCCGCTTATATACGGCTCACATCCCAACATCTCGCACAAATCCATAAACTCATGCGTTCCGAAACGATTGTTTTCAGTAACCATCCCCCAATGCGTATTGACCATTGAGGGCCGTTGCTCCACTGGCCCTACGCCGTCCTTCCAGTGATACTCGTCTGCGAAGCAACCGCCGGGCCAGCGTATGACCGGCACGTTTATCTTCTTCAATGCCTCGACAACGTCGGTGCGAATACCGCGAATATTGGGAATCGACGAATCCTCGCCCACCCAGAATCCCTCATAAACGCATCTTCCGAGGTGCTCGGCAAAATGTCCGTATATCTCCGGCCTTATAATGTCTTTGGCCGCATCAGCGTGGATAACCAGCTTATTGACGTTATTCGCATCCGATGTTATTTCTGTCTCGCCTAAAACTACAGAACTTGTCAGTCCTAACAGCGCAACCGAAACAATTCCTCTCATCAAATCTCTGTGAAGCATAAACTGCTCGCCCTTTTCCCTTTTAGAATTTCCCATATTGAACGCCTGGCTACATTACCGGGTTATTCGGTTCCATAAGGATGCCACAATCTTGTTCTCACTGCAACAGTTTTGAGGCGTTTTCTTGATTACTGCCGGCATATTCACCAAAAGTTGAACTAACGAATTGCCTCAATTATGCTATAAGAAGTGGCGATATTTTGCCGTCTGAAGCGGCGCGGCTGGAATTGAATTTAGTGCATTCTTTGCTGCTTTGACTCAAAACGGCTCATTTACCTTCTTGCCATAATGCCCGAATGTTTGACATTATTCTGAAATGAGTGTTATATTATTGTCAGATTCAGCATTTTGCGCCCGTAGCTCAACTGGACAGAGTGCCGGGCTTCGAACCCGGAGGTTGCAGGTTCGACTCCTGCCGGGCGCGGTTTGAAGTGTTTTGCCTGTATCCGCCGGACGGTTCAGAGCTTCTGGCTGGCCGGCTGATTACCCAGCACCGTAAGAGCCGCAAACTGGTCATCAACCATCTCGAAAACCCCGTCCAGCGCGGTAATCGAAAAGATGCCCTTTGTCGCGTGAGCAACGTTGCACAGCAACAGCCGGTGGTCGCAATCTATCAACACCTTCCGCAGCTTCAGCAGTTTCGACAAACTTGAAGAGGTAACAATATCCACGTGCGAAAAATCAATAACAACGTCGCAATTGCCTCTCTCTCGGACCACGTCGGTAACGTCCTTCAGCTCCTCATTCAAAGCCGGCTCCGCGGGAGCTTCAACAAGAATCACATTTTCCGCCAAATCCTGAATCCCCATATCATTGCTCCTTTCCGGTTACGGCTTCTCCCCTGCTTCCCCAAAAGTGGGCTGAGACGAGTTGCCAAACTACCGAATCGTGACACTGCTTTATATAAATTATGTCATTGCCAGCATATTTCTGCAAACCCCTAATAGGTCTTTCGTCAATTTTAACTGCGGGATTTAGTTAAATCCGGCGGCTTGGCCCCTTAAATAAAAATCTTTTATATTATAGGACCTGCCCAAGTCGTAGGAAACAGTGCAGAGCCACAAAAGACAGCAGATTATATTTCGAACGTCAGAAAGGCCAGCCATCGGGGCACTGGCCCTTCCAGTATCCTGCCAGAGAGCTGAAATCCTTCAAATCCACGTTACTGCCGCCCGCAAGATTAGGGCCCGGCTGCAACCATTGTGCGCACATAGTCGCAAGGTCATCCAAATCTACAATACAAGGCGGCTTGACCTTTACGGCAATATCCTTCTCAAAGTCGGGAAGTTCAATAATCAATTCATTGTTTCCGCAATATGCCTCATTAATGTCTACAATGCCGCCGTTTCCACGCGTTTCGTAAGTTTCTACAGTATAATAACCATCACTGAGGCCGTTCAAAATGAAATTCACATCATAGAAAGTCCCATAGGGAGTTCGGCCCCACTGGCTGCCAACATCATAAATCCAGATGTAGGCATGGTCATCACCGGACAGCCCAACAAACCCCAGATAACCTTGCTCGCCTCCACTGTCCTCTTTGAATTCATAGCTTGATATCTTAAACCAGTCCTGGCCGGTATTCTCTATTTGAACGGTGTGTTGACCGGCTGTAATCGGAACTTCGATTATGAAATTAGTTGAACCGTTTGCATAAGTGGAGGAAAAGATTTGCTCGCCATCCTCGAGGACTCGCAGACTGATGTTACCCGAGTTTGAAACTTTTTCGACGAGGATCCTTAGCACACTACTGTTGCCCATGTTAATATTGAAACTCGGGTCAGAGCGCAGTTCTTCCTTCCACGTGCCCTGCAGGAAACGAGAAAGGTTTTCTATGCCCGGGACAGTTCCATCCGGCTGAATAGTGAAGACGGCCTGTGTCGATACAGACCAGAAATCCAACAGACCTGGGAAGGCAAAAGCCCATGAAGGCAACCCGGAAGTGTTTATATCTGCTTTGGAGAGGTTATAAGCTGCCGGGTTTTCTCCTTGAGCGTAACTCGAAAGGGCGCTGAATTCATCGTAAAGGTCAAGCGGGTCGATATACTCGTCCCACCACCACAAATGGGCACTGCTTCCAAGATGAAAACTACTCCATATACCATTATGCAGCATAAGAGCTTCATAAAGTTGTGTCCTGTATGGCTCAGGCATGTCATTGGGAGATGCTTCCGGCACATGAACGCCTTGTGTATCTCCGGCGCCGAACTCACCCATTATGATTGGCTTTTCATAACCGGAGAGCCGATTAGCTGCGTTTTTGAAAGATGATACCGTTTCCGGGCCATAATAGTGGACCTGTATCACATCGATATTTCCCAGGCTCCAGATATTCTCAAAACCTGGTGTGTCGGCGCTTGTAGTAACCAAATGTTTGAATGGGTCTACAGACTTTATGTAGCCGGCCATCTCATCGTGCCAGTCTACGACTGAAGTTTGGTTATTATGCCAACCGTCAGTGGCATAAACCTCATTGAAAAGCTCCCACGCCAGAATAGCGGGCGAATATCCCCATCTCGCAACGATATAGCGGTATTTGTACTTTGTTATCCTTCTTGCCTCGGCATTGGTGAAAAACTCATTGGGGTCATTTAGAAAGCCCCCGTCCGTAGCAGCATGAATGATATTATAGGGATTATCATCCCAGTGCCATTTGACACCGGAGTTGAACTGGCCGTGGTACTGTAAAGCCAACTGTATTGCAATACCATGTTGCTCGCAGCTTTCGATTATCCGGTCCAGCCGCCACGCTATTGGCATACTGAGATTTCCTACGCCGTCGTAGTAACCGCTCCAATGATTACTTCTCCATTCCAGAACCGTCCCCTGATTGAAATGGGTCATCCAGATGCGAGTCCAGTTTTCGCCGGTGTTGGCCATTTTCGTAAAGTAACTTTCCCACTGGCTGGTCCCATTCTCATTCAACCAGCATACGTTGTGACCAATGGGTTTGTAGGTTTCATTAGTATCATACCGCATATAATGGGGGTCCCTGCTGTCCACCTTGATAATCCCCTTTTTAGCACTGTCGATGCAGGTAAAAGTCACACTCGGGTCAATAACATTAGTGCCGTTATCGTCGATAATCGTAATCTGACTGATTTCATAGGTTCCCAGTTGAGACGGGGCAAACCGCACCTTCCAACACGGGTTTCTTTCATTGACATAGTGCCCGGTCGCATCTTCATCGTATTCCTTATAAAAAAAGGCGGGCACATCCACGGTATTGCCGTCCGGCTGGGTGAAAACAGCCCTAATATCGACAATATCAGTATCGAAAGGATTGCTGTAGGCCTCCGAGACAGTGAAGGTCAGCTCGAACTTCTCAAACCTACCGATAGTGGAGCCGTTTTGTGAAATGTTGCTTATTGTGGTAGCTTTGGCCTGAGTGACTCCAATGGCCAAAAACAACATAACCAGACCCGCACACAGACAAGAAGTGCTTTTTCTCATCGCCGCTACCTCCTTAAAACCGCAGCACGCCTTTCGGCCCCAATTCAAAACGGCCAGCCGGCGGGGCATTCGTCTGCCCAGTAGCCGGCGAAAATGCTGAAATCGGCAAAATTCACGCTGCCGCTGTGGTTAAGGTCGGCGCCAATGTTCGAACCGGTCTGCAGCCAGGAGTTACAAAACGTGTCGAGGTCGTAGATATCGACAATGCGAGCAACTTTAACGGCGATATCCTTGGTGAAATCAGGCAGCGTATATGTCAACTGCCCCGAAACTGAGTCCGCATAACCCGATGCAATAATTCCGCCTGTGCCCCGCGTGGAATAAACGTCAACGATGTAGGTCCCGTCATCGAGTCCTTTGGCGATAACCGGCTCATTATGGAATGTGCCGTTATTTATCAGCCCGTATTGGCTGTTGGTGTCATAAATCCAGAAATAGCCCCGCTGTTTGCCTGCAAGCCCCATAGAACCCAGAGGTGAGACGTTATTGGGAGTGAACTCATAGCCGCTTATATTAAACCAGTCGTTACCGGCGTTTTCTATCTGCACTGCCTGCTGGCCTGCCGAAAGCGGAACAGATACTATGAAGTTTGTTGAGCCGTTGGTAAAAGTATTTAAATAAACCTCTGTTCCATTGACACGCACCCTAATCCTGTTAGTACCATTAGCAGCGACTTCCTGCACGTGGATTTTCAATGCTCCGGCGGTCGGCATAGTCAAATGGAAATTGGGGTCCGACTTGAGAGCCGGCTGCCACGAACCCTGAAGCCAGCGAGAAAGATTTCCCATCCCCGGAAAGTAATTGCCCTGGAGGTAAAACACCGTTTGTGTGGAAACCGCTCCCCAGTCAGGACCGGGTTGGCAAAATACGCCTCGTTTCCGGAAGCGGCTCGCTGCGCCCTGGTCAGATTACAGTCGGCGAGGTTTTCATTGGCGGCGTAAACCGAAAGCGGCGTATATACGCCATAAAGATTGCAGGGGTCGATATAATTATCCCACCACCACAGATGGCCGCTGCTTTTGGCGAAAAAGGCGATCCAGATGCCGTTGTGCATCTCCAGGCCCTCTTTTAGCTGTGTCGCGTAAGGTTCCGGCTGGGTGCTGCCTTCGGGGCCACCGCCTAACCCGAATTCGGCCATAAGCACTGGTTTGTTGAAGTCCGCCAAGCTCAAAGCTGTTTGCTCAAACGTGCGGATAGTATCGTTTCCATAGTAATGCATCTGAACCAGGTTGATGTCGGGCAGATTCCAGAGGTTTTCAACGCCGGAGCCGTGACTGCTGGTAGTAACGGGGTGTTTGAACTTGTCGATGCTGCGAATGTAAGAGGCCATAGTGTTGTGCCATGCTATGACGTTTGCCTGTTGGCTTTTCCAGCCGTTGGTCCACTGGACTTCGTTGAATAATTCCCAGGCGTAGATTGCCGGCGAATAACCCCAGCGGGCAACGATGTAACGATATTTATTTTTGGTAAGTTTAATGGCGTTGGCATCTGTGAAATACTGGCAGGGGTCGGAGAGAAATCCGCCGGTATTGGCGATATTGTAAGGATTGGTGTCCCAGTCAGGGTTGGTAGTTGTGCTGACTTGCCCGTGATGTTGAAGGCAAAACTGGATGGCGACATCGTTTTGTTCGGCTATTTCAACGTATCTATCCATCCGCATCGAGGTCTGCAAAGAAGGTTTTCCCGGACCCTGGAAGTAAGTATTGCCCCACAGACCCGGCGGAAATTCCATCGCAACACCATAATCGGCTCCATAGGTGCAGCTCCATAATCGCACCCAGTTCGCACCGGCGTTATGCAGTTTTTTCAGAAAATAATCCCAGCCGGCGATTCCGCCACCGGGAAGCGAGCCGTTGTTCCAGCCGATGTTCTGGCCGATGTCGATACGTGTGTCGCCATTGTCGTATTTCAGAAATTCGTGGTTGTTTGGGTCAACTTTGATAAAGCCCTTTTTGCCGCTTTCCTGGCAGGTAAAAGACCCGGCATTTGTAACAGTCGCCGTTCCATCCACGTCTTTAACGGCAATATCACAAGTATATGACCCCAGTATCGACGGTGCAAATCGCGCCTTCCAGGATATTGCTCCTGCTGTGGTATATCTTTCGGGGTTGTTTCCTGATACGGTATATGCTCGGTAATAAAAACCGGGAATTGTCACGTCGGTTCAGCCGGGCTGATGAAAAGTTACCGTAACGTCGGCTTCGCAGGGGTCGAACGGATTGGTGTATGTTCTTGAAAGCGTAAAGGTCAATTCGTATTTGCTGTATCTGCCGATAGTGGAACTGTTTTGCGAAATGCTGCTTATTGTTGTAGCGCTGGCTGTGCCAACAATGACGGCCAGTAGCAGTACTATCAGGTGTGCATACTGGAAACCTTTATATCTTCTCAAGACCCTTCACCTGCCTGGAAACTTAATGGCATTATTTTCCAGACTGGTTTTTATTATATCATAAAACAGGTGCTTTTACCAGCATTTTTTATAAAAGAGGTAGTCCCGAGGCCTTTATCAGGCCTCGGGACTACCTCGCTTTTATCCGCCACTGACGGATATAGTCAAAAAATTACGTCGAAAGCCCGAAAGATTACTTACGACCTTCGGTTTTCTTTTCCGCCCTTGTCCACTCGGGATTCGGACCCGGGAAGCTGGTAACCTCGTATTGCTGCTGCTCAACACTCGAAAGCCCCGCTTCCTCAACCACGAACGGTGTGATAAACACTACCAGCTCGCTATTGACGACGTCCTCGCCCTCGAACCTGAACAGGTAGCCAAGTATTGGGATGTCGCCGAGCAGCGGAACCTTGTTGACGGCCTTTGTAACGTCCTTTTTGCGCATACCGCCCAGCACCACTGTCTGGCCGTTATTAACCAACAGTGTTGTCTTGGCCTTTCGAGAGGCGATAACGGGCTGCGGATAAATAAGGTTGCCGGTGGCGAACGTCACGTTGCCGGTCTGAACGCTGAATTCCGGCTCAACCATCAGCCGCACCTTTTCGTCGCGGGTCAGGTGAGGTGTAACATTCAGCGTCACACCGACCTTCTTGAAATTGGTCGTGCCGATACTGCCTCCGCCGGACGTCTCTGAAAGTACCTGATATGGAATTTCAGAAGTAATCTCGATTTTGGCGGTTTCATTATCGAGCACGAGTATTCTCGGATTGGCCAGCAGCTTGGCGTTAATGAGGTTTTGCTGTGCCTTGATGGCAACGTCTATATCGAGGTTGTCATTAAGCCAGCCGAACCTGAGCAGGCCTGCTGTGCCTGCGGTCTTGCCTGTAGCGCCTGTGAACATGCCGGTTGAGAACCCGTCAACTTGACCGGTGGGGTTGGCACCTAAAGTTCCCGGCGGCACAGCTACCGGGATACCATCGGAATCGGTAAAAGTTGTATTTTGCCCGGCGTTCCATTCCACTCCGAGGTCGAGCCGGTCCGTGGAAGTAATATCGTAGATTCTTGCCTCGACGAGTATCTGCGGAGTTATCCTGTCTATTTCTTCTATGAAGGTATCAACGGCCTTAATCTTGCTCTCGGTATCGGTGACGATTATGTTGCTGGTCCCCGGATTTGTCGATATGGAGCCACGCTGGGATATGAACTTGTTCAGCGCCTTTTCGACTTCCTTTATGTCGGCGTACGTGATGCGATATATTTTATTGACCAGCTTCTCGGACTCCTGAGTGATTTCCGCCGAAGGCGCCACTCTAATCATATTCTTGGTCATCACATAATCGTAACCGTTGGCGGTAAGTATATTTTTCAGGGCCTCATCAAGTGGAACATTAGTGAGCTTGGCGGTTACCGCACCTGTGACCTTGGGACTTTTGACGACATCAACGTCGGCCTGTTCGGCCATAATCCTTATTACGTCGTCAATGGCCGTGTCCCTGAAATCTACGCTGATTTTCTTCTGCATTCGCTGCTCGAGGGTCGTGAGAATCTCCGCCTTGACCACATTTGGCTCGCCTTCCTGAGCAAGCACAGCAGCGGCGCTTAACGACAGCACAAACACAGCTATCGCCAGCAAACACATTGTTTTGGAACTACTTGACATTTTCATACTTGTCCCTTTCTAAACTTAATTTCATGTTACCTTCTGTTTGTTTATATTCCTTCTAACGTTCGACTTTTTGTGTCCAGGTTTCGTCCCCCTTGGCGAATTCAACGCTGTCGGAGTTAACTTTTACGACCGTCGCCCCCTGGACGACGTCGCCTGCCGAGACGATTCGGTCGCCAACAACAGCACAGGGATTATCCTCGCTATATACAATGCCTTTTACCATGGGTCTGTCGGCATTCTCCTTGGATTGAGTTATTGAACCAAAAACCATTGGGTCGCGGAGGTTTTCCGGATACAACGGCGGCAGTTGCCAGTCGATTTTGCCGTCAAAGGGAATGTTTGACAACGCAGCACTATTATTCGCGTTTTTCACCGAGGAGCGACTGGGTGATCGAAGCACTCGTGTCAACACAACAATGAAGACTATTAACAAAATCGGCATCACCACAATCATTACTTTTTGTCTTCCGGGATTGACTCTGACCCCGGGTTTCGCTGCCAACAGTTTTCCTTTTAATTTCTCCCAGATTTTCAAAACCGGTCTCTGCATAGGGCGTTTGGGCGGTAGTTCTTGTCTGGGCTGCCTGGCTGGAAAGCGTGCAGGAGCGGGCGGCACGTAAGGTGCTTGCTGAGCCGCGCGAGGCTCGTACACATTTCGAGCAGACGCCTGCGGTTCGTAAACCTTCGGAGCAGACGCCGGTGCCGGCGGAGTATTCTTCTTCGGTTGCGGAATGGTAAGTGGATGGGAAGCCACGGGAATCGGCTTTGGCACAATGTATTTAGCAGGAGCGGCGGCAGGAGCAGCAGGAGGAGTATCGGCCTCAGGGGCATTTCTTCGGGGGATTTGGATGCCCGTGAATATCTTTGAGACCTCTTTCTGCAATCCCGCTTTCCTCTTAAGCATTGTTCACCTCCTCAGTCATCCCGCAAGCATCTTCGCCGGATTGTTCCCCGGATGCACTGGTGTCTGCCGTTTGTGGAATCGGTTCCGGCTGCTCCGCGTCAACGGCATTTGCGCCCTCAAGCTGCTGCGATGTGTCGGCCGGCTGAGACGCATCAAAAGCGGCGTCGCCCTGAGCGGCTTCAACAACGGCTTCGATATTTTCAGAATTGGCAGTATCGGTATTCTCAGAACTGACGGCCTCGGTCTCAACCGGCTCGCCCTCAGTCGCACGGACGTGGGCCTTGCCGTAAAGGATTTCATCAACGAGGCGCATATATTCAGTGGCTCCCCTGCTGTTCGGAGCGTAGGTAATAATACTTTCGCCGGCGCTTGGCGCTTCTGCAAGGCGTATGTTCCTATGAATAACTGTATCAAAGACCAGGTCGCCGAAGAACTCTCTCATCTGCTGTTGAATCTGCCGGGTGAAAATCAGCCGGTCTTCGACAAAGGTGAGCAGCAATCCCGTGATTCTCACCTTGCAGGGATAAAAGTGCTCCTGAATGATTTCGCATGTTTCAAATAACTGCTTTAGCCCCTCCATTGCATAGTAGTGCACCTGAACGGGGACAATGACGTCCGTACTGGCTATCAGCGCGTTGAGAGTAAGGATGCCCAGCGAAGGAGGACAATCGATGACACAGACATCATAGCGGTTTTCTATAGTTTTGAACTGCTCACTGAGCATAAACTCCCTGCCGGTGACGGCGCCGAGGTCGAGCTCCGCGCCTGATAACAGGACGTTGCTGGGCGCCACGTCAACGTTCTCGGTCTTGCTTGGCACAATGACGCCGGATATCGGCATCTCTATATCAATCAGAACGTTATATATGGTTTTGGTAAAAGAGGCGGGGTCGCAGCCCACACCGAGCGTAGAGTGCCCCTGAGGGTCGAGGTCCACTACGAGGACCTTGTTACCCTTGTGCGCAAAGGCGGCCGCAAGATTGACCGTCGTGGTCGTCTTGCCGCATCCGCCCTTCTGATTTGCTATTGTGATTACTCTCATTTTACCTGTATTAAAAATCTTTTACTCATTACTCCCGATTTGCGTTTTTCACCTGTCAACAGATTTCCTTTAGCTCTGCGTTCGTTTCCTGACAAAGATGGTAAGGCCCATATCCACCTTGTGCTGGCTTCCGCTTTGCGCTGAGCGAGACACCTTGAACCTGTCGATGAAAATGACGGGCCTGTGCCTTTCGATAGCGTTTAAAAATGTGGCAAACTGCCTGTAATTCGACTCGAAGGAGATATCGATATATTTTTCCTCCACATTTTTGGAGTCAAGCTTGTTTGAACCCCCAATCCGGTTTGCGGCCTTGACGGCAAAAGAACCAACCTGCTTTTCAGAGGCAATACGACCGATGTCGAATGTCAGATTGGCGGAGCTCTCAAAATCGGCAACGTAATCGTTCGCCATGCTTTTCAAGCTTGCGACCTCGTCAGTCAGTTTTTTCCTGTTCTCTTCCTTGGTTGCGTCTATCGCCGCCTCGTACATCTGCTTCTTTTCATTGGCTTGTCTGACAAGCTCTGCTTTTACCTTTAGCCGCGGGCTGATAACGAACAAATACGCAAGCACAAACAGCACAAGGCAGCATCCCCATACCAGACCCATTATCAAAACGTATTTTCTATAAGCACGCATAAGCACCTGCAATAATCACGGTTTGAAAATGCATTCTATATCATAAGCAACGACGTCACGGCCGTCGAGAGTATCGTGTCCCTGCGAGGCAATGACGATGTCTTCGAGCTTCGAACCCAACTGGCTCGACGCACGCAATCGGTCGCGGAAGGCCTTTACTTCGATGTCACAGTTGTACGTTGGGTCCCCGCTTACCCGCATCTTCAAAGTTTCGACGATGACGCTGGTATCGATTTTTTTGTTGGAGCCGTCTTTGGCGGCGACTTTTCGCCTTATCGACTGCTCCTTTACCTCAAGATTGGTAAGAACCACCGAATCGGGCAGGTTTTCCACCAGCGTTACCAGAACAGGCGACCACTGGATATGTTTATGGATTGATTCGGCCACATCTGCCAGACAAGCATGCACGGAGGATTTTTCTTTTTCGCATGATTCTTTGAGTTTAAGGGAATCGGACAATCGTTGCACCTGTGTTTCCAGACTGGTTATTGTTTGTTTCTTAATAGATATGATTACTTCGTTTCGGATGTAGTAGCCGACTATAAATATCGCCACCAGAACCGGGACGGCAAAGGTTGCGACAAACAGCGCTATCCCCTGCGGCTTTGTCTTTACCGGAAGATGTTCGCCTTTAAGCAAATCTATTGTAAACATATCAAACCGACCTCATTGCAAGCCCCGCGGCGACCGCCATTGCCGGGCCGTGCGTTTGAATGACATCAAGGCACTGTCGACCCACTGTGCACCGCATGATGTCGAAGGGATTCCACAAAATCGCCTTTACGGGCAGTTGTCTGTTGAGGATATCCACGAAGCCCCTGACCATTCCGAACCCGCCGCAAACAAGTATCTGCTCGACCGAAGATGATTTTGCCTGCGCGCTGTGGTATCGCAGCGTCTCGGCGACGTCGCTGACAAGCTTCTGACAGGCCTTTTCCATGCTGCTTTGAAGATTCTCCTGCGGTATCGTAGTCTGAACCGAACCGTAGATTTCCTTCATAACTATTTCAGGCGATATGTTGTTCTCACTGGCAATCTGCTCGACGATGTCTTTGCCGGCGTAAGGAACGGTCCTCACAAAGGGGAGATTATTTTCGCCCATTACCGCCAGCATTGTGCAGGATGCGCCAACATCGAGTATTGCCGAGGCGCTAACCTGCTCAGGGTCTTTTTTGCTCTGGCTGAGGCAATTTAGCAGTGCCAGACCATCAACGTCCATCAACACACAACTCAAGGACGCCTTTTCCGCAATACGGGTCTTTCGTTGGACAACCTGGTTTGTAGCGGCCACAAGATAGCCGTAAACCCCGTCCTGCGACTCGCCTTTTTTCTGGATTTCGTAATCGACTATGCCGTCATACACGTTGAAAGGACAAACCTGTGACGCCTCCAGCCGAACTGCGCCTTCAAGCTCTTCACTCTGTAATGGAGGGAATTTGAAATTACGCACGGCGATCTCGGGCCCGCTGACACTGCATACCGCCAATCGTGTAGTCGCTTTGGATGAAGCGAGGCACTTTCCCACCGCCTTGACAGCGTTGGCCTCTTTAGCGGCGCTGTCCCCGTTAACTGGCTCAATGTCGCTCACGCCGGCAGCCACAATGGTATAACCGTCTTTGTCCCTGACAAGCTGAACCATCCTGACCGACGACGAGCCGATATCCAGTCCCAGCACGTCATACTGAGGAAGCCCCAGAAGTCGTTTCAATTTTGACTTCATATTTACTAACCAGACCTTTCTTCGGCCCTTCAGCGTATCTATACAACTGTGAATTCGATGTAACATCTAATGCTACCCCTTAATCGGTTTAATAGAGGGCGTGTATTACATAGAAATTGTGATAAATGACCGGTGCGGCGCTGGAGGACATTGAATTGCCTGAGGCCGTCCGATAAATCCTGCAAGGCCGCCTTAAACACAGATTTTCGGCCTTTTTTGAATGTTTGTCGGCTGATTTGTAAAACCGCTGTTTTGCCGCTGTTGACATATCTGTAAAACTAAAAACCTCCAAAGCAGTTATCGGTCGTTGTCTGTGGTTGTCATTAACGATTCAAAGGTCATTTATTCTGCAGCCGAAAAACCCTGAATTTGAATTGTTTACCCACCCCCGGCATCCTGGACAACACTTATAAAACATACAAAATAAAGCCGAAGGCAGCAAAAAATATGGCCGTCTTATTGACGCTTGAGGATGCTCTGCAGGCAGTTACCGGATTAGTCCCCGGGCGCAGGGATTGGTAAAAGGGGATTGTTTCAGAATTAAACTATCTGACTAAGAGAGGATTTTATATCCGGTGTATTTTCAGTGAATTTACCGCGACCTTTATGCGGAATAATGCTAAGGTTCGCTCCATCTGTTAATTACGAATCTGACGCCTTCGTCGTTTACTGTTCTTTTCCTCAAAGAAGCGTCGTAATAAATTACGCCTGAGTTTCTCTGGATGTATGAACTGCCTATAATCGAGCCATATATATCGCCAGAGTTGTCCATTATAATGGCGGCCTCAGGGGCATACAGTGTTCCGCGAAAATCGCTGCCGTTCTTCAAAGTAACTTTTTTGCAACTATCCATGCAGTATATCGCAAGACGCTTGGCGTCGGTTGTCAGGTTATTGAATCCCGCGCCGTTGTCGCCGTTCATATTACCGGTGAGATAAATCGTCAGTGAGGCGTCATTATCCGTGTCCGTTGGACCGCCTATGATAATACGGGCCGAATTGCCGAATGTGATGTCATCCGTGATATAGAGCGTGACCGGCTCGTCAATTGTGATGACCTCGCTGTTTCCCAGATTTATTGTTTTATACTTGCCGGAACTGCTTATTGTCGTGGTATTTTTGATATCGCCGAGCGATGACGCCGCCGCCAGAACAGCAGGCGGGGTAATGCTCGGCAGAATCGGATTGAACATCATCGGGTAGGCGTCGCCCGTTATGGTTGCGCCTTTGGAACCTCCGATTACAACGTCAGGGTCGCCGGTGGCCCCGACGAGAACGTCCCCTTTGATGGTCGAATCGCTCCTTAATGTTATAGCGCCTGCGTTGATGCTTCCGACGCCAACCTGCAAAGGCCAGTCGGTCGACTTATTATTGTACCAGGTTATCAACGTCTTGCTTTTAAGCTCAATAAAATCTCGCGCGAAAACCGCAAAGTCAAAGGCGCTTCGCAGGTCGAGAGCGCCGTTGACAACACGGGTTTTGTTAATCGCATGGCCTGTCCCCACAACGGTATAAACGTCGTCTATTTTTGACACCGCATAATCATAAGTAGCGTTGCTGTTGAGCAGCTCGACGTTTGAGGCGGCGGGAAAAGAGTCGTCGGTCCAGGGTCTTACTTTAAGTTTTTCATTCATTTGGAAAACGGCGTCGGCAACGGCAGCGTCGGCTGCGGTCCGCGCCTTTATATCAATCGCCGAGCGCACCGCAAAAACACTGCTGTGAGTGCTCAAATCAATTATGCTCAAGCCGATTATAACCAGCAGAACCACGCCCAGCATAACCAGTGCAAGCGCCGAGCCGTTCCTGTTTTGTGCGTTCGTTTTTTTACACTTCATTTTCTGTTCCCCAGCATATCGTCCAGTTCCTGAATCAATTTTTAATAATTATGCAGCACCGCGGACGTAACGGTGGTCATCTCCTTTGAGCCGTTATTTAGGGTCAGTAACATCTGCAAAGAGCGCCCCGTTAACTTGAAATTACAGACCGAAACATTATTGCACAGATTATTAACACTCAACGTCTCCCTCGGGTCAAGTTTGCCGCATTCAATGTAAAGCTCGGGGCCCTGCTGGTAAAAATGAGCATACCTGTCAAGCGCCGTGGAGTTGGGGTCTTCGTAATAATATACCTCGACGGACTGGCCGCTCTCATCCAGCACCACATTCTGAATGCTCGACTTCCTTACAACAGCATCAAACCTGTTCCTTGCAATATAGCCCTCGGTAACCACGTCCGAGTATATGCTGTCGTACATTGTATTCCAGCCGCGTTGGCCGTTATAAAACATAACTGCTATGCCAAATATTATTATGACCACAAGGACCGTGGCCGTCATAACCTCAATGAGAGTGAAACCCCTGCGACTGTTCATTCTGATTGACTGCATCGTATAACTCTCCATCATCATGTGCTGGCCTTCAAAAGCGGCTATGCCGGATTGTCTACATAGACCGTCAGCTCGTATGATTTATTGGCGCTCTCAAAAGTGGTGGTTCCCTTGCCGAACTGGTCCCAGCTAACGATGATACTCAAAGCCCGAAAGCCGGGGGCTACGTCTTTGTAGGACAGGGTCGCGTAATAGCCAATCCGTTCAAGTTCGACCTTGTATTTGCCCAATAAAGCAAACCCGGCCGGAACGTCCGGCCCGGCGTCATTACTGATTGCCAGTTGTTCTCCAAAGGCCTCGACCGGGTCGAAATTTTTGGCGCCAAACACGCCGTTCCAGCCCTCGCTGAGCAATAAAGCCGTCCTGGACGCAGTTGTAAATAAATTACCCCTGCGGGCGTTTAAGGCGGCGCTGTACTGGTACGCTGACGTGCCAAGTATCGCGACGATTAATATTACCATCGCCACCATAACTTCAACGATGGTCAATCCCATTCTTGATTTTCGCTTTCCGAACGCCATTGACTTAATCTTATTACCCATTATACACCTGCAAATATCAACTCCTCGACTTTGAAAAACCTAAACTCTTCCTATATAAAATATAAGTCAAATAATCACAAAAACAAATTGCCGTCGGCAAAAAAAATTTTTTTGTCATTGCGAATGGTCCCTATTTGTCCGGGACGACGAAGCAATGACACCGATTTTTTTGCAATCTTTAAGGTATTTCGCTGAATTTACCCGTCTGGTCGAGGGTCATTTGTCGCGGTTTCAAAGGCGGGTCGCCGTTGGTCGATTTTGAGGCATCCACCGTAATCAGGTAATCGCCGTTTCTGGAAAACTGTATTTTGAAACAGTCGTCGGTGAAGTATTTCCCGTCGAGGTCCCCGCCTCCGGCGTTAAGGTTCACTTTGAAACCGAGGTCCTCGATGTCAGTACCTGAAAAATCATAATATCTGCCTTTTTCATTGATGTAGTTATCGGCGGCGGTGCGGATGCTGCAGGCAGTCGCTTTGCCCTCCGACCATTTGTTGGCGTCTTCGGTTCTGCCCCTCATATATGGAATCGCCACGGCAGACAGAACGGCAATGGCAAAAATGACCAGCGCCAGTTCCGCGAGGGTTAAACCTTTTTCTAATCTGTCTTTCTCGGTCATTAATCCGCCTCTCTTCAACCATCGCACGTCGGAGCTTTTAAGCCGGCTGCGGCAGTCGATACGCCCTTGCCTGATTTATCGCGGGCGGATTTTGCCGCACAAGCCAACAACCCTTACGGTATCTCGGTAAGCGTCCCGTCATCGATGAGAGTTATCGAACTCGGTGACGACGGTGCAGCAGCGCCGGCGCCGCCTGCCGTAACAGTAATGATATACGTCGGCGGTGCACCGCTTCCGACATCAGTGAACGCAATCGTGTAATCGCCGTCCTTGAAATATTTGCCCGCAAGGTCCCCCGTGCAAAAACCCAATTGCGCAAGCGTCGTTCCGGCATAGAGATGGCCCTTGCCCTTCTCGGAGATATACGCACGGGTAGCGGTGCGAATACTGCCGGCTATCGCCTTACCCTCCGACCACTTGGAGGTGTCTATCCGGCCCCTCATCATCGGAATCGCCGTGGCGGACAGTATCCCGATAATGAAAATGACAACCATCAGCTCGATTAGCGTAAAGCCCGACTTTATGTCTCTGTTTTTGTATATCATAGGTATCCACCTCAATACGTTCTTATCTGTCCTGCTGAACGCAGCGAAACATCCGGGCTGATATGTAAGTGAGGTCCTTCGCTCTGCTCAGGACGGTTTCGCCGGATTCTTCGCTTCGCTCAGATTGACATATAAAAGAACATCAAGGGTGGGGGCCTCGAGGGGCCCCCACCTTTTAACTGCATCGTAAGAACTAAACCAGCCCCTGCGAATTGGGGTTTAGCTTACAAATCTGTAAATTCTCCGGTATCGTCGAGCTGCATCGAAGCCGGTGCTGTCGGTCCTTCAGCGGCGGTGCTTGGCCCCACAGTGATTGTGTAAGTGGGTTGAGCACCTAAACCAGCACCGTCTGTAATCGCGAAAACAAAATCCTCTTCAAGGAAGTACTTTCCGTCGAGGTCGCCGGCAGCAAAGCCGAGGGTGGTAAGATCGACATACGCGGCGGCGAAACCGAAGTCGTTACCTTTCTCGGCAATCCAAGCGCGAGCGGCAGTGCGAATGCTACCCGCAGCGGCCTTGCCTTCCGACCACTTGGCCGCGTCGATTCTGCCGCGCATAATCGGTATGGCGACCGCAGCCAGGATGCCAACGATGAATATGACCACCATCAGCTCGATAAGTGTGAAACCTTTTCTGCTAATCATTTGCTTTCTCCTAAAAAACTAAAAAATGGGTTAATTACCGTTTCCGACCTGCCACAGCGCAAATCGGCCAATTTACAGGGTGACTTTGTTACCTCCTCACGTTTATATCCCGTGATTAACCGCTGCCGGTCCCGCCCATCGAGAATATCGGCAGATACAGCGCCAGAATAACCACCAGCACAATCCCTCCGACCGTTACAATCATTATTGGCTCGAGCAGGCCCAGCACCGTGCTTATGGTGGAATCGACCTTCCGCTCGTAATAATCGCTGGTCCTGTCGAGGACCTGGGGCAGCGAACCGCTTTCCTCGCCGACCTGAATCATCTTGACCACCATATTCGGGAAAAAGCCCGAGGTAGCCAAACTAAGCGACACGTTTGAGCCCTGGACGATATGTTCTCTGCTGCGCACAACCGCGTTTTTTATTACGTCGTTTTTGGTCATCGTGGCTAAGATGTCGAACACCTCAAGGACGGATACACCCGCCGCCAGAAGTGTCGCCATTGTCTTGCAAAAACTCGCTATGAAGGCCTGGCTGAAGATTTTTCCCATCAGCGGTATACGCAACGCCATCCTGGAAAAGAAATAGTGCCCTTTTGGCGTCCTGGATATGAAAATGACGGCAAACGACAGCAGAAACGCCGAGCCGAATATGTAAACAATGTTAAACCGAATAAAATCGTAGAAACCCATAAAGCCGCGGGTAAACGCGGGCAGCTCGCCCCCGAACTGGTCGAATATGGCGCGGAACCTCGGTATGATGAACGTCATTATGCCCGTAACAATCAGAACTATGAAAACCAGAACAAAGATGGGGTAAGCCATTGCGCCTTTGACCTTTTTGGCCAGGCGGTCGCGGCTGTCGAAATGCTCGGCGACCCGTTTCAGCGCCCCGGGCAAATTACCGCAGGTCTCCCCTGCAACTACGATGGCCTTCGAGAGCTGGTCGAAAACCTTCGGATATTCCGCTATGCCCCCGGAGAAGTTCTCCCCTCTTCGCATCTTGTCCAGAATATGCCGCAGGACCTCCTGAAGGTGAAGGTTTTCAATGTCTGAGGAGATGGTCTCTAATGCGGTGGTGATGGGAATACCGCCCTCGACCATCGTGGTCAGCTGCCAGCAAAGCGCCGCAACGTCCGCGGACTTTATTCGCCCACGGTGCTGCTTTTTCGGGGCTTGTTTTATGGTTTCCACTATCTCCTGGACCGAAACCGGAGTTAACCCTCGCTCACGAAGCCAGCCGATGACGTCATTGGCCGAATTGGCCTGTGTCAGTCCGTCTTTTCGAGAACCAGAAGTATCACACGCACAATATTTGAAGGTCTTCATTCAAAATATTCCCTATCTCGCTCTTTTCAATTCCCTTTTACCAGGCCGTTAAATCAACATTTAAGCATCGTCTTTGAAACAGCCACGCTTTAGTAAAAAATCACGTCTCCGGCTTTGGCTCATCCGTTGCACCAACCGCCTTTTCCTGCTGCTCGGCCCCTATATCCCCAATATCCTCGCTAAACGTCACGCCGAGGACCTCTTCGGCGGTGGTCATGCCCTGAAGCATTTTCGTTACTCCGCTTTCGAGAAGTCCGCCGTATCCCCTTTTCCTCGCCAATGCCCTGAGCCGCGCTTCGGCCCCGCCGGCTATTACCAAATCCCGCATCTCATGGTCCATCACAAGAAATTCAAATATCGGCAATCGCCCGAAATACCCCGTGTTGCCGCACGACTTGCAGCCCCGGCCGTGACAGATTGACGTGTTTTTCAGCTTATTCGCATCGATTTTGAGCCGCTTCAATACCTCATTATTGAGCGTAACCGGCTCTTTGCATTTATCGCAAATCCTCCTGACTAACCGCTGAGCAACTACCAGATTGAGCGACGAGGCCAGCAGATACGGCTCTATTCCCATATAAGCCAATCGGCTTACTGCACTGGGCGCGTCGTTGGTGTGAAAGGTGCTCAGAACAAGGTGCCCCGTCAATGACGCCTTTATGGCGATTTCAACCGTTTCCTTATCTCTGATTTCTCCTATAAGAACTATATCCGGGTCCTGTCTGAGAATTGAACGCAGACAGGAGGCAAAATCAAGGTCGATTTCCGGCTTGACCTGGACCTGGTTAATGCCCTTAAGCCGATATTCCACGGGGTCCTCAACCGTCGTAATATTCATTGTCGGGTCCCTGAGGAAATTGAGGCAGGCATACAGCGTAGTGCTTTTACCGCTTCCGGTCGGCCCCGTAACAATCATAATACCGTGCGGCTGAGACAGGGCGTTTTTCAGCACGGCCAGAAGCTCGGGTTCGATACCGAGCTTGGTAAGGTCGTGGGACGCAGAAGCCGCGTCGAGAATACGCATCACTATTTTTTCGCCGTATATTGTCGGAAGAGTCGAAACACGGACATCGATATCTCTGTTGGGCGCCCTTATCTTGAGCCGGCCATCCTGCGGCAGGCGGCGCTCCGCAATATTGAGTTTCGACAGTATCTTGATTCTCGCAACGATGGCCCCCTGCATATTCCTGGCCGGAGGCACCATCTCTCGAAGCAATCCGTCTATCCTCATACGAATTGACATCGATTTTTCCTGCGGCTCGATATGAACGTCGCTGGCCCTGCTCTTTACCGCCTGGCTCAGCAGCAGGTCAACAAAACGAATGACCGGCGCCTTGGTCGCCGCCTCCTCGTTGATGTTTTCGCCGTCTACGGTTTCCTCGAGAATGGATTCAACTCTTTCGTCGTCCTGGTCCTGCCTGTCAACTTCGGTTTGGACCAGCTCCCTTAGGCGCTGCTCCTCCACATCGGAGCCGTGGTAGATTATCTCGATGGCCCTGCGTATCTCCTGAGCTGAACCGATTACGACTTTGATGGGACGTTTTATTTTCAGCGTTATCGTATCGATTGCGATGACGTTAAGGGGGTCGGCCATTGCGATTACGACCTTGTTTCCGATTTCGCCGACGCCTACCATGCAGAACCGCTTTGCAATGCTTTCATCGAGCATCCTGGCGACGTTGAGGTCGATTTTTGACATATCGTCAAAGTGTATATACTCCATCGAGAGATGCTCAGCCAGCGTCTGTGTAACCTGCTCTTCGTTCATCATCCCCAGACGCAGCAGCGCCTCGCCCAGCCGGCCTCCGTAGCGACGCTGCTCATCCAGCGCCTTGCTCAACTGCAGGCGAGTAAGCAAACCCTTCGAAACCAGAAACTCACCGAAAAGATGGGTCGTTTTCAGTTTCGGAGTATCGACTGTTTCTTGAGGTGTTTTCATCTCCATACCTCAGGCGATACACTCTTACTTAAGCCCCCTTCCCAACCTCCAACAAGGTCGTAACCGCGGCAAAACAAGCTCCGACGGCTTAGACACAGGACGGGGTTGCCCCTCTCTCTAACAATACATAGTAAGAGCGTAACGCTCATCATATAAAGTATACCGAACAAAGCAGACCTCGACAAAAAGCAGGCCAAACACTACACCGCTTATGTCGTGGGCTTCTTAACCGAACCGTTTTCTTTCCACGGCCACCGGCCAAAACAACTTTATGGGACCAAACACTCAACATCAGCAAAACGCTATGCCCTCCTCTCGACCGGATTCGTTACACTTTCTGTTTATTTTTGGTTGATGTTTGAAGACTCGCCAGCGCACCAAACTTGTCTTCGGCAAACTCGAAAACCTCATCCAGGCCGACAACGCTAAAAACACCTCTCGTGGCAGCAGGAACGTTGCAGAAAATAAGCTGATGACCACAGTCAGCCAGAAGTTTTCGCAGCCGCAGCAATCCTGATATGCTCGTAGATGTCATTATATCTGCGCCGGCGAAATCCACGACAACGTCGCAGTCGCCACGGTCACGAACTATTTCCAAAAGGGTCTTGAGCTCACTTCTCATCCGCGGCTCGCGCGGCAGGTCGACAAGAATAATATCATCAGACCAGTTTTGAAAGCCCATCTGTTCTCTCCTAATCCCAAAACCCGGCTATATCACGTTCCACTCCCATATCGGCACAGATATCGGCAAGGTTAATCAAAAACCCTACCGGACGGCATAAACCTTTAGGGCACCTCTAAAAACTATAATTTCATGAAGGAAAATCTTATTTTTAAGCCAAAAACAAGGCTCGTTTGCCTTGCCAATGTAGTTTTTCGAGGTGGCCTTTATTGAGACGGCCGGCCAACACGTCGGCTTTACATCCGATAAAAATGCTGATTCGGCCAGGAAGAAACTGAACGGGGTAATATCTGACCCGAACAAAAAATGAGGCGACTGCGGAGATTATTTGATTACTTCTAATCCTATTGCAGTAATATCATCGACCTCTGAGGGGTCGATGTTCTGATTCTGGGCAATAGAATTGAACCTGTCCATCATCTCAATTACGGACAAGTCCTTAAGCTCGCAGAATTCATCGGTGAAATGAAAACCGGTCAAATCATCGAAGCTGCCTATGAAGGACTCAGCTCCGTCGGAGTAAAGCACAATTTTATCGCCCGGCTGAAGCTGAATCGTGTCCGCCGTGTAATCGGCATCTTTGAAAACACCCAGCAAAGAACCCCGAACCTCCAGTTGTTTCGGCTCTTCTCCAGGCCTTAAAAAAATAGGATAAGGATGCCCCGCTCTGGCGTAGGCAAGCTCCAGCGTCTCCGTGTTCAGCAGGCAATAACAGCAGGTTGCGAACTGATACCCGGATAGTTTCTGGGTTGACATTCGATTGTTAAGGTTCTTCATCACTTCCGCAGGTGAAAAGATGTGATAGGTATTCTCGACTGTTGTCCGCATCACCAGCGCCTGCTTGAGGAAAATAGTCAATAGCGCCGCCGGCATCCCGTGGCCAACCACGTCGGCCACATAAAAACCGATATACTTCTCGTCTATCCGAACAACATTATATATATCGCCGGAAACCCACTCAGCCGGCAAAAACACCGTCGCCCACTTTATCCTGTCGCTGTTGGGCATCTGCGTCGGAAGGAAATCCTGCTGCACAAGACCGGCCAGGCGAAGCTGCTCGGTGAGGTTATCAACCATCGCTCCTGTCATACTGAGCTGCTCAGCGAGCTTGTTTTTATATATGGTCTGTATCTGCTTTGGCGGAATGGCCGGCTTGACCGCCATACCATCGCTCTTTTTGCGGTAGGCGAGATTGACGCTTACCCTGGTCCAAAGCTCATCCACCGACACCGCTTCGGTTGTACCGCTCATTGTAAAGCTGCTCTTCACAGGTGAAAGGGAGAAACTTTTAACCGGGACCCTGACGCGATCGGTAATCAGGATAACACCTATATTCTCCATTTCGAGAGTTTCAATTATCCTTGCCAGTTTTTGCTGCTGCCCCGAATCCGAATCCTGTGCATCCACAATGACCGTTCCAACCAGGCCAAGCTTGCCTCGCACATCGGCGAACTTGTCGATTCGCAGAAGGCGATGAGAAAGATTTCTCTCCTTAAGCAAACGCTTTATCTCCAGCGGCATCTGCTTCTGGTTGGTCATGTACAGAACGTCGATAAAGCTTTTCTTCAACTCGATGGCGCTTAACAGTTCGGTCTTGACCATTTCTTATCCCCTTTTCTGTCTCAACAGTATTCCCTAAAGGTCAACCAACGGAGCAATTCGGCAAATAATACCGTGCCCGAACGTAATCATAAGAAACTTGTAAAATTAGTTTCGGTTTGTTCCGCCCGGCACTTTGCCTGTTTTTTTCTTTTTTTTGCGCCTGTGCTCATTATCGGCCAAAATCCCGCTTTGCCGCCATTTTTTGCGGTCTTGGCGCAAGTGCGCATAAATATGGGGATAACGTCAGGAAAAGTCCGAAAATATCGGCATCAGCGATAAGACAAGATATTGCCGGCCCCGCCAACGGGCAACATCAGCCGGAAAATATAGCCGAACCTATGCGAAGAATAGTGGCCCCCTCTTCGACCGCTATTTCATAATCTGAGCTCATTCCCATACTAAGCTCGTTAAACTGCTGCCCTACTATTTTCTCTCCGCGCATCTCAGTGAACAGCTCGCGCGCTCGAATAAAACATTTTCGAATCACATCTTTGTTATGGGTCAGAGGCGCCATCGTCAT
The DNA here is from genome assembly GCA_043811995.1 of Planctomycetota bacterium. Lineage (GTDB taxonomy): Bacteria > Planctomycetota > Phycisphaerae > Sedimentisphaerales > Anaerobacaceae > Fen-1362. Next base: position 27,260 of record JBDRMP010000072.1, read on the forward strand.
CAGCCCAACGAGCTTCAGATTAGGCAGTGTCTGAATCTGTTCGGCCAGATGCGGGGCAGCGCCGACGGGAACGCCGTACTTCTGCGGTTCCTCGGAAGTGTTGACCTGCAGCAGCACCCGTGAGCAGATGTCCATCCTCGCGGCAGCACTGTTGATTTCCTCGGCCAGCCGGAGTGTATCGACGGAATGTATCAGTGTAATAAGAGGCAGAACCTGCCTCACTTTGTTTCGCTGCAGATGACCAATCATATGCCAGCGAATCCGCCGGGATGTCGAAGGTCCGCCGGATGCCTGCTGAAGGTGCTCTTCAACCTGGGAATAAACCTTCTTCAACTGCTGAACCCTGTTTTCACCGAGGTCAACTATCCCCAGGCGTATTACCTCCTCGACTGCCTCAAGCGTTGCGGATTTTGTAACCACTACGAGGGTAACCTCGGCAGGGTCTCTGCCCGCTCGCGCACAGGCCGAGGAGATTGTTTCCTTTACACGTTTAATGCGTTCGCCAATCTTTACCATAAAAAACCATGCGATAGATTCCGTGGGCCTTGGCCCATCCTGCGATTACAATTATTATTAACAGTGAGTAATGTAAGCCAACATGCCATTGGTTTCAAGCGCGTTTGGCAGATTTAGGCAAAGGTTTTGAACGTTCCAAAAGACCGGCGAAAAAACATTTTTTTCTTGCGTTCTCAGTCAAAAAGGTGTATATTAATAGACACTCAGGCAGATTAGTGTGAACAAGCTCCGTTTGGAAAATCACTGGCGGGGACGCTTTTTGTTTGACAGCCGTTAGGGGGTAAGTTATGTTTCAGTTTTTGCCGATAATTAAATAGCGATAAAACTGCCTTTGGTGAGTAATATCGAACCGCCTCTGGCAGTCCACGGACCTCGGCGAGGTAGCGTGGCACTCCGGTTTCCCCCCCAGCCGGTCCCACCTCCTCGCCTTATTTTTGCGCCCCTTGCCCGGACCCGGCAAGACCTTTGCGGAATGCGAAAAATACCATAATGGCCACAAGGGCCGTTACGCCGCCGAAAATGAAGGTGGCAGCAGGCGAAACACGCTCCCATAAAAATCCGGCCATCAAACTTGCAGGCAATGCCGCCAAACCGGTTACTGTATGATATGCCCCAAGAGCGGTCGCCTTCAGATTGCCGCCCGCAAGGTCGGACACAAAAGCCCTTTCGGTGCCGTCCACGGCCGCGAATACCACGCCGTAAAGCGCAAACAAAACTATAAAAAGCCAAAGCGAGCTGCTGAATGCAAAACCGAGCGATACAACCGCAAATAAAGAATAGCCGAAAATAATGACCGCCTGCCGACCTATCCTGTCCGACAGCGACCCGATAGGCACAGCCAAAGCGCTGTAAAAAATGTTGAAAAGCACATAGAGAAGAATGGGAGCAGCTATTGACAATTTGCCGGTAAACAATTGCTGCGCTTTCAACACAAAAAACATATAACTGAAATTACCCAGAGAAAAAATGCCGGCGACCACGATGAACAGCTTCAACGGTCTGGGAAGCATCGCCAGACCGATTTTCAATTTTGTATTCTGCTTTCGTATTTCGGGCTCTTTGACAAAACGAAGCGGCGCCAACGACGCCAGGCCGATAACGCCGGCAACAAGAATTATCGTATGGAGCTGAAAACCGGCAAACCAAAGAAGCAGAAAAGATATGGCTGAACCCAGAATCGCACCGAAGGTGTCAAAGCCGCGGTGAATCCCGAAACCTTTTCCTCGCTTGGTCGCAACCGAGTCAGCTATTATCGCGTCTCGTGCCGCGGTTCGTAGTCCTTTCCCAATCCGTTCAAGAGAAGCAAAAACAACCGCGACAGGCCACGTCTTCGAGATAGCGAGCAGCAATTTGAAAACCGTCGAGACACCATAACCCCAATAAACAAATATCTTGCGCTTGCCCGTCTTGTCGGACCAGTACCCGCAAACAATCTTAAGTATGCCAGACAAGCTGTCTCGCAACCCGCCGACTAATCCGATAATCTCACCCGTCGCGCCCAGCGATTTTAGAAACATAGGCAGAATAGGCATTATCATTTCGCTGCTGAGGTCGTTGAGGAAACTGACGAAGCTTAAAATGATGACGTTGCGAAAACCCTTCTTCTGGTCGTTGTCTTCCGCCACGCTACTCCCCCCTGACCTGAACCGAAAACGACCTGCTGCGAGGCCCGTCAAACTCGCAAAAGAAAATCCCCTGCCACGTCCCAAGCGACAGTTGACCACCCTTGATTAAAATCTGTTGACTGCAGCCGACAATAGAGCTTTTGCAGTGAGCATCGGAATTGCCCTCGCCGTGACGGTAGCCGGCACGGAGATGCGGTATCAATTCCTCAAGTGTCAATAAGATATCGTGAACAACCGCCCTGTCGGCGTTCTCATTTATCGTTATGCCCGCCGTCGTATGGGGACAATACACTATCGCGTCGCCCTCCTTGACGCCTGCCTTACTCACAAACGACGCCACCTGGTTTGTGATATCCACAAACTCATTTCGATTTCTTGTGCTTATATGAAAATCTTTACTGACTATCTTCATTGCGTTCACACATTGTCATTCCTGCGACACGAAGCGAAGCGCAGAGCCCGTTTCGGAAAGCGGGAATCCAGTTTGATTCTTTTTAGCTCCTACATCTGCTCAATGACTTCAATACCTAATAAGCTATGCAGGCCGTGCTTGATTGTTCTCGCGGTCAAATCACAGAGCAATAGCCGCGTCGGTCTTTTACCCGGCCCGGCATCTAAAACGGGACAATTCGTGTAAAACACGCTGAACCTCTGCGCGAGGTCGTAAAGGTAACTTGTCAGGTAATTCGGCCTGTAATCGCCCGCCGCAGCCGACACCGCCTCGCCGTAACGAATCAGATGCTTGGCCAAATCCAATTCACTCGGCTCGCTGATATTTAGCTCCTTTATGCCGGCCAATTCCTTATCAACGTCTATTCCCCTCTCTTTGCCTTTTCGGTTAATCGACTTGACCCTCGCATAGGCATACTGCATATACGGGGCTGTGTTGCCCTCCATCGCTAACATCTTGTCGAAACTGAAGATATAGTCGCTCATGCGGTTATTTGAATAATCGGCATACTTCACCGCGCCAATCCCCACGGCCCTCGCAATCTTGTCCTTTTCATCTTCGGATAAGTCCGGGTTCTTCTCTTCAACAATCTTATGTGCCCGCGCTACCGCCTCATCCAAAAGCTCTTTCAGTTTTACATTCTCGCCCGAACGCGTCTTTAACGGCTTGCCGCCTTCGCCAAGAACACTGCCAAAGGTAACGTGGACGAGTTCAACTTTCTTGCCGTCTCCTTTGAGCCACCCAGCCGTCTCCGCCACCTTAAAGACCATCTGAAAATGTAAACTCTGCCGTGCATCTGTTACATATATGATTTTATCTGCCTTATATTTTTCCCCTTCGTATTCTATACCGGTAACACGATATCTAATCGCCGCCAAGTCCGTCGTCGCATACAGATACGCCCCGTCGCTCTTCTGCACAATCACAGGCAAGGGCTTACCCTCCTTGTCCTTAAACCCTTCCGGAAAAACACACACCGCCCCTTCCGACTCCACCGCCAAACCTTTCTTCTTCAACTCCTCAACAACATCCGCCAGCATATCCTTATAAAAACTCTCGCCTCTTTCGTGAGATTCATTTAACAGCACACCAAGGAGGTTGTATATCGGCTGATAATGTTTTCTTGACTCTTGTACAATATGATTCCATAAATGAATCGTATGTTTGTTGGACTGCTCATGTAACTCCACAACGCATTTACGGGCTTGTTGTCTAAATACTTCATCACTATCAAATTGCGCTTTTGCTTCTCTATAAAATTGTTCTAAATCATTGATATCAAAACGATCAATTGATTCTGTGATATCCTTCAGATTCTCGTCTTCCATTTTAAAGGATACCTGTTCAAAAAGATGCATAACAAGCATCCCGAATTGTGTTCCCCAGTCGCCGATGTGGTTTTGGCGGATGACCTTATGGTTCTGGAATTCAAGCAGTCGGCAGATACAGTCGCCGATTATTGTGCTGCGTAAATGGCCGACGTGCATTTGCTTGGCGATGTTGGGGCATGAAAAATCAACGACGATTGTCTTCGGCTTGTCGGCCTTTTCTACGCCCAATCGCTCGGCGTCTTTGCTTACCTGCGCCAAGTTGTCTGCTATAAACTCCGGCTTCAGTCGCAGATTGATAAATCCCGGCCCTGCCACTTCCGGCTGCTCGCAGATGTCGCTTATATCGAGTTTTGCAACGATTTGCTCAGCGAGTTTTCGAGGATTGGTTTTGAGCTGTTTCGCCAGAGGCATAACGCCATTGACCTGATAATCCCCGAACTTAGCGTCCGTAGCCGGCTTCACTAAAGCGACGCAGATCTCCCGCCCCGCCACTTCTGCAATCACCTTGCTTATTCTTTCTTCGAGTATATTAAGAACGGACTGCATCCCTACCGACCTGTAAAATTCTAAATTCTAAATTCTCAATTTTTTGGCGTCGCCCCAGAGCAGCTCGAGGTCGTAGTAGCCGCGTGACTTGCTGTCAAAGATGTGAACGACAACGTCGATAAAGTCGATGAGCACCCAGTGGCCCTGCTCGTAGCCGGCCCTTCCGAAAAGCGACAGCCCTTTTTTCTTCGCCAGGTCCGTTATCTCATCCGCGACGCTTCGCATCTGCCTGTCGCTTGTGCCGGTAACGATTACGAAGTAATCCGTCATATCGGCCACTTTCCGCAGGTCAAGCACGACGATATCAGTGCAGTGCCGCTCGCCGGCAAGTTTCGCCGCGGCGACTGCCACGGCCTTCGCCTTTCGATTTACCCTTCTTACCAAATTATCTCCAATGATAAAAAAACAGGGGTGGCCTGATTAAAAGCCACCCCTATAGATTACGTCCATACAAGTCAAAAGTCAACCCGCGTCGCTTATCGCAGGTGCAGCCAATTCCCCACAATCGGCGCGAATTTCAGTATCACACCGGCGAAGACCAGCGAAACCATACTCATCAGCTTTATAAGAATATTCAAGCTCGGGCCCGATGTGTCTTTGAACGGGTCGCCGACGGTGTCGCCAACGACTGCCGCCTTATGGGCATCGGAGCCCTTGCCGCCGAGATTGCCCTTCTCGATATACTTTTTGGCGTTATCCCATGCGCCGCCCGCGTTGTTCAGCGTGACTGCGGTAACAAAACCGCACGACAGCGCCCCTGCCAGAAGTCCCATTAAACCGGGTATGCCCAGAACAATGCCTATTACCACCGGCACTATAATAGCCAGCAGCGACGGCAGTATCATTTCCTTCTGAGCTCCGGCCGTTACTATCGAGACGCAGCTTGCATAATCCGGCTTGGCCTTGCCTTCCATAATGCCCGGTATTTCCCTGAACTGCCTGCGGACTTCTTCGACGATTCTGCCGGCGTTTCTGCCCACCGCCTTCATCGTCAGTGCGCAGAACAAAAATGCCATCATCGCACCGAGGAACAGGCCCGCCAGAAGACGCGGATTCATTATTGTCAGGTCATAAGCAACAAGCAAATCGGTAATATGGGCCGTCGCAATATTTACGGTACCTTCGACATGTTTCTGCGGCGCCGAAAAAAGAACCTCCCCCACCTTGTAAATCCCGTCCGGCGCCTCCTCTGCCAGCCGGGCTATCCATATACGGATCTCCTCGATATTGGCCGCGATTAGCGCCATGGCCGTCAAAGCCGCCGAACCGATTGCAAATCCTTTGCCCGTCGCCGCGGTAGTATTGCCCAGTGCATCAAGGGCGTCTGTCTTTTTGCGAACCTCAGGACCAAGCCCTGACATCTCAGCGTTGCCGCCCGCGTTATCTGCAATCGGGCCGTAGGTATCGGTCGACAGCGTAACGCCCAGAGTCGATAACATACCCACCGCCGCAAAGCCGATGCCGTATAATCCAAGAGACATATCCGTAAAACCGCCTGCAAAACCGAATGCGGCTATAATAGAAATGGCTATCGTCACAACTGGCAGCCCCGACGACATCATACCGTTTGCAAAACCTGTAATCAGCAGCGTTCCCGTCCCCATCTGGGCCTCCTCGGCAATCTCACGCGTCGGCCTGTATTCATCGGAGGTATAATACTCCGTGAACTGCCCTATCAGCACGCCTGCGGCCAAACCGACCACAACCGACCCGAATATGCCCCACGTTATCCAGCCGGCCCACGCAAGAACCGCCATCGCTACAACAACAAGGACCGAGCTTGACAGCGTCCCCATCAGCAGGGCACGCAGAAGATTTTTCTGAGAAGCGTCTTCTTTACATCGCACGATTAAAATGCCGAATATAGAAAGCAATGTGCCGATACCCGCCACCACCGATGGAGCAAGCACCGCCTTAAGTGGGTCTATTCCTTTTGCGGCGAGTATATTTGCCGATAAGGCCGCACCAAGTGCCGCCACCGCCAAAATCGAATTCACGTAGCTCTCGAATAAATCAGCGCCCATACCTGCCACGTCGCCAATGTTATCCCCTACGTTATCTGCGATTGTTGCGGGATTGCGCGGGTCGTCCTCGGGGATTCCCGCCTCGATTTTGCCGACAAGGTCCGCACCGACGTCTGCCGCCTTTGTATAGATACCGCCGCCGACGCGTGCGAACAGCGCCTGGGTCGATGCCCCCATACCGAACGTTATCATTGTCGTGGTAATTTCCGCTAATTTATGCGATGGGTCCATACCCGCCCTGACTAAGGTCAATCCCCACAGAACCAGGCCGCTTTGCATATGCTCAGGCGTATAAACTATCCGGTCCAGAAGCCAGTACCAGAACGTGATATTGAGCAGTCCGAAACTGACAACTACAAGACCCATCACAGCCCCGGAACGGAAGGCCACCTGCAACGCCCTGTTCAAACTGTGAATCGCGCCCTGCGCGGTCCTGCTCGACGCCATCGTTGCGCTCTTCATCCCGAAAAAGCCAGACAACGCGCTGAAAAAACCCGCCGTAACAAAAGCCACCGGCACGAAAGGATTCTGCATGCCGACGTAGGCAAGCCACACAAATATCGCAAACAACACCAGAAACACCAGGGCCACTACTTTATACTGCCTGAATAGATATGCGTAGGCGCCCTCGCGAACATAACCGGCGATGGCTTCCATCTTTTCGTTGCCTTTCTCTGAGGCCATCATTGTCTTGTAGAAATAATACGCGACTGCCAGCCCCAGCAGCGAACTAATAGGGGCCACCCACCAAAGCCACGGTATCGCGCCAACCGCGGCCTCAGCGACATCTGCCGCCTCTGCCGGGGATGTCTCAGCCGCAAAGCACGTCGAGGCGAATGCCAAAACGCATCCTATCATTCCAATCCTTTCCACTTTCACTTTATGTTCTCCTTACCTCAAACCACTCTAATGTTTATTCGGGAACGTAAAAACATAGCAGTTTAATAAATACATCGGGCTTTTCAAGTATTTTCCACACAAATAGACGGTCCCAAACCGCACCCTAAATCGCTCTGCCTGCAACGCATCGGTGTTGAGCCGGCCATTGACTATCCCCTCCCCGCCGTTTACAATTCCTTTTGAAAACTGGACTTAACCTGTTTCGGCCCAATTATGAACGAACCGCTGGCAATAACAAACATAGTCATCATCGCCATTACGGGATATTTCTCCTACAGGGGGTTCGTCAACCCGCCGTTTCTTCGCCATTTCCTGTTCAGCACACGGTCGATTCTCGATGACAAACAATACTACCGCGTCCTGTCGAGCGGCGCCCTGCACGCTGACTGGATGCACCTGCTCTTTAATATGTTCAGCTTATATTCCTTCGGAAGAGCAATCGAACTGCTCTTCGGCCCGCTGACGTTCCTGACAATTTACCTCGCCGCTATCATAGGCGGCGGCATACTCGCGCTTTTAATTCACCGAAACGAAGATTACCACGCCCTCGGCGCCTCAGGCGGCGTCTGCGGTGTCATTTTTGCCTGCATTTTTCTTCTGCCCGGCACGTCTGTGATGCTTTTTTTCATACCCTTCCCCATCCCCGCCCACATATACGCCGTCCTCTTTATACTCATCTCTTTTTTCGGCATACGCACTCAAATGGGCAACATCGGCCACGATGCGCACCTCGGCGGCGCTATCATCGGCCTGCTCACCGCCACAATCCTGCATCCCTCAATCGTCCCCCAAAACCCCGTCCTCTATCCCGCCGTAATGCTGCTGGCCGTTTTGCTTTTAATCCTTTTATACATCTGGCCGGCCGGAATTCGCAAGCCCGGTCGATTAGTTCGGAATCGCCCGACAGACAAAGGCCGCCTCGACTCCGAATGGCGCGACGACAATAACGATGAACAATAAAATCACAATCGGTCATAGTGTTTTACTTGTCATAAACCTCTGCCTGCTGGTCGCATTCGGCACGGCATTTCTCCTCCGAAAAAATTACGAATTCATAATTTACGTAGGCGTCATAATCGTATGCCTCGCCCTTATAGCGGCGACGTTTTTCAAAGTTCGCTATTCAATCCCAACGCTAATCGGCCTGACCGTCTGGTCAGCTATGCACCTGGCCGGTGGCTCGGTTCATATAAATGGCACGCTGCTTTACGAAATCATCCTCGTCCCTCTCTCGCAAAAATACCCCATCCTGCGATACGACCAGCTCGTTCACACCTGGGGATTCGCCGTCGCAACGCTGACAATGTTTGACCTGCTCAGGCCTTTGCTAATCCCGATGAAATCGGGACAGCATTTCGTCGCATTATCGATTGTGGTCATAATGGCCGGCTTGGGAGTCGGCGCCTTCAACGAAATCGTCGAGGCCCTCGTTGCTGCTACCGTCCCCGAATCAGGCGTCGGCGATTACGTCAACACCGCCCTCGACCTAATAGCCGACCTCATCGGCGCAATCCTCGCTATGATATTCATCTACTGGCGGTATCTTCGTTGTAGCTTGAACGACCCAACAAAATGATATAGAAACGTAAGTTTTGTCATTGCGAGGAGTTTAGCGACGAAGCAATCTCTTTTAAAATCCAAAATCTACTATCCGAACTCCGCAATGCCTCCTTCCGTCTTCATCCTTCTGTCTTTAAATCGACAACCGACAATCGGAAATTGGCAATTTGAACTACCCGCTATACGCTACACGCTTGCCTCGGCGTAGCCCTTTTTATCACGGCATAGCTTTTAGCGTAGCCGGATAGGCGAAGCTGGGCTGAACGCTGTCTTCTACGTGTGGTATTCCGCGTTGATGGTAACGTAACCCTTGCTCAAATCGCAGCCGTAGCAGAAATCACCGGATTTGCCCGCGCCCAAATCAACCGTTATTGTGTGGCTTTTCTGCGAGACGATTTTGCTTGCCTTGTGCCGGTCAAAATTCGTCGGCGAACCGTTTTTGAATACAGCTAAGTCATCAAGCTTGCAGGACATCTTCTTTTGATTGAGCTTCACCCCCGATGAGCCGACCGCACAGATAATTCTTCCCCAGTTCGGGTCGCCGCCATTCACGGCACACTTGACCAAATCATAATCCGCGACTGCCCGCGCCGCCTTGGCGGCCTCGGCCTTTGTCGCTGCCCCTTTTACAATAACCTTGAACATCCGCGTCGCGCCCTCGGCATCCAGAGCCATCTGTTTCGCAAGGTCCTCGCATAAATCGACGAGGGCCTTGGTAAATTTCTCATATTCGCCGGACTGTTTGGTAATAGGCCGATTCCCCGCAAGGCCCGAGGCAAGAATTATCGCCGTATCGTTTGTGCTCTGATGGCCGTCAACGGTCAGCTTGTTGAGCGATTCGCCTATCGCTGCCTTAAGCGCTTTTGACAACAATGGCTTTGTAATCGCAGCATCGGTCGTGATAAAGCAAAGCGTCGTCGCCATATTCGGGCCAATCATTCCCGCCCCTTTGGTTGTCCCTGCTATGGTGACTTTTTTGCCCGATATCTCAACACGCCGACAGGCCAGCTTCGGCTTTGTATCCGTCGTCATTATCGCCTTTGTGAAATTCATCCCTGCCAAGGCCGAATCCGAAAGCCCCCCCACCGCATCCGCAATACCCATAATGACGTTCTTCATCGGCAACTGCTCCCCGATGATTCCAGTTGAAGCAACAAGAACATCTCGTGGTTCGTATCTTGTATTTCGTATCTTGTGCTTTGTGTTTCTTTCGAGATACGCTTCACGCTTCACGAAATACGCCGTCTCGCTGCACATCTTTACTGCATTTTTAATCCCGCGCTCGCCCGTGCAGGCGTTCGCGTTACCGGAATTGACGACCACCGCGTAAATAGTCGCAGCTTTAACGTGCTTTTTACTAATCTGCACCGCCGCCGACGTGATTTTGTTTGTCGTAAACACCCCCGCCGCCTTGGCCCCGCTCGGGCAGACAATCAATCCCAAATCGAAATTGCCCGATTTCTTTATCCCGCACTTCACCCCCGCCGCAAGAAAACCGCGAGGAGCAGTTATCGTCGTATTCATTGTTTTCTAATTCCTCTCATGAAAATCTATTAACATTTCAAACTATGTATTTTCTTAACAAGTTTAATAAGGTCATCGAGACCGTCGAGGATATTATCATCACTAAAAATTCCCAGTGAAAAGGCCTTTGCGACAAACAAATCATTAAGTGCCAACACTTCCTCATAGGGCCGCCCCTCTGCTGATTTACGGAACTCTTCGTCCAAATCCTCTAATGTAGTCCGTTTTTTTGTCATTTAAATCTGCTCTGCATAAAAGACAATCTGTCATTTCGACCGAAGCCCCGATTTATCGGGGCTGAGCGGAGAAATCTGCTGAAATAAACAGATTCCTCGACTCGCTACTATCGCTCGGAATGACATTTAAACTCCTTTCTACAGAATAATTTCAATCCTGTAACAATTATAATATCTATCACAAAACAACTCTATCTTTCAGCCGTTGCTGAGTTTGCCTTCAATTGCCAACTCACGAAATCCGACCATCGGGTCATAAAATTTCTTACTCAAATCAACCGTGTTGACCATAACGCCCGGCTTGTTCCGTTTCAACTGCCTCATAATCACGCCATCCGGCTGTATAAAACACGACGGATACGGCGAGTAATACCCTGACGCGTTCGACATACTCACCCAGAAATGGTTCGTCGCCGCCCGGCACTGCATCGTCTGCCGCATAATATGCGTATGCACGCTCGGCCCTTTCTGCCTCGCGTTGTAAAACGATTGCAGCACGCAGTTGACCCCCTGCTTATATAACGCCCTGTAAACCTCAGGAAAACGCAAATCGAAACAAATCAATAGCGAGCACTTCACGCCATTTATTGTGAAAATCACAAACCGATTTCCCGGCTTAAACCGCCGCAGCTCCCCTGCCGTGCAAAACCGCTTGTCGTATCGGTCAACTATGTCCCCGTCGGGATTTATCAGATAAAGGCAGTTATATGGTTTATCAGGACTCCTTAGCGGATGAACGCTGCCCAACACAACCCACACCCTCAATTTCCCCGCCAGACCCGCCACTTTGAGCGTCTCCTTATTGAGAAGCTCCCAGTCAAACCCGTCGAAATTGGGAAAATCGAACCCGACGTAGCCGCTCAGCGCGCATTCCGGAAAATGCACAATTTCCGCCCCTGCCTTTTTCGCCTTTTGTATCTGGGCGCAAATCTGCCGCGAGTTTCTCGTTATCGAACGACTCACCGCAAACTGACACGTCGCTACTTTCAATGCGTTTAAAGCCACAGAGCTTTCCTTTTTATTTTAAGCCACAAAGAACAACTTTTTTAGCCACAGAGCATCACATAAGCTATCCGTCGGACTTGAACTATTGATTTTGTCGTGAATCTGCACATCGGTGCCGTCAAACCACGCATTAATTGTTTCTTCAATCGCCATCTTTCTCTTGCCAAACAGACGTTTAACTTTGCTCCATACTTCCAGGCAAATCCTTTTAAGCCATTTCATAAAAACTTATTTTTATTTCTCTGTGACCTCTGTGTGCTCTGTGGCTAAAAAAAACCGAGGCCTCTGTGGCTATTTCAGTCCAAGCGTTTCATCCAAACCGAAAATGATATTCATATTCTGAATCGCCTGGCCCGATGCGCCCTTGATAAGATTATCGATGGCCGAGAAGCACATGACCGTCCCCTTCACAACCGTCGCAAAAACATGGCAGTAATTCGTCCCGGCAACGTCCTTGACATTCGGGCTGCCCGCGCAGACCTGCACAAACGGCTCACCCGCGTAAAAATCCTTATAGAGCTTCGCCAACTGCTCATTCGCCACCTTACCCTTCGGCTTGCAATAAACACTCGAAAGTATCCCGCGGTCGAAAGGCCCGGCGTGCGGCTGAAACAGAACCGACACGGATTTACCCGCAACCTCGGTCGCAATCTGCTCCATCTCAGGCATATGACGATGCGTCCCGATACCGTATGCGAAAATATTCTCGTTCATATTCGGATAATGAAACTTGGTCGAGGGATTTTTGCCCGCGCCCGATATCCCCGTCACGGCGTTGACGATAACATCCGGCTCAATCAGCCCTTCTTTCAAAAGCGGCGCAATCGCCAGAACCGCCCCCGTCGGAAAACACCCCGGGTTGGCAACCAGCTTCGCACCCTTTATCTTTTCGCGGAACAACTCCGGCAGCCCGAACGCCGCCTTCGCCAGATTGCCTGTGTCCGTATGCTTAACGCCGTAAAACTTCTCGTAAACAGCAACGTCCTTCAGCCGATAATCCGCGCTGAAATCAATCACCTTCCGCCCGGCATCCAGCATCTTAGGCACAAACCCCATCGATACCTTATGCGGCAGACAACACAACGCAACATCCGCCAGTTCAGCTAACTTGTTCAAATCCAGCGGCTCCACCTGCATCTCGCATCGGCCTTTGAATCGCCCGAATATATCCGACACCTTCCCGCATTCCTCAGGCAGCGCACTCAAATACGTCAGCTTCGCCTCGCCGTGCCGCAGCAGTATCTCAATCGACTCTGCGCCGGTATAACCGCTTGCCCCGATTATCGCCACTCTTATCATATTCATTCCTTCCCATAAAAAAATGCCGTCGAGTTTGTTCCCAACGGCATTGTAGTATCGCAACAAAATGTTTGCAAATCAACGTTTCGAGAACTGGTACCTCTTTCTCGCTCCCGACTGTCCGGGCTTCTTCCTCTCGACCATCCTCGGGTCGCGGGTCAGATATCCGCCGTCACGTAGCATCTGGAGTAAATTGGGGTCATAGCCTTTAAGCGCCCTTGCGATACCCAGCACGGTTGCGCCTGCCTGCCCTGTTGTCCCGCCGCCGCGAACGTTCACAAACACGTCGAACGACTTCTCCAGCTTCGCCGCCGCTAAAGGCGCCATCACCGCGGCCCTGTTCTGGTCGGTCCTGAAATACTCTTCAAGTTTTCTTTTGTTAATCAGCATCTTGCCTTCGCCGGGTTTCAGCCGGACCCTCGCCACCGAGGTCTTTCTTCTTCCGGTCCCCCAGTAAAATCCGCTCTTGTCCGGGCCTTTGACTATCGGCTGTGCCGCGGGAGCTGCCACCGTTGCCGCTACTGCTGTCTTTACGCTTGTTTCTTCTGCTTTTGCCATATCCTCTTATCTCTCTAAACGATTATATCGTTATCTTTTCCGGCTTCTGTGCCTGGTGGTCGTGCTCAGGCCCGCGAACAGCTTTAAGCCGCAATATCATTCGCCTCGCCAGCTTGTTCTTCGGCAGCATCCTTTTCACCGCCAGCTCGATTACCTTCTCCGGCTTGGTGGCAAACATCTCCGCAAAGCTCTTGCATCGGTGCCCGCCGGGGTAATGCGTGTAGTAATCGTATTCCCGCTGCTCGCCCTTATTGCCCGTAACGCGGACCTTGTCGGCGTTCACCACTACAACAAAATCGCCGCAGTCAACGCCGGGCGTATATGTCGGCCGGTGCTTGCCCATCAGCATCAGGGCTATCTTGGTCGCCATCCGGCCCAAAACCAGCCCATCGGCATCCACAAGCCACCACTTCCGCTCTACGTCCTGCTCTTTCATTAAAAACGTCTTCATACCATCTCCACTATCTACAGGTAAACCAGCATTTTAGCCGATTTTCCCTATATGTCAAATGCCTACCTGCCGAAATTTAAAGATTTTTCCATTGTAAAACATAGGCCGTAGACAGAGGCAGACGAGGGTATTTGACTGAAAGATGCGTTCTTTATTTACCCCCCTGTAAAAAAAACAGCCGATGCCTTCGAGGCCCG